>NZ_CAXAPD010000033.1:0-61929 GCF_963970515.1 Pseudomonas sp. RL_5y_Pfl2_73 | reverse complement strand
TTCTTGACGACCATAGAGCATTGGAACCACCTGATCCCATCCCGAACTCAGCAGTGAAACGATGCATCGCCGATGGTAGTGTGGGGTTTCCCCATGTGAGAGTAGGTCATCGTCAAGATTAAATTCCGAAACCCCTATCTGCTGACGCAGGTAGGGGTTTTGTTTTTAGTAGAAGTCATCGATTTTACCGAAACGTTGCTGTTGAACGGGTCGGTCACAGAATTTCTTGACGACCATAGAGCATTGGAACCACCTGATCCCATCCCGAACTCAGCAGTGAAACGATGCATCGCCGATGGTAGTGTGGGGTTTCCCCATGTGAGAGTAGGTCATCGTCAAGATTGAATTCCCAGAACCCCTGTCTGCATCAGCAGCCAGGGGTTTTGTCGTTTTTGGCCGGTAATCGGATCAAGCCCCTGATGCCCCGGCAAACCCCCGATACCGTTGCTATGCTGTGATAGTCGGCCTTTGGCGACCAAGGGCCCGCGACGTCACTGGTCATGGGGATTCCAATAATGAAAAGCCCTTATGCTCCCGGCTTCTGGTGCGCCATTGCGGCTTTGTTGCTGCTTTCGGCCACTTATTTTTATGGCGTCATGCTCACTCACCAGATCGACAAAGCGCTGTTGTTCCTCGATAGCGCGGCGGCGTTGATCGGCGTGATATCCATTGCAATCGTGGCCTGGGCATCGCTCCAGGGTCAGCGCATCAAGAAAAAACACCTTGAACAAGGTAAGACGCTGGTGCTGATTTGGGACACCAAGGTTGCGCTGCGACGTGTCGAAACGGTGTTTGACCGTTATTTCTGGGGCAGCTATTGGCAGCCTGGCCGCACGTTTCAGGAAGTCATGGGGGAGCTCACCGGTACCCCGCTGGAAAAGAGCCTGGAAGCCCTGAAAACCCAATGCGCAGCCTTGGACAAGCAAGTTACCCAGGACGGCTGGCATTGGCTCAACAACGCCCGAGAGTTGTGTGACGTAGCTAACGCCATGGCCCGTGAGCGCTATCAGCTGGACTTCTGCGATTCGCGCGCGGACTCATCGGGTGCGGCGGTGATCAATCGCGATTTCGAAGTGCTGGTGTACACCTGGACGGCCCGCCTCAAGACTTTCGACCATCAACTTGACGAGATCGAAGTCCAATATTCGTAGACCTCCTCGCAAGAAAACGTTTTTCCCCCTTTAAACATTGGGCCCGCACGGGTGCCTGATGGTAATCTCCCCACCTCTTTTACGGCGTCGAGCCACACCCTTTGCGGGTCAGGGAAGACGACGACTTTTTTCAACCATGGATATCGATCGGGTCACTCATGAATAAATCAGCAAGCATACTTCTAGGAATCGTTGTGGCTGTCGGTGCTGTCAGCGCGGGCGGCGCCTGGTACACCGGGACCAAACTCGAAGGTGTGTTGACGAATGCTGTTGCCGATAGCAACAAACAGATGCAAACAGCCTTGGCCGGGTCTAATAGCACTGCCACCCTGGAGCTGGTGTCCATGGATCGTGGAACGTTCAGCAGCACCGCACACTACCGCCTCAAGGGCGAGGGCGAGATATTCGGTGGCGAGCCGGTTGAGCTGCTCTTCGTCGATCAGATCGAACACGGCCCACTGCCATTTTCGCGTTTGATAACGCTCAAATGGCTGCCGGTCATGGCCACCAGTCACACCGCCCTTGAGCGCAATCCGCTGACTGACAAGTGGTTCGCCGCCACCAAGGACCAATCGCCGCTCAAAGGTGTGGTCAACCTGGGATACGACCAATCCATCAATGGCACCTACGAGCTGCTGCCCGTGGATACCAAGCTGGATGAGCAATCCCAGCTCACCTTCTCCGGTCTTAAAATCGACCTGTCCGCCAGCGCCCAGGCACAGAAGGTCAAGGCCGACGGCTATATGGACAGCTTCAAGCTGACCACCGTCGCCGAAGACCAGACTCCCGTGCAGGTTGAGCTCAATGGCCTGACATTGGCGAGTAACTTGAGCAAAAGCTCCTACGGTTACTACATGGGTGACAACACCCTGCTGCTGAGCAGCACCAAGGCCACCTTTGGTGAGCCGAAATCGGTGCTGGGCCTGAAGAATTTCGAGATGAAGAACAGCAGCACCGAGAGTGGTACCAGCGCTTCGGGGCGTGCCGATTACAAGATCGGTGAATTGTCGTTCAACGACAAGACCATTGGTTCGGCGCAGATGGCTGTCAGTCTGAAGAACCTGGACATCCCGGCCACCATGTCGCTGATGCAGATTTACCAGACCAAGCTGCAACCTTACGAAAAAGCTGCCGCCGAGGCCGTTGCAGCCGGTGAGCCGGCGCCAGAGCTGAGCCTGACCGAAGCCGAAGAGGCGCAGGTCAAGGCCGATCTGGAGAAACTCCTGGCCGGCGCCCCGCAAGTGGCTTTGGAAAATCTGTCCTTCAACACCGCCAACGGTGAAAGCCGTGCCAGCCTGATCGTTGATCTGGCCAAGCCGCAGTCCATGGACCTGCCACCGGAAGAGTTGGGCCGTCAGTTGCTCGCCCTGCTGGATTTCAACCTCAAGGTTTCCAAGCCGATGCTGGTGGACCTGATGACCGTGCAGGCACAGATGGAAGGCCAGACCGATGCCAAGCTGATCGCCGATCAGGCCACCGCCACCAGCGATATGTTCAGCGCCATGGCCGTCGGTACTCAACTGGCGACCCTCGACGGCAACGATGTCGTCACCAAATTGCACTACGCCAACAACCTGGTCGACTTCAACGGCCAGAAGATGACCGTTGAGCAATTCTCGGCATTTGTGATGAGCAAACTGGGCGGTGGCGTCGCCATCCAGTAAGGCGTTCAAGTCACATCCCAGAACCCGGCCCGTGCATGACGCATGGCCGGGTTTTTTTACGCCCATCGGACAGCTCTGCTGCGCCGAAATCTGTAGCGATTCTGAATAATTGTGGCGTTCCTGAAGATGACCCGCCTGAGAGTGCAAGACTAGGCCCATTAGAGCTTGGCTGGATTCCTTTGATCCGGCTTCCTGTTTGATGGGCAAGGGGGCACTGCGACCCGGCTGGCCATGTAAGGATGCTGACGAATGCCGCGTACTGTGGGTCCTTTTATTCAACGTGGTTTACGACCGTTGTTTCGCGTCGCGCTGTGCAGCCAATTGTGCTGGCCGCTGCTGGCGTTTGCCGATACCGCCTATGACCAGATGGTGTTCGACGCCCGTGCAGGCCATTACACGCCTGCGCTGACCGCGTTGCGCCAAGTGCCGGCTGGCCAGGCCAGCACTGCGCAGATCAGCGACCACCTGCAGATCGCCAGTTGGGCTGGCCTCGACGCCGAGGTGGTGACGGTCTATGAGACCCAGGGCCGCAATCGAGCGCTGCCTGTCCGGGCGCTGACCGCTACGGCTCGCGCCTATCGAAACCTCAAGCGATGGGATTCGGCGGCCGAGCTGTACCGCCAGGCTTTGGTGATCGATCCTCAGAACCCCGACCTGCAACTCGGCCTGGCCTTGACCCAGGCCGATGGCGGCCAGCCCGACGAAGCTGTCGCCCGCGCCAAAGCCATGGTCGCCGCCAAACCGACAGATCCGATGCGTCGACTGGCCCTGGGTTATGCCCTGACCCGCGCCAACAACCCCCACGAAGCGCTGTTCGAATATGACCAGGCCTTCACCCGCGCCGGCAACAGCCCAGAGATTGCCCGCGAATACATCTATGCCCTGCAACGCGCGCGACTGCCCGAGCCGGCGCTGCGCCTGGCGCGTCTGCAGCCGGGCCTGATCGACCGTGGCGTGCTGCGTCGCCTGGAGGGGGACGTAGCCGCCGAACGGGTGCGCCTGGCAGACATGGCTAGTCGCAGTGAACAGGAGCGCTTCGTCATTGCCGACCGCGCCTTGGCCGACTACGACAAGTTGCTCGCTACCTGGACCCCGGTGGCAGAGGCCCATGACGACGTACTCCGTTGGCGCATCGATCGCATGGGGGCTCTCAATGCCCGCGCCCGTCGGGCTGAAGTGATTGCCGAATACCAGAAGCTGATCGCCGAAGGCGTGAGCATTCCCACGTATGCCCTGCGTTGGGTGGCGTCTTCCTACCTGGAACAGCGTGAGCCGGAAATCGCCGTCGATCTGTACCGCCAAGTACTGGCGGCGCCGGATGCTGATCCTGCGGAGCGCTTTGAGGACGGCACCGCGCTCTACTACGCGTTGCTGGAAAGTGAAAAATCCGAAGAGGCCCGCGCACTGGCCGAAGACATGGCGAAAGCCCAGCGTCCGCGTATCGAGCTCAAGGGTCTGCCGATCGGCAACCCCAACGATGAGTGGATGGACGCCCAGCAACTCGCCGCCCAGGCCGGCACGTACGGCGCCGACCTGTCTTCTGCCGAGGCGCGCCTGGAAACGCTGGTCAACCAAGGCCCCGGCAACACCGGCATGCGCCTGGCCCAAGCCGATCTGTTCCAGGTCCGTGACTGGCCGCGCCGTGCGGAAAATCTGCTCAAGGAAGTCGAGACCACGATCCCGCGCAGCCGTGACCTGGAAATCGCCCAGGCCCGCGCAGCCATGGATTTGCAGGAATGGCGGCAGATGGATGCACTGACCGACGACGTGGTCGCCCGCTATCCGGAAAACGCCCATGCCAAACGCTTGCAACGCCAACGCGACGTGCACGACATGGCTGAACTGCGCATCGAGGCCTACACCGGCAAGAGCTATGGCGGTGGTAACGGTGGCGCCGGTGCCGTCACTGGCAGTCGGGACTTTGGAGTCGAGACGCTGCTCTACAGCCCGCCTATTGATGAAGACTGGCGGCTATTCGGCGGTGCCGGCTACGCCACCGGTGATTTCGAGGAAGGCACCGGCCACCACCGCTGGCAGCGTCTGGGTGTGGAGCGTCGCACCCGGGACATGACGTTGGAAGCCGAGATATCCAATCATTCCTATGGCTCAGGTGACAAGCAGGGCGCGCGCCTGGCCGTGGCCCGGGACATCGACGACCACTGGCAGTACGGCGCTAGCCTGGATTATCTCTCGGCCAATACCCCGTTGCGGGCGCTCAACAGCGGCATTCGCGCTAACGGCGGTAGCGGCTTCGTACGCTGGCGCGCCAATGAAAGTCGCGAGTGGCGACTGGCTGTCAGCCCGTCCCATTTCAGCGATGGCAACAACCGCCTCGAAGCCCAGCTGACCGGTCGTGAAGGCATCTACAGCACACCGCGTGTGCAAGTGGAGCTGGGTCTGGAAGTGGGTGCCAGCCGTAACAGCGGCTCCAACGAAGTGCCTTATTTCAACCCGAAATCGGACTTCAGCGTCATGCCGACCGTGAGCGCCAACCACGTGTTGTACCGCCGCTACGAGACCGCGTGGAGCCAGCAGTTCCAGATCGGTGCTGGCACCTACAGCCAGCGCGACCACAACACCGCGGCCGTGGGATTGCTCAGCTACGGCCAGCGTTTCATCTGGAACGACGTGCTGGAGACAGGCGCCGCGCTGAGTTGGCTCAACCGCCCCTACGACGGCGATCGTGAAAGCGATCTGCGCCTGCTTGTCGACCTCACCTATCGCTTCTAGAAGAGTTTGAAAATGCCTGTCATTTCGCGATTCATCCTTCTGCTGGGGGCTTTGCTGATCAGCGCTTGTGCCCAGCAAGCCCCGGCGTTCACGCCGCCCTCGCAGCGCCCGCTGGCGGCCAATGACGCCCCGTGGCCCAAGAACCATGTGCTCGGCATCGCCTACCACGATGTCGACGACCGGGACCCGGACCAAGCGCTAGTGGCCGTGCGTACCGAACGCCTGATCGAACAGCTGGCGTGGCTGCGGGAAAACAACTACCAGCCGGTCACCGTGGATCAGATCATCACGGCCCGCAATGGCGGCCCGGAACTGCCGCCGCGTGCGGTGCTGCTGAGTTTCGACGACGGCTACTCAAGCTTCTATACCCGCGTCATGCCCATTCTGCGCGCCTATAATTGGCCGGCGATCCTCGCCCCGGTCGGCAGTTGGGTGGACACGCCGCTGAATCAAACGGTGGATTTCGCCGGGGTACCGCGCAAGCGTTCCGAGTTCCTGACCTGGGAGCAGATTCGCGAGGTTTCCAAATCGGGCCTGGTGGAAATCGCCGCCCACACCGATGCCAACCACAAAGGCATCCTCGCCAACCCGCAAGGCAACCAGCAACCCGCCGCGACCACCCGCCGCTATGACCCCGTCACCCGTAGCTATGAGACCGAAGCCGACTTCCAGACCCGCCTACGCAAGGACGTGGTGGCCATTTCCGAGAAAGTTCGCAAGGTCACCGGCTACAGCCCGCGCGTCTGGGTTTGGCCTTACGGTGAAGCCGACGGTACCGCGTTGCAGGTGATTGGCAGCGAGGGCTATCAAATGGCCCTGACCCTGGAGGACGGTCTCGACAGCCTGGGCAACCTGATGAGTGGTCCTCGCTTCCTGGTGGCGTCCGATCCGGATGGCGCCCACTTCGCCGAAAGCGTCGTGTCCGTGCAGACGGTTGGCCCGATGCGCGTGGTGCATGCCGATCTGGATTATGTCTACGATCCGGACCCGGTGCAGCAGGAAGCCAATGTCGGCCAGTTGGTCCAGCGCATTGCCGACCTGGGCGCCAATACAGTGTTCCTGCAAGCCTTCGCCGATCCGAAAGGCGACGGCCTCGTGCATTCGTTGTACTTCCCCAACCGTCACCTGCCGGTACGCGCCGACCTGTTCGATCGGGTGGCATGGCAGTTGCGCACCCGGGCCAACACCAAGGTCTATGCCTGGATGCCGGTGCTCAGTTTCGCCCTGGACGCGAAGCTTTCGCGGGTACAGCGTTGGGATCCGGAAACCGGTAAGACGGGTGTTGCCCCGGACCAGTACGTGCGCTTGTCGCCGTTCGACCCGAACGTGCGCAAGGTCATCGGCGAGATCTACGAAGACCTGGCGCGGATGAGCTCGTTGGAAGGCGTTTTGTACCATGACGACGCGGTGTTCTCCGACTTCGAGGATGCCAGCCCTGCGGCCCTGAAAGTCTATGCCGCCAACGGCCTGCCGACGTCCATCGCCACCCTGCGGGCCGATCCTGCGGCGATGCAACGCTGGACCCGCTTCAAGAGCCGCTATCTCATCGACTTCACCCATGAGCTGACCGCCAAGGTCCGGGCGATTCGTGGCCCGCAGGTTCGCACCGCGCGCAATATCTTTGCCGAACCGATGCTCAATCCTGACAGCGAAGCCTGGTTCGCCCAGAACCTCGACGACTTTCTCGGCGCCTATGATTGGACGGCGCCAATGGCCATGCCGCTGATGGAAAACCAGACCCTCCAGCAATCCGGCCCCTGGCTCGATCGCCTGGTGGACACGGTCAAGGCTCGCCCCGGCGCGCTCAAGCGCACGGTGTTCGAATTGCAGGCCCGGGACTGGCACAGCAAGCCGGTCAGCGACATCGACGGTGAACAATTGGCCGACTGGATGGGGCGCCTCAAGCGCAAAGGCGTGACCAGTTTCGGCTACTACCCGGACAACTTCATCGAAGACCAGCCTGCTGTGAAGGTCGTGCGGCCGGCGCTCTCCAACAAGTGGAATCCTTGACATGCTCGACAGACTGCTCGCTCTGCTGGTGCTGGCGATCGTCCTTGGGGTGCCCCTGGGCCTGATCTTCCTGGTCACCGGGCAATTCCTGATGGACTTCGTGTTCTTTTACCCGCTGTTCATGTCCGGGCTGTGGATCGCCGGCGGCTTGTACTTTTGGCTGCACTGGGAGCGCCACTGGCCGTGGAAGGACGACACCTTGCCACCGCCCCTGGCCGGCGAGCCATTGATCAGCATCCTGATCCCGTGCTTCAACGAAGGCGATAACGTCGCCGACACCATTCACGCGGCGCTGGGCCAGCATTACCCGAACATCGAAGTCATTGCCATCAACGACGGCTCCAAGGACAACACCGCCCAGATGCTCGATCAGCTGGCAGCGCAAGACCCGCGCCTGCGCGTCCTGCACCTGGCAGAAAACCAGGGCAAGGCCGTGGCCCTGCGCATGGGCGCCATCGCGGCGCGCAGCGAATACCTGGTGTGCATCGACGGTGACGCGCTGCTGGCGCCGAACACCTGTGCCTACCTGGTGGCGCCGATGCTGGACAACGCCCGCCTCGGTGCGGTGACCGGTAACCCGCGCATCCGCACCCGTTCGACCCTGGTGGGCCGGGTCCAGGTTGGCGAGTTCTCCTCGATCATTGGCTTGATCAAGCGCACCCAGCGGGTTTTCGGGCGGATTTTCACCGTGTCCGGCGTGATCGTCGCATTCCGGCGCACGGCCCTGCACCGGGTTGGCTATTGGAGCCCGGACATGATCACCGAAGACATCGACATCAGTTGGAAGCTACAACTGGATCACTGGAGCATCTTCTACGAGCCACGCGCCCTGTGCTGGATCCTCATGCCAGAAACCCTGCGCGGCCTGTGGCGGCAACGGCTGCGCTGGGCCCAGGGTGGCGCCGAGGTGTTGTTCAAAAACATCCGTGGCATCTGGCAATACCGCCACCGCTACCTGTGGCCGCTGTTGTTCGAATATTGCCTGTCCACCGGTTGGGCGTTCACGTTCCTGCTGTCGGTGATTTTCTGGGGCGCCGGCAAATTTGTCGAAATGCCCGCTGCCATTGCCGTGGATAACCTGATGCCGCCGGCCTTCACCGGGCTGTTGCTGGCGGTGGTGTGCATGCTGCAATTCGCGGTGAGCATCCTGATCGATCGGCGTTACGAAAAAGGCCTGTGGCACATCATGTTCTGGGTGATCTGGTACCCGTTGGTGTTCTGGTTGATCAGCTTGTTCACCACGCTGGTGAGTTTTCCAAAAGTGTTGTTTGGACAGCATCAGCAGCGTGCACGCTGGGTCAGCCCGGATCGCGGCATCAAACCGTTCGATGATGAAGAAGAGGAAGTGATCCGATGAAAATTATCAGGACCCGGCAACGGCCTTTTCTAGTGCTCATCGACGCGTTTTTCACCGTACTGGCGTGGGTGGGGCTGTTGTACTTGCTGGTCAATGGGCTGTGGCCGCTGTTTGCGAGTCAGGCCGGTCCGCGCCCGGGAGGGGCTCTGTTCGATACCCTGGGGACCTTGCAGATTTATGGTTGGATCGCGTTGGTCAACGCGATGCTGTTGATTACCTGGGCGCGTTACCAACAGCGCAAAAGCCGCAGCTTCGCCCAGCGCCGGTCGCCGGCCCCCGTCGTGAATGACCAGGGCTTGAGCGCCAGTTTCAAGTTGACCGACGAGCGCCTGGACACGCTGCGCCAGCCCGGCTCGAAGACTATTCACAACAACCAGGACGGCGACATCAGCCACGTTGTGCCGCACTTCCATTTGCTCAGCTGCGACATGCAGCCATCGCCCCTGGCGCCACAGGAGCGCCCCCGGGTGACTCACCTGCCGGCCGATCACTCCGTGCATTGACGCAAGCCGTGCCGACGCTTTCGCGAGCAAGCCCGCTCCCACAGGGGATTTGGGGCTAGGACGAAAAATCCCGGATCAGCCGCCAAGCCTCGTCCACCGGCAACGGTTGTTTCATGCGTTGGGCCAACGCCGCCATGGCCCGGCCTTCATCACAGGCCACTGCGGCGGCAACGAGGCCGTCCTTGCCCAGCAGGGCGATAAACGGCGGATGCTCGGGCGTGCCCTTGAATTCCACTTCGTCCCAGTGCTCGGCATGGCCAAGGTAGTCGTAGCGTTTGCCGAAGTGATAGGTCCAGAAAAACGGCACGTCCAGATAGTGTTCGTCGCCGCCGAGCATGTTCGCAGCGGCAATGCGGGCCTGTTGCTGAGCCAGGCGCCAATGCTCGATGCGCTGGGGCTGGCCGTTCAGGGGGAAGGTCGCGATATCACCGACGGCCCATAAGCCATCAGTCACTCGCATGCCCGCGTCAACGGACAGTGACTGGTCCTGTTCCCGTGGCAACCCGGCAAAGGGCTCGGTGGCCGGGCGCACGCCGACGCCGATGATCACCAGGTCCGCAGCAACGCGCTGGCCGTTATCCAGCACCACGGCTTCGACCTTGCCCGCCCCCTCGATCTGCGCCGCTTCGCTGTCGGTGCGGTACACCACACCATTGGCCCGGTGTCGGGCCAGGATGGCCTGGCCGACGCTCTCGCTCAATTGTGCGGCGAACGGCACCGGATGTCGGGCCAGGACCGTAACGTCCAGCTCGCGCTTGCGCAGGGACGAGGCGACCTCCATGGCGATGAAACTGTCGCCGATGATCACCGCCTGTTGCCCTGGCCGGACCGTGTCGAGAATCTGTCGGGCGTGGGCGATCGAACGCAGCACGAAGACTTGCGGCAAATCGATGCCGGGCAGTGCTGGCATCTTGGGTACCCCGCCGGTGGCAATGAGCGCGGCGTCGTAGTCCAGGCGCCGGCCATCGGCGAGTTGGATGCGACGAGCATTGGGGTCCAAATGGGTGATCTCGGCGTGGAGCCTTTCGATGTGTTGCTGGGTGAAATAAGTTTCATCGCGCAGCGGCGCCGTCTCGTTGACCGCCATATCGCCGGCCAACACATACTTGCTCAGCACCGTACGGTCGTAGCCGGCTTCAGCTTCGCGGTCGATCATCAGGATTCGCCCGCCAAAACCCTTCTCGCGCAACGCCGCCGCGCAAGCCGTGCCGGCAGCCCCGGCACCGATGATGACAAACGTGCGCGGGTCATCGGCCGGCGGGACTTTATCGGTTGGCAGCGGTTGATCGTCGACCCAGACGTCACCGTCCCGGACCTCGACGTGATAGCGCGCCAGGCTGTCGAGGGCCGGGTTCGCACAGGGCACCGTCTTCAGCCCGGAACGCGGCTTTGTGCCACGGGCAAATCAGCCTTGCGTGGCACACCGCGCCCTTGGCCAGTGGTGCGCCGGCATGCGGGCATTTGCCCTGGAAGGCGCGCACCTGATCGCCGGAGCGCAACAGCAGGATGGACGTGTCGTCGATTTTGACTTCGAGGCCGCGGTCTTCACGAACATCGGCGAAACGGGCGACTTGATGCAGAGACATGGTCATTCTCCGGCGGACGTTTCCCTTTGGAGTCGCAGGGCCGGAACGAGGTTCAGCATAATTGTCACTGCAACCTTGGCAAAGCTGCGGCTATAGTTTGCAAGCCGCCCATGGCCAGACACGCACGAGGTGCCCCGGTATGATCCGATTGAACTCCCTCTTCTCCCCTTGGTTGGCGGCCGTCGCCCTGGTGCTGTGCGCACAAGGGGCTGCCCAGGCCGAAGAGCGTTTTACCCTCAGCATTCCAGGCGTGTCGGACAACCGTCTCTTCACGGCAGCGGCAGCCAGTGACGCCAACACCTGTGGTGGCAAGAACATTTCTCCGGCCCTGAGCTGGAACGCCGGCCCGCCCGGCACCCTCAGCTACGCCATCGTCATGTTGGACCCGGACGGCCAAAAAGGCCAAGGTGTCGACCACTGGATCCACTACGGCATCAAGGCCACTACGCGGCAGGTTCCGACGGGCGCCGGTACCAAGTCCTCGTTGGAAGGCATGAGCGGTATCAACAGCAAGAACACCCACGGCTACATCGGCCCTTGCCCGCCTGTCGGCGACAGCGCTCACCACTACCTGATCCAGCTTTTCGCCCTGGACCTGCCGCCGGAAGCCCTGCCAGCCGACCTCACACGGGCCCAACTGATGGAGAAAATCAAAGGCCACGTCCTGCGCAACAGCAGCGTAGTGCGCCGCTACCACCGCTGACCCGAACAGCACAAAACCCCTGTGGCGAGGGAACTTGCTCCCGCTGGGCGTGAAGCAGCCCCCTACAATGGCGCTGGCGTCCCGCCACAACATTGGCATCACGCGCCAAAAGCGAGCACTATCGAGCCCCTGTTCACTCATGCCGGAGGATGGCGATGACGCAGAAACCCGACGGCATCGCCCGCCTCTTGAACTGCCCCACCAAGGGCGACGAGATGCGCCGTGCCATCGCCCAGAGTCGCAAAGATTTCCTGCCTGTCGACGAGGCTGAAGACGCCGAACACGCCGAGCCAGGGCTGCTGCCGGTTCAACCGGTGATTAATGATCGCGACGACTGAGCCGTCGTTCTCTCTCAAACGTATTGTTCAAATCTGCCTATGACTGCCACCCCTGTTCTACCCAGTGACCGATTCAGCCGATCCGATTACAAGACCCTGGGCCTGGCTGCCTTGGGAGGCGCACTGGAGATCTACGATTTCATCATCTTCGTCTTCTTCGCCCTGACCCTCAGCCAGTTGTTCTTCCCGCCGGAAATGCCCGATTGGCTGCGCTTGCTGCAAAGCTTCGGGATTTTCGCCACCGGCTACCTGGCCCGGCCCCTGGGCGGCATTCTCATGGCGCACTTTGCCGATCGCCTGGGGCGCAAACGCGTGTTCAGCCTGAGCATCCTGATGATGGCCTTGCCGTGCCTGCTCATCGGCGTGATGCCGACCTACGCGCAAATCGGTTACTTCGCACCGTTGCTGTTGCTGGCGCTGCGTATCCTGCAGGGTGCGGCTGTGGGCGGAGAGGTGCCCAGCGCCTGGGTGTTCGTGGCTGAACATGCGCCGCGGCATCATCGCGGCTATGCCCTGGGTTTCCTCCAGGCCGGCCTGACCTTCGGCTACTTGCTGGGTGCCTTGACCGCAACAGCGGTGGCACGGATCTATACGCCGGAAGAAATTCTCGATTACGCCTGGCGCCTGCCGTTCCTGTTGGGGGGCGTCTTCGGCGTGATCGGCGTCTGGCTGCGTCGTTGGCTGAGTGAAACGCCGATCTTCATGGCCCTGCAAGCCAATCGCGAAGGTGCTGCGGAACTGCCGTTGCGCACGGTCCTGCGCGACCACCGCCAGGCCTTGCTGCCCGCCGCCATCCTGACCTGCGTGCTGACCTCTGCCGTGGTGGTGTTCGTGGTCATCACCCCGACCGTGATGCAGAAAAGCTTCGGCATGACCCCCAGCCACACCTTCGCCCTTAGCAGCCTGGGCATCGTGTTCCTGAACATCGGCTGCGTCCTGGCCGGCCTCATCGTCGACCGCATCGGCGCCTGGCGCACGGTCATGCTCTATAGCCTGTTGTTGCCCGTGGGTATCGCCGTGCTCTACGCCAGCCTGATCAGCGGTGGCGCCTGGCTGGGGCTGGCCTACGCCGTGGCCGGGCTGGGTTGCGGCGTGGTCGGCGCGGTGCCTTCGGTGATGGTCAGCCTGTTCCCGCCGAAGATCCGCGTGTCCGGCATCTCGCTCACCTACAACATCGCCTATGCACTGTGGGCCAGCATGACCCCGTTGATGCTGATTGCACTGGTGCCGTGGAGCCCGTGGGTGTGCGTGGCGTATTGCGGGGTAATGGGGGCGGTGGGCGTGGCTGCGGCGGCGTATTTTCCGGGGCGGCATGGGAAGGCTGCGCAGGCGTCATTGGCCTGTGAGTCCTGATCCGGCTGTTCAAACACGCTCGCGCAAAAAATCCACAAGGGCCCGGGTTCGTGCCGAGCGGCGTCGGTCTTGACTGAGCACGGCGCTGATGGGCAGCGCCAGTGGCTGGTAATCGGCAAGCACGGTGCAGACGGTTCCCTGGCGAACATCGGCCGCGAACAACCACTGCGGCGACAGCGAAACGCCTAGCCCCGACAGCACCATTTCCCGAATCGCCTCGCGGCTGTTGCAGGTGACGTTGCCCTTGATCGTGACACTGTGCTGTCGGCCATCCTGGTCGAACCGCCAGAGGTCGTAATGCTCCAGCAGCGTGAACGCCAAACCGTTATGACGAGGCCGATCAGCTGGTACGAGGGGCGTGCCATGCTGTTGCAGATAGGCGGGGCAGGGGTATACCCGGCGCGGGCTATCGCCGAGGGAAATCGCTACCACCGGCACGAACACCAGAATCGAATCGAGCGAATCCTGAGCACTGAAAAGACAGTACCTGGCCACCCAATGGTGGCCAGGCGGTTGATCGCAGATAAATCAATCCGAACCATATTTTGGCGAACGCGGCCCGTACAGGATCCCAGTGCGCTGACCCGCCGACAGCAGACGCGCACTGGTAATACCGGCAATCGGGTGGCCAGCGTCAGTGGAACTGTTGATGATTTGCTTGACCGCCGCAGTGATCAGCATACCAACCAGCCCGCCACCGCTGTTGTTTCCGCCCTCTTCACTGGAGGCGCGAGCCGAGCCGGTCCACAGGGTGATGCCTGTGCGCAGGTCCACCAGCTTGGCCGAAGCGGTGACCGCCGTTTCACTGGAGATCAGCATGTAGCGGGTGCCGTACTCCGTGATAGTGATGTACAGCGCCGCGTCGGCGCCGAAAATCTCATGCAGTTTGGCCGGAGCCACGCCTTGGATGTCATTTGCCGTCGTCAGGCCATTCTGGCGGAAGGTTTCGTCCACCAGTGCAATCGGTAACACGTAGTAACCGGCTTCGGCCAACGGGTAAGTGACTTGAGACACGAGGCTGTAGGACGCTTGCACCTCAGGTGATTCATTGATCGGCGGCAACACCAGGATCGACTTGGGTCGAGCCTGCTTGAAGGCCGAATAGTCAATGGTCTTGGGGGCGGCACAGCCGCCCAGCAACGCCAGGGCCAGCAGGGCGCCCGTCAGTTTCAAAAGGCTCATTTGACGTCTCCGGTCTTGGCGTTCTTGAGCAGCATGTCCATGTATACGGCAGACTCAGGGAACAGCGCCTTCTCGGTGCGTAACTCTTGCACCATCTGGTCATCCTTGCCCATGCTCAGGTACAGCATGCCCAAGTGGGCGTGGTAACCCGGCGGCGCTTTTCGGCCACTGGCGTTGATCTTTTGCAGGTCCCGCTCCAATGCTTCGACCTGGGCTTCCTTGGGCTCACCCTTGAAATATTCGTAGACTTGCGGCTGATAGCTTTCCCATTGATACAAACCCTGAGGCGCCGTCTGGCACCCGGCGACCGTCGCGACTGTCAGCATCAGCGCCAACTTCACTACCTTATTCATCCGTGTACAACTCCTTGAGTACGGGTTATTCAGTTGCGCGGGTTCCAGGCGCCGGCATTGATGCCATCCACCAGGCGGTTGATCGCTTCGCGCATGGCCAGGTCCAGGACTTTGCCATTGAGGGTGGAGTCGTAGCTGGCGGTGCCGCCGAAACCAATGACTTCACGGTTGGACAGGGCATATTCACCGGCGCCCTGAGTGGAATACACCACTTCGGAAGTGCTGATGTTGACCACGTTCAGGTTGACCTTGGCGTAGGCCACCTGGGTCTTGCCGCGACCGAGAATGCCGAACAACTGGCGGTCGCCGGTCTCTTTGCGACCGAACTCGGTCACATCGCCGGTCACTACGTAGTCAGCGCCCTTGAGCTTCTGAGCTGTACCCTTGATCGCGGCTTCCTGGGATATCTCACTCATGTTGTCGCGGTCCAACACGCTGAAGCGGTTGGTCTGCTGCAGGTGGGTGATCAAGATAGTCTTGGCCTGACCGCCAAGACGATCAACACCGTCGGAAAAGATCCCGCGCATGTAACTGGAGCGGTTATCGAACTTGCCCACGGCGATCGGTACGCGCTGGCCGGCATAGGCAATACTGGCGCTGGCGACTTTTTCCACCGGCAGTGCCCGGGAGCTCTCCGAGGCACAACCGGCCATGGTTAGCAGCGCTGCGGCGATCAGGCCCGACAGCAGGATGGGAGACGGTAGTTTCACGTGATGCTCCTGAAGTGAAGAGTCAACAAATTGCAGCAGGTATGCGGGAAAGAATGCTGAGGTCGTCCTTGAAGACGTGATAGCACAATGGCGGCGGGATCTTACGAGGTTCGTATCGCTTCTCAAACTGTTTTCGCTTCAGTGAGGTTTGCCGCAACTGACTTGTCCCGGCAACACCCGTTCTTGAAAGCCCGGGTTTTAGCGATGCCACCCTCAAGGCTATAGAGTTCCGCTTCCTGGATATCGCTGGGGGACCGAGCGCATGCCGTAAGGCCAAACAACTTGAGCGCTCATTCAAACTCCGTAAAATGCAGCCGCCATTATGCCGCTACCTCTCAAGGACGAATTCAAACATGCGAGTTTTTACCCTCTTGCTGGCCCTCTGCCTTATGGCAGGTTGCGCTTCGAGGCCCGATTACTACATCTCCCCTGCGCCGGTGGCGATCCCCGAGACCGCTACCTATTGGATCGACACGTTCAACGTTGAAGTCGTCGGTAAAAACGAACGTTTTCTGCCCGACGAAAAAGTCCGTGACCAGCTCCACACCGACCTGATCGTCCGCCTGCTCGACGGCAATCGTTATGCCTCCAGCAAGGAAACCGCTGACTATCTGCTGGACGTCAACGCCGTCTATGCGCGCCGGATTCAAGACACCCAAGGTGGTCTCATGAACAAGATCGTTGCCGACGGTACGTATCTGGCCAGTGTCGATTTCAATTATCAGGTCAAGGTGAAGAAGGCCGGTGTCGAAGTGCTGCACTTTGCCCAGGCCCGCCAGGGGCTGATGCCGGGTGGGACGATCGGGCAACTTGAGGTCTTGAAAGGCATGACAGGAGCTCTGACGAACAGAGGCAATTCCGATGTCGAGGACTATTACACCGGTCATTTGAGCGGATTCATCGCCGATGATTTGCGGGGCATTCCGTCCCGCTAGCAATACCTGCTACAAGGTGTTGGCGATTGCTCCAATCGCCGTCGCGCCCTGGGCACTTTTGGCTGGCCAGGGCTGTCTTTTCAGCGCATTAAAAAAATTTCCTGGTCGTTAACCCGAACCCCGTGCGCCCTGCGTCTGACCCTGTGTACGAATCATTCATTCACGAGGTTCAGCCCATGTTCCGTCCACATCCCTTTATGCGTCCTGCTGCCCAGGGCTTCGCCGTGACTTTGCTGGTGGCGTTGGCCGGTTGTGGGTTGTCTTCCCGGGAGGCCGCCAAGCCGTCCGAACCGCTGCCTGTGGCGCCCAGCGTTGTGCCGCAAGGCGAGATCGCCGAAGTACGAAAGTCGACGGTCAGGCGCATGCTCATGAAGCCGGCATCGATGCCCGCCCCAAGTGTGGCGAACAATGCAGTTGCCGGGGGGTACCGCGCCGAGCCGCGCGAACAGTACGAAAAGCTGCCGGACAACCCGATTCACAGCGTGGCCGAAACGCCGGTCTCGACCTTCAGCGTGGATGTCGACACCGGCAGCTACGCCAATGTGCGACGGTGGCTCAATCAAGGCAGCCTGCCGCCCGAAGGTGCCGTGCGACTGGAGGAAATGGTCAACTACTTTCCGTATAGCTACGCTCTGCCCACCGACGGTTCGCCCTTTGGCGTGACCACCGAGGTGGCCCCATCGCCGTGGAACCCCCACACTCGCTTGCTGCGCATTGGCATCAAGGCCAGCGATCGCGCCGTGGCGGATCTGGCGCCGGCCAACCTGGTCTTCCTGGTGGACGTTTCCGGTTCCATGGACCGTCGCGAAGGGCTGCCGCTGGTCAAGAGCACGCTGAAACTGCTGGTAGATCAACTGCGCGACCAGGACCGGGTGTCCCTGGTGGTCTATGCCGGTGAGTCCCGGATGGTGCTCAAGCCTACTTCGGGGCGCGACAAGGTGAAGATCCGCAACGCCATCGATCAGTTGAACGCCGGTGGTTCCACGGCGGGCGCCTCGGGTATTGAACTGGCCTACCAGATGGCGCGGGAAAGCTTTATCGACAAGGGCATCAACCGCATTCTGCTGGCCACCGATGGCGACTTCAACGTCGGCATCAGTGACTTCGACAGCCTCAAGCAGATGGCCGTGGACCAGCGTAAAAGCGGCGTCTCCCTGACAACACTGGGTTTCGGTGTGGATAACTACAATGAACACCTGATGGAACAATTGGCTGACGCCGGTGACGGTAACTATGCCTACATCGACAACCTGCTCGAAGCGCGCAAGGTCTTGGTCGACCAGCTCAGTTCCACCTTGGCGGTGGTGGCGCGGGATGTGAAGTTGCAGGTGGAGTTCAATCCCGCCCAAGTCAGCGAATATCGTCTGCTGGGTTATGAGAACCGGGCGCTCAAGCGTGAGGATTTCAACAACGACAAGGTCGATGCGGGTGAGATCGGCGCCGGGCATACGGTGACGGCGTTGTATGAAATTGTCCCGAAAGGCGAGCCGGGCTGGTTGGAGCCGCTGCGCTATGCCAGCACACCCCAGCCGGCGAGTAAGTCAGGAGAATTGGCGATGCTGCGCGTACGCTACAAACCCGCTGAGGGCGGTAGCAGTCGATTGATTGAACATCCGATTGCGGGCGCGCAGGACGAACACAAGGCCAGCGATGACCTGCGTTTCTCGGCCGCCGTGGCCGCCTTCGCCCAGCAGCTCAAGGGGGATGGTCGTTACACTGGGAACATGAGCTTGAAGGACACTGCGCAATTGGCTCGCTCGGCCCGAGGTGACGATCCGTTTGGGCTGCGTGCCGAGTTTGTGCAGTTGGTGGAGCTGGCCAAAAGCCTTGAACCTGCGGCCAAGCGCTGATCCTGGCCACAACGGGGATCAAAATGTGGGAGCGGGCAAGCCCGGCTCCCACAGAGTCCTCTGCAATCGGCAAGACCGTGTTCTACATCGAAAGGAGTTCGTCACCCATATGCCCGCTGTGCTTGATTCTCCCAGCGACGAATCGCTGCTGGCCCGCTACCGCAACGGCGACGGGGCTGCTTTCGAGGCCCTGTACGCCCGCCATCGGCAAGGGCTTTACCGGTTCCTCGTGTCCTTGAGCAACAAGGCCGAACTGGCTGAGGAAGTCTTCCAGGAGACCTGGCTCAGCCTGATTCGCAGTGCCACCGAGCCACAAGGCCGAGCGAGTTTTCGTACCTGGCTGTTCCAGATTGCCCGCAACCGTTTGATCGACCACTGGCGCAAGCACGGCGTCCACAACCCGTTGCACGATAGCTACGACGAGCAGCTTCACGTCCAACCCGACGACACCAGCAGCCCTGAGCAACAGTTGAGCCTGAGTCGCGACCAGGCGCGTCTCGACGCTGCATTGCAGGTCTTGCCCGAAGATCAGCGGGAAGTCTTCCTGCTGCGCCTGCACGGTAACCTGGAGCTGCCACAGATTGCCGCCCTGACCGGCGCCCCACTGGAAACGGTCAAGAGCCGCTTGCGTTACGCCCAGCAGAAATTACATCGACTGCTGGCCGAGGAGGTACCTGCATGATCGACCCCAAACACATCCCGGCCCCTGACGATGAAATGCTGATTGAGCATTTCCGCCAACACGCCAGCGCCGAGCCGCCGGCCTCCCTGGACGCCTTCGTCCTGGCCGCCGCCCGCCGCGAAGCCCCGACGCCCACGCCAAGCCTGTGGCAGCGCTGGCTACAAGCCTGCCAACGGCCGCGCTGGCAAATGGCATTCGCCACGGTCGCCGGCGTGGCGCTGATGATTGGCCTGGTGCTGCGCTCGCCCGTGCCCCACGACGAGCTGGCCGCACCCGCCTCGATGGAGTTTTCCGCCGATCGGCAAGAACCCGCCGTTGCCGCCGCACCGCCGCCGGCCATGCCTGCTCCCGCACCGATCACCCGCATGGCGCCCCAGGGCGAACGGGCCCGAGCCCCGGCAAGCCCGATGCAGTCCTTGGCGGACAAGCCTGCGGCGAAAATGAGCAAATCGGCGCCGGCTGCACTGCCATCGCTGGAGCAGGGCCTGATGGAAATCCTGCGTTTGCGCGAGGCGGGTGAGAGCAAGGCCGCGGATGAGAAACTGCTGGCGCTGCACAAGCGTTTCCCCCAGGAAGACTTGCCGGCGCGGTTGGAGGCGTTGCGAAAGCGTTGAGTGAAACCAACGCATACAAAACTCTCGGTCATAAAGGCCGGGTATTCGAACGTCACTGATTCCAAAAGTTGAAGGGGCACTTGCCAGGCGGACGACACTCGGGAGTCGCGTTACAAATGCAGGCATAGCAGGATCACATGAGCGGAACTATACTCGCCAGCATGAAAAAGCTGATGCTCGAACTCGACGGAACCGACCCTGGCAAGCTCTCTATGGCTCGCTTGACGGATTATCTGTGCGAGCTCGCAGAGCTTTTCGGCTCGCAAGATAATGTTCATTTCGACTCTGTCACCGAAGGTTGCGTTTGCCTGAATACTTGGGTGGAAGACGACAAGTATCCCCACGTCCTGAACAGGGTGCGTGAGGCCGCTCAGGGAGTTGGGCCCAAGCGTGCAAGAAAGGCGTACCTGCAACTCTCTGCATTGATGGAGCAAGATCGAGTGGATGGTGTCTTGCAAGCCGCAGATGCGAACATCCTTCAATTCCCCAAAGCAAAGACCGCTCCCCCTCCCATGGTCGTCATCAAGCAGGGTAGCGTTCAAGGGCGCCTGTATGTCGTTGGTGGAAAGGACGAGACGGTTCCTGTTCGGCTTGAGGGCGCTGGTGGCGAAACTCTTCTTTGTGAAGCCGATACGGTATTGGCTGAACAACTGGGCAAGCTCTTGTTCAAGTATGTTCGCGTTCATGGAAAGGGTGAGTGGGAAAGTCGACCGCATGGCGGCTGGCGGCTGCGAAAAATGTTCATTCAGTCCTACGAGAGGCTTGAAAAAACTTCTTTGCGCAGTGCGGTTACCCAGCTCAAGGAACTGGGTGGTATCACCTGGAGCGAGATGGATGATCCCCATGGAACGATTCAGAACCTAAGGGGATGAGGTGCGCATAGTTCTCGATACCAACGTTCTCGTCCAAGCCTTGGGAAATGCCAAGGACGGTATCGTCTTGGTTGATCCCGCCACTGGTCATAACGTTGATAGGGCCGAGGCTAGGGCTGAAGCCCTGATCGAAATGGTCGATGCAAGAGGTGGGACGGTGTTGATACCAACACCTGCATTGGCTGAGTATCTGGTGGGCATTGATCGGAATTTTCACCAGAGCCATTTAGATGTCATAAACGGCTTTTCGTGTTTTGAAATCATATCGTTCGATCAGATCGCCGCGGTCGAATGTGCTCGTATGGTCGATGACAATGAGCTGAAGGTGCTTGACCCGGCAGCAACGAAAGCCAAGTTACGGTTTGATCGCCAGATAATTGCTACTGCTCTCGCAACCAACGCTGATGAAGTCTGGACTCATGATGTGGGTCTTTACTCCAAAGCTCAGAAATGCGGACTTGTGGTGAAGTCCTTAGGAGATATTGAGCCGGCTCCTGAGCAACTCGAGGCCGATCTCGACCACTGAGTGTCTGCCCGAGTCGGTTGGCGATGGAAACCTGGCCTCTTTAGTTATTTGCAACACGGCCCCTGTCGGTTGATGCGCTGCGGCGCTGATACCGCTCAGGGGTTTTTTAATGCCTGAATTGCTTACTTGCAGGCTCCCAAGGTTAGACGCCCACAAAAAAGCCCCAGGTCTTGCGACCTGGGGCTTTTGATTCTGAAGATGGTGCACCAGGCGGGATTCGAACCCACGACCCCTGCCTTCGGAGGGCAGTACTCTATCCAGCTGAGCTACTGGTGCGACGCGGGCGCCATGATACTCATATGCATCGCGGGCGTCCATGCTGCTGATTTGCCGGTGTTTTCATAAGCCTGGGCGGGCATCGGCTACGCTGATCAGAAAAAGCGGGCAAATGCGGCTTTTTCGTTCTTTTTTTCGAACATCCTATTGTCCTTCACCCCTATCGGCCCTAGGATTCGTTTGAGATTTCAAACGCTCTTGTCTGGGTGCTGAACCGCACGTCTGTGCTTTTGTGCGTTATTTCTGTGCTTCAGCCCGGTGAATGATTTCCCTGACGGCAGCCCCCGAGGCGCCTTTCTACAAATCTAATTCGCTCCGCGCGTGCGCGGTGCTGTTAAGGAAAGCCGACATGCAGCTTAAAGACACCCAGTTGTTCCGCCAGCAAGCCTTTATCGATGGCGCTTGGGTCGATGCGGACAATGGTCAGACGATCAAGGTCACCAACCCGGCGACGGGCGAAGTATTGGGCACTGTGCCGAAGATGGGCGCTGCCGAAACCCGTCGTGCGATTGAAGCCGCCGACAAGGCGCTGCCGGCCTGGCGTGCGCTGACGGCCAAGGAGCGCGCCAACAAGCTGCGCCGCTGGTACGAACTGCTGATCGAGAACCAGGACGACCTCGGTCGCCTGATGACCCTGGAACAAGGCAAGCCGCTGGCCGAAGCCAAGGGCGAAATCGTCTACGCCGCTTCCTTCATTGAGTGGTTCGCCGAAGAAGCCAAGCGCATCTACGGTGACGTGATTCCCGGCCACCAGCCCGACAAGCGCCTGATCGTGATCAAGCAGCCGATTGGCGTGACCGCGGCCATTACCCCGTGGAACTTCCCGGCCGCGATGATCACCCGCAAGGCTGGCCCAGCCCTGGCTGCCGGTTGCACCATGGTCATCAAGCCAGCTTCGCAAACCCCGTTCTCGGCCCTGGCCCTGGTGGAACTGGCGCACCGTGCCGGCATCCCGCAAGGCGTGTTGAGCGTGGTTACCGGTAGCGCCGGCGACATCGGTGGCGAGCTGACCAGCAACCCGATCGTGCGTAAGCTGTCGTTCACCGGTTCGACCGAGATCGGTCGCCAGTTGATGGCCGAATGTGCCAAGGACATCAAGAAAGTCTCCCTGGAGCTGGGCGGCAACGCGCCGTTCATCGTGTTCGACGATGCGGACCTGGATAAGGCCGTCGAAGGCGCGATCATTTCCAAGTACCGCAACAACGGCCAGACCTGCGTCTGCGCCAACCGCCTGTACATCCAGGATTCGGTGTACGACGCGTTTGCCGAAAAGCTCAAGGCAGCGGTTGCCAAGCTCAGGATCGGCAACGGTCTGGACGATGGCACCACCACCGGTCCGTTGATCGACGGCAAAGCGGTCGCCAAGGTGCAAGAACACATTGCCGATGCCGTCAGCAAAGGCGCGACCGTGCTGTCGGGCGGCAAGGCGATGGAAGGCAACTTCTTCGAACCGACCATCCTGACCAACGTACCGAAAAACGCCGCCGTGGCGAAGGAAGAAACCTTCGGCCCGCTGGCGCCGCTGTTCCGTTTCAAAGACGAAGCCGAAGTGATCGCGATGTCCAACGACACCGAGTTCGGCCTGGCCTCGTACTTCTATGCCCGCGACCTGGGCCGTGTGTTCCGTGTGGCCGAAGCCCTGGAATACGGCATGGTCGGCGTCAACACCGGGTTGATTTCCAACGAAGTCGCGCCATTCGGCGGCATCAAGGCCTCGGGCCTGGGGCGTGAAGGCTCCAAGTACGGCATCGAGGATTACCTGGAAATCAAATACCTCTGCCTGGGTATCTGATCTGCTTCAAGCGCAAAGGGCACGAGAGCGCTGTCCCTTTGCGCGTTTCACCCGTTCTGTTTCTTGTGGCCGGAACGCTGTGGCAGTCGATCATCGCATGCTGTCGCAGTTGCCTCCCCGCCATGTATTCCTTGAGCCACGCCGACCGATGAGCGGCGAATGAGGACACTTTAATGAGCAAGACCAACGCAGACCTGATGGCCCGCCGTACCGCCGCTGTTCCACGCGGTGTTGGCCAGATTCACCCGATCTTTGCCGAATCGGCGAAGAACGCCACGGTAACCGACGTTGAAGGTCGTGAATTCATCGACTTCGCCGGTGGCATCGCCGTGCTGAACACCGGTCACGTGCACCCGAAAATCATCGCCGCCGTGACCGAACAGTTGAACAAGCTGACCCACACCTGCTTCCAGGTCCTGGCCTACGAACCGTACGTGGAACTGTGCGAAAAAATCAACGCCAAGGTGCCGGGTGATTTCGCCAAGAAAACCCTGCTGGTCACCACCGGTTCGGAAGCGGTGGAAAACGCCGTGAAAATCGCTCGCGCCGCCACGGGGCGTGCCGGTGTGATCGCCTTCACCGGTGCTTACCACGGTCGCACCATGATGACCCTGGGCCTGACCGGTAAAGTCGTGCCCTACTCGGCCGGCATGGGCTTGATGCCCGGCGGCATCTTCCGCGCGCTGTACCCGAACGAACTGCACGGCGTGAGCATCGACGACTCCATCGCCAGCATCGAGCGTATCTTCAAGAACGACGCCGAGCCGCGTGACATCGCGGCAATCATCATCGAGCCGGTACAGGGCGAGGGTGGTTTCTACGTAGCGCCCAAGGAATTCATGAAGCGCCTGCGTGCTTTGTGCGACCAGCACGGCATCCTGCTGATCGCTGACGAAGTGCAGACCGGTGCCGGCCGTACCGGCACTTTCTTCGCCATGGAGCAGATGGGCGTTGCCGCCGACCTGACCACCTTTGCCAAGTCCATCGCGGGTGGCTTCCCGTTGGCCGGTGTCTGCGGCAAGGCCGAATACATGGATGCCATCGCGCCGGGTGGCCTGGGCGGCACCTACGCCGGTAGCCCGATCGCCTGTGCGGCGGCGCTGGCGGTGATGGAAGTGTTCGAAGAAGAACACCTGCTGGACCGCTGCAAGGCTGTGGGCGAGCGTCTGGTGACCGGCCTCAAGGCGATCCAGAAGAAGTACCCGGTCATCGGTGAAGTGCGTGCCCTGGGCGCGATGATCGCCGTGGAGCTGTTCGAAAACGGTGACTCCCACAAGCCGAACGCTACGGCGGTAGCCCAAGTCGTGGCCAAGGCGCGTGACAAGGGGCTGATCCTGCTGTCCTGCGGTACCTATGGCAACGTTCTGCGGGTGTTGGTGCCGCTGACCGCGCCGGACGAGCAACTGGAAAAAGGCCTGGCGATCATCGAAGAGTGCTTCTCCGAACTCTGAGTGACGGTTGTGCGCTGATCCACAAAAACCCGCCTTCTGGCGGGTTTTTTCATATCGGCGAACCTGCCTGGTGCATTTTGAACTGTCTGGAACGGCCACCAACGTCTAAGGTGCAAGTATGGCAAGGGAGCATGCTGCATGACTGTTGTGGATTTACCCGCTGTACCGCGTGTGTTGATCGCCGAGGCCGATCCGGCGTCCCGTGAGCTGCTTGAGCAGGTGTTGTCGGGAGTGCGCTGTGATGCCCGGGTGGACACCTGTGGCGACGGCAAACAGGCCTTGGATTTGCTGGCCAGCCGCCCTTACGACCTGGTCATCGCCGATTGGGAGCTGCCGCAGGTCGATGGCTTGGCGATTCTGCGTGGCCTTCGCCAGCAGCATCGCACCCCGCCGTTGCCGTTCATCCTGATGAGCCAGCGCAACGACAGCGCCAGCGTGCGCGAAGTCTTGCCGCTGGCGCCGGCCGCGTATTTGACCAAGCCGTTGAACCGGGAAGACCTGACCCAACGTTTGCAGGGGTTGTTAGTGGGCGGCGGTGAGGAAACGTCCAACGAAGCGCCGAACCCAGGACCGGGGTTGACCCTGCCGACTTTCCTGGAACGTCGGCGTGACCTGTCCGAGGGCGCGCCCTTGATGACCGATGTGCAAGTGGCGGTCAGGCGCAGCCTCAACCCCGGCGACCTGGATCTGAAACTGCTCGAAGAAGAGATCCGCACCGACCCGCAAATCACTGCCGTACTGATCGCGGCGGCCAACAGCGCTGCCCAGCATCAGGGTGGTGGCCCGGTGCAGACCGTGGCCCAAGCGTTGCACCAGCTCGGCACCGGGCAAAGCATGAACCTGATCCTCGGCCTGACCCTCAAGCGCTGCGCCCGGCTCAGCGTTCCGTGCCTGGCAGATTATGCCGAGCGGTACTGGGCGCTGTCGCTGCACACGGCCGAATACGCCCGGACGATGGCGCGGTTGCTGGACCTGGAGCAGGAGCGTTGTTATTGCGCCGGGTTGCTGCATCGGCTGGGCGACCTGGCGTTGCTGCGCTGCCTGGAGGAGTGGAAACAGGCCGGTGGCGAGCTGGATGAGCCGGAGGAAGTCGGCGACTCGCTGGACACGTTCGGCGCCAGTTTCGGCTCGGCGTTGCGTGCTCGCTGGCGTCTGCCGTTGGAGCTGCGGGAGTTGATCGCGGCGGTCTATAGCCTGGGGGGCGGGGTGTATTCCCGTGAAGCCTTGGTGATGAACATGGCCGCGCAGATGGCGCGTCTGCCCGCCCATGAAGGCCTTGAAGAGCTGGCCCGTGGTCGCACGGCGCGGTTGCTGAAGATCGGCTTGCCGGAGTTGACGCGGTTGCGCCGTAAATAAAGCCACCACCCAACCCTGTGGGAGCGGTGGGGCAACTCATTCACGCCGCAATAATGCGGTTCTTCCCCTTGCGCTTGGCCTCGTACATCGCCGCGTCGGCACGGGCGAACAGGCTGTCGAGGGAGTGGTCTTCAGGGGTAATGGAGGTCAGGCCCTGGCTGACGGTAATGCCGAAGCTCTGTTCACCGCAGCGGAACAACAGGCGCTGGATTTCCCGTTGCAACCGCTCGGCCACTTGCAATGCCATGTCGGGCGCGCAGCCGGGGAACACGGCGGCGAACTCTTCGCCACCGATCCGCCCGAACAGGTCGCCGCGTCGGAGCACGGAGCGCCCGCTTTCGGCGATTCTCTGCAACACGGTATCGCCTTCCTGATGGCCGTAGGTGTCGTTGATCACCTTGAAATCATCAATGTCCAGCAACAGGAACACCATGGGCATCCTTTGTAGCCGTGCCTGCTCGAACTCACGGTGGGCGCATTCGAAAAAGTGCCGGCGATTGCTGCTTTGGGTCAGCACATCGGTGGTCGCCAGGCGCTGCAGTTCGCTTTCCAGCAGCTTCTTTTCGGTGATGTCTTCGGCAATGCCCACCACAATCACCGGTTGCCCTGGCTCGGCCTTGCGGTTGATGAAGCATTTGTCGCTCAGCCAGCGGATCTGGCCGTTGCCGGCGATGATGCGGTATTCACGGTCTTCGACGGCGCCTTTGACCAATACTTCGGCCAGGCTGCGTTCAGCGTACTCAAGGTCGTCGGGGTAGATTGCGTCGCGCCATTCGTTGTAGTCAGCCAGGACCAGGCCGGCGGGGCGGCCGAAGATCCGCTCGTAGGCGGGGCTGACATACAGCACCTGTCGGGTTTCCCAGTTGAACACCCACAGCACGGCATTGACGCTGACCAGCAACGAGCTGAACAGCTGCTCACGCTCGCTCAGGCGCGCCACTTCGCCTTGGGCATGCATCAGCGCCATGAGCGTCTGGGCTGCCTCGGGCCAATGAGGGAGGGAGTAATCCTGTAGGTTCTTGTCGACCATCGGCACAAATCTCAAAGAGCGTGCACTGCTGTGGGTTGGCACGCGCTTTTCTCCAAAGCCCGCCTGGATGGCGAAGTGCTCTTTGAGATAGGGGATTTGGGGCGAAGTTCCTTTGCAGGCGACGAAGGGCGGGGGGATTCAGCGAGTCAAATAATGGGGGGCTGAACCTGTGGCGAGGGGATTTAGTGAAACGTCGCCCGCCCCGCTTGCGCAGCCCCCGTAGGAGCTGTCGAGTGCAGCGAGGCTGCGATCTTGTGCCAGACAATTGAGTCGCAGCGAATGATCAGGAGCAAACGATCGCAGCCTCCGGCAACTCCTACAGAGCCCAGCGCAAGCCTTTCTTCACGGCCAGTGGTTTGCGCTGGAGCTGCATCGTCAGGCCGTGGCAGGCCGTAGCGAGTAGGTCTTGAGTTGGTCCGCAAACTCGCGCAAGGACTGGATGCCGCTGGCCTCGGCCTCGTGGACCCATTCCTTGATGGCGGCGAGCATGTCGTGGCCGTTGCTGCTGGTCTTGACCCAGATCTGCTGCAAGGCCAGGCGTTTCTCGTAGATCACCTTCAGTGCCTGACTGTGTTCGAGCATGTTCTGGATGCGTACGTGGTGACGGTCGTCCAGCAGGCTGGTCTCCCGCGACAGCAGGCGTTTGGCCCGGTGGAACTGGTGACGCACCGAGTGATCGACCCTTCCCAGTTCCTGCTTGACCAGTGGCGCGATGACCAGCCGGCGGTACTGCGCCATGATCTGGAAACGGTTGTTGAGAATCGCCATGGCCGTGTCCATGTCCAGGTTGCCCTTGCCTTCGACCCGGTGGGCGATCGGCGCAACCCGCTGGACCTTGGCCAGGCGTAGGAAACTGAACACCCGGATCCAGGCCCAGCCCAGGTCGAACTCCCATTTGCGTACCGACAGCTTGGCCGAGTTGGGGTAGGTGTGATGGTTGTTGTGCAGTTCTTCGCCGCCGATCAGGATGCCCCAGGGCACCAGGTTGGTCGCCGCGTCGCGGCATTCGAAGTTGCGGTAGCCCACGGCATGGCCCAGGCCATTGACCACGCCGGCGGCCCAGACGGGGATCCACATCATCTGGATGGCCCAGATGGTGATGCCGATGGTGCCAAACAGCAGCAGATCGATGACGCCCATGATTGCCACGCCCAGCAGCGGGAAGCGGCTGTAGAGCTTGCGTTCGATCCAGTCGTCAGGGCAGTTCTTGCCGTAGATGCGCAGGGTTTCCGGATTTTCCGCTTCGGCGCGATACAGCTCGGCGCCTTTGCGCAGCACGGTGGACAAGCCTTTTATGACCGGGCTGTGGGGGTCGTCGACGGTTTCGCATTTGGCGTGGTGCTTGCGGTGGATGGCGGTCCACTCGCGGGTGTTCTGTGCTGTGGTCAGCCACAGCCAGAAACGGAAGAAATGTTTGAGACCGGCATTGAGCTCCAGGGCGCGATGCGCCGAATAACGGTGCAGGTAGACCGTGACGCCAATGATCGTGACGTGAGTCATCAGCAGGGTGACTGCCACCAGTGACCAGGCCGACAAGCCAAGAAAACCTTCGTACCACATAGGCTGTAGGGCCCTCGATAAAAATAGAAACTACCGCAGCATTATCACAAGCTCTACAGATAAAACCAGTCGGCCTTTCAGATAAGAGTGGCTGGATGTTTCTTCCTCTATAATTCCCCCATCTCTGTAGGGACATGGATGGCCGAATGCCTGCCTATCAACGCAGTGCCATGCGCGTAGCGCTGCTTTACCTCGTGCTGTCAGTCGTCTGGCTGCAGCTGATTGGTTATTTATTGAGCAGCTTCTTCGATCAATTCGCCGACAGGCAACGCTGGCTGTTGATCAACGGTTATGCCTGGGTCCTGCTCAGCGCCGGGTTGATCTTCCTGGCGCGGGCGCGAATCTCACGGTTTTTCGCCAAGGGCGAGCACGGTGCCGATCACGAGCGCCTGCGCCAGGCCGCCGCCGTCTTCGATTGCACCCGCGAAGGGGTGTTGGTGACGGACCGCAACGGCCTGATCGTGCATGTGAACCGGGCCTTCATGGCGATCACCGGTTATGTGCGGGACGAAGTGCTGGGCCAGCGCCCCAACCTGTTCAAGTCCGGTCGCCATGGGCCGGATTTCTATCGCGACATGTTTGACTCCCTGGCTAGCCTGGGCGAATGGAACGGCGAGATCTGGAATCGGCGTAAAAACGGTGAGATCTACCCGCAATGGCAGACGATCCGCGTCATTCGCGACGACAGCGGCCAGGTCAGCCATTATGTCGCGGTGTTTTCTGACATCAGCGCCATCAAGAACTCCGAGCACGAACTGGCCTACCTGGCCCATCACGACCCGCTGACAGGCTTGCCCAACCGCCTGCTGTTTTCTGATCGCACCGAGCAAGCGCTGGCGTCGGCGCAGTTGCACAAGCGTGGCTGTGCCCTGTTGCTGCTGGACCTGGATCACTTCAAAAACATCAATGACAGCCTGGGTCACAACGTGGGCGATGAATTGCTCAAAGGCGTGGCCGAGCGGTTCAGCGGGCTTTTTGCGCCGGGCGTGACCCTGGCCCGACTGGGGGGCGACGAATTTGCGGTGCTGGTGGAAAACTGCTCGCAGCCAGGCCAGGCCGCGGCGTTGGCCCGGCGCATCCTCGACGCGTTGAAAGAGCCTCTGCGGTTCGATGACCACGCATTGTTCATCAATGCCAGCATTGGCATCAGCCTGTTCCCCGGCGATGCCCTGAACGCTGGGCAACTGCTGCGCAATGCCGATTCGGCGTTGTTCAAGGCCAAGAACGCCGGACGTGACGGCTACGCTTTGTACACCGAAGAACTCACGGCCCACGCCCAGCAGCGGGTCGAGATTGCCTTCCAATTGCGGCGCGCGCTGCAGCAACAGGAGTTGCGCGTTCACTACCAGCCGGTCTACGAGCTGGCGACCCGTCGTCTGATCGGTGTCGAGGCGCTGGTGCGATGGGAACATCCCACGCGTGGCTTGGTGCCGCCGGCCGAGTTCATCCCCATCGCTGAGCGTACCGGCCTGATTGCCCAGGTCGATGCCTGGGTCATGGACCAGGCCTGCCGGCAGATGTGCCAGTGGCAGCAGGCCGGCGTGGGGCTGTCGTTTGTCGCCGTCAACGTTTCGAGTCGGCTGTTTGCCCGTCGCGAGTTGTACGAGCAGGTCGCCCAGGTGTTGCACGACACGGGCCTGGACCCGGCCTGCCTGGAACTGGAAGTGACGGAAAGCGCGGTGATGGAAGACCCGGAGGTGGCGCTGGAACAGATGCATCGCCTGCGGGAGCTGGGCGTGCGCCTGGCTATCGACGATTTCGGCACGGGCTATTCGTCGCTGCTGCGGCTCAAGCGCCTGCCGGTGCAGAAGCTCAAGATTGACCAGGGGTTTGTCGCGGGGTTGCCGTGGGATGAGGATGATGCGGCGATCGTCCGGGTGATCATCGCCCTGGCCCACAGCATGGGTATGCAGGTGCACGCCGAGGGCATCGAGCAGCGTGAGCAGGCGGCATTTTTGCTTGGACAGGCTTGTGAGCTGGGGCAGGGTTACTGGTTTGGCCGGCCTGTCGCGGCGGCGCAGTTGGATTGGGATCGGGCGCCGGTTATTGCTTGATCGTCAGGGGTGTTGATGTTGGCCTGGCAACTGGCCAGGATTTGTGATCGGGTACATATCCATTTCTTCGGTAACGGCGGCTTATGGTTCCGCCCTGACGACGGGTCACTTTCGAAAAGCCCGGAAGCCGGCCCAGACGAACCCCGCTCCCACAGTGGAATGGTGTTGAACTTGAGATTCGGTTCGACACAGAACTTTGTGTGCGAGCTTGCTCGCGATGGTGTCGGCTCAGCCAACACCGCTTCGCTTGCACAGTCGAGAGAGGTGGCAGCTATGCATAGGTGTGCAAGACCGGTCGGAGTACCCGGCAGACCCGAAGATCTCCCATACACAGCTGCCATAACGACTCGCGAGCATAAAAAAATGCCCGATGAATAGCCATCGACAATTGTGTCCTCCGCCGGACTTGCACGTCCGTGTCACCGTTTTTTGCGATGACGAACAGAGGTTAGCCGCGCCATAGAGCGCTGCCTAGTTCATGAACAGCCCGGCGTTTTGAAGGAAATCTCCGAGGGTTTGGCAGGGAAAAAGCTCCCAGTCACCCCTGCCGTAGGACATCGACTACTTCATGTAATTTTGGTTATATAAAAATTCTCAAATAGTCTTTTTAAGAATATCAGCGCTTATCTAGTATTGCTCCCACGCCGCAAGCAGTGCCGCCCACTGCCAGGCATTCATTCAAGGAGCAGCAGCATGAGCGCATCTCTACGTAGTGTTGACGGCCAGGACGAAGCAACCATCTTGCGCGAGATCCAGAGCGCGTTGCGCGATCTGCGTTTTGGGGCGGTGGAAATCACCGTGCACAACGCACAGGTGGTCCAGATCGAACGCAAGGAAAAATTCCGGCTGCAACAACCCAGTCATAAGCCGTCTTGAGAAAGCCAAAAAGATCGCAGCCTTCGGCAGCTCCTACTGGGGGCTAGGCGTAGGAGCTGCCGAAGGCTGCGATCTTTTCAGGACCACAACGATTTCGAAGCCATAAAAACCAGAACTCCAGGAGCTTTCACCATGTCGTCCATTCGTCGTTATGCCCTGGCCACCTTGGCCAGTGCTGTTTTTGCAGGTTCCGCTGTCGCCAAGGATTACGAGCTGCTCAACGTGTCCTACGACCCGACGCGTGAGCTGTATCAGGATTACAACGCCGAATTCGCCAGTTTCTGGAAGAAAGCCCACCCGGACGACAGCGTGAAGATCCAGCAGTCCCACGGTGGCTCGGGCAAACAAGGGCGCGCGGTGATCGATGGTCTGCGGGCCGACGTGGTGACCCTGGCCCTGGCCGGTGACATCGATGAAATCGCCAAGCTGGGCAAGTCCCTGCCGACCGACTGGCAAACACGCCTGCCGGAAGCCAGCACGCCCTACACGTCCACCATCGTGTTCCTGGTGCGCAAGGGCAACCCCAAAGGCATCAAGGATTGGGGCGACCTGATCAAGAACGACGTGTCGGTCATCACCCCGAACCCGAAGACTTCCGGCGGTGCGCGCTGGAACTTCCTCGCCGCCTGGGCCTACGGCCTGAAGGCCAACGGGGGCGACGAAGCCAAGGCCAAGGAATACGTGCAGGCACTGTTCAAGCACGTGCCGATCCTCGACACCGGCGCCCGTGGCTCGACCATTACCTTCGTCAACAACGGTCAGGGCGACGTGTTGCTGGCCTGGGAAAACGAAGCTTTCCTGGCGCTGAAAGAGGACGGCGGCGCCGACCAGTTCGACATCGTCGTACCGTCGCTGTCGATCCTCGCCGAACCGCCGGTGGCGGTGGTGGACAAGAACGCCGAGAAAAAGGGCAACCTGGAGATCGCCGCCGCCTACCTCAAGCACTTGTACAGCCCGGCCGGCCAGGAAATCGCCGCGAAAAACTACTATCGCCCGCGTGACAAGGACGTGGCCGCCAAGTACGCCCGGCGATTTGCGAAGGTGGAGCTGGTGACCATCGACAAGGACTTCGGCGGCTGGAAAAGCGCTCAACCGAAATTCTTCAACGATGGCGGTGTGTTCGACCAGATCTATCAGGCGCAGTAAGCTGAAATACGCCTGAATGAACTGACTACAGTTGCAAAGCTAAAGCCAGACACCGAATTTTTGGTGAGGGGATTGTGTGGGAGTAAGGCTTGTCTTGCTTCCATGTTTAGTGTTTTTAACCAAGGACCTTTATGTCGCGTCGCATATCCCCGGTCATACCCGGCTTTGGGCTGACGCTGGGCTACACCCTGGTGTACCTCAGCCTGATTGTGCTCATACCCCTGGCGGCGATGTTCGTGCATGCCGCCCAACTTACCTGGGAACAGTTCTGGGCGATCATTTCGGCGCCGCGTGTGCTGGCGGCCTTGACGCTCAGTTTCGGCACCGCGCTGTACGCCGCGATCATCAACGGCGTGATCGGTACGCTGCTGGCCTGGGTGCTGGTGCGCTACACCTTCCCCGGCCGCAAGATCATCGACGCGATGATCGACCTGCCGTTCGCGTTGCCCACCGCTGTGGCCGGTATTGCCCTGACGGCGTTGTATGCGCCGGCCGGTCTGGTCGGCCAGTTCGCCACTGACCTGGGCTTCAAGATCGCTTATACGCCGTTGGGCATCACCCTCGCGCTGACCTTCGTGACGCTGCCGTTCGTGGTGCGCACGGTGCAGCCGGTGCTGGCCGATATTCCCCGTGAAGTCGAAGAAGCCGCCGCCTGCCTCGGTGCCAAGCCGTGGCAGGTGTTCCGCCACATTCTCGTGCCGGCGTTGTTGCCGGCCTGGTTGACCGGCTTCGCCCTGGCCTTTGCCCGTGGCGTGGGCGAGTACGGTTCGGTGATTTTCATCGCCGGCAATATGCCGATGAAAACCGAGATCCTGCCGCTGCTGATCATGGTCAAGCTCGACCAATACGACTACACCGGCGCCACCTCCATCGGCGTGCTGATGCTGGTGGTTTCCTTCGTCCTGTTGCTGCTGATCAACCTGTTGCAGCGGCGCATTGAAACCCCATAAGGAGGCGCGAACATGTCCCAATCGTCTATTTACGCAGCCTCCACCAACGCCGCCCGTCGCGGCAGTGCGACGTCGCGGCGCGTGCTGATCGGCCTCGGCTGGCTGATCTTTGCGCTGTTTCTGCTGTTGCCGCTGTTCATCGTGGTGTCCCAGGGCCTGAAGCTCGGGCTGGGGGCGTTCTTCACGGCGATCTTTGAACCCGACGCGCTGTCGGCGTTGAAGCTTACGGTGGTTGCCGTGCTGATCTCGGTGCCGCTGAACCTGGTGTTCGGCGTCAGTGCCGCGTGGTGCGTGAGCAAATATTCATTCCGCGGCAAGAGCATGCTGGTGACGCTGATCGACCTGCCGTTCTCGGTGTCGCCGGTGATCGCCGGCCTGGTCTACGTGCTGATGTTCGGCGCCCAGGGCCTGCTTGGGCCGTGGCTGTCGGATCACGACATCCAGATCGTGTTCGCGCTGCCGGGCATCGTCCTGGCGACGATTTTTGTCACCGTGCCGTTCGTGGCTCGGGAGCTGATTCCGCTGATGCAGGAGCAGGGCACCCAGGAAGAAGAGGCCGCACGCCTGCTGGGCGCCAATGGTTGGCAGATGTTCTGGCATATCACTGTACCGAACATCAAATGGGGCCTGATCTATGGCGTGGTGCTGTGTACAGCCCGGGCCATGGGTGAGTTCGGTGCAGTGTCGGTGGTGTCCGGGCACATTCGCGGGGTGACCAACACCCTGCCGCTGCACGTCGAGATTCTCTACAACGAATACAACCACGTGGCTGCGTTCGCTGTGGCGAGCCTGTTGCTGATCCTGGCGCTCTTGATTCTGCTGCTCAAGCAGTGGAGCGAAAACCGAATCAACCGCCTGCGCGCCAGCGCCGCGGAGGAATAAGTCATGTCGATCGAAGTCCGTAACGTCAGCAAGAATTTCCACGCCTTCAAGGCCCTGGACGAGATCAGCCTGGATATCCAGAGCGGCGAGCTGGTAGCGCTTCTGGGTCCGTCGGGCTGCGGCAAGACCACATTGCTGCGGATCATCGCCGGCCTCGAAACCCCGGACCAAGGCAGCATCGTGTTCCACGGCGAGGACGTGTCCGGCCACGACGTGCGTGATCGCAACGTCGGTTTCGTGTTCCAGCACTACGCCTTGTTCCGCCACATGACGGTGTTCGACAACGTTGCCTTCGGCCTGCGCATGAAGCCCAAGCACCAGCGCCCAAACGAAAGCCAGATCGCGACCAAGGTCCATGAGCTGTTGAACATGGTGCAACTGGATTGGCTCGCCGACCGCTACCCGGAGCAGCTCTCCGGCGGCCAGCGCCAGCGCATCGCCCTGGCCCGCGCCCTGGCGGTGGAGCCCAAGGTGTTGTTGCTGGACGAACCCTTCGGCGCCCTCGACGCCAAGGTCCGCAAGGAACTGCGCCGCTGGCTGGCGCGGCTGCACGAGGACATCAACCTGACCTCGGTTTTCGTGACCCACGACCAGGAAGAAGCCATGGAAGTCGCCGACCGGATCGTGGTGATGAACAAAGGCGTGATCGAGCAGATCGGCTCGCCCGGCGACGTCTACGAAAACCCGGCCAGCGACTTTGTGTATCACTTCCTCGGCGACTCGAACCGCCTGCACTTGGGGGAGGATCGGCATGTGCTGTTCCGCCCTCACGAAGTCTCGCTGTCGCGCTCGGAGCTGGAAGGCCACCATGGCGCTGAAGTGCGCGACATCCGTCCGCTCGGCGCCACCACTCGGGTGACCCTGAAGGTGGAAGGCCAGAGCGAGCTGATCGAAGCGGAAGTGGTGAAGGACCATGACAGCCTAGTGGGCCTGGCGAAAGGCGAGACGCTGTTCTTCAAACCGAAGGTCTAGCAGAAAGTCGCCAACCTCTAAAAGCAAAAGACATCGCGAGCAGGCTCCCACAGGGGGATTTGTGTATGGCGCAGATCCATTGTGGGAGCGAGCCTGCTTGCGATGGCGTCCTCACGCAAACCTCGATCCGAATCTGAATAACCCCGCCCAATCTTGCTTCGATTGGTTCTACGCCAACGCCTTTTCCCCACCGAAACCCTACCTAGACTCTGACAGGCCAGGAGGCAAGTAAGAGTCCATGACGGACCGGTGTTATCTCTCCTGGCGCCCTGATGCCAAGGAGAGAAAACATGAGAGTGGAAGTCAGTCGGCATGGCCCGCTTGGCTGTGCATTGTTAGGCGTCTTGCTGGCCCCGGCCGCTAGCGCCGCCCCCTCGTTGTCCCCCCAGATACCCTTCAATGTCACCGTGACCGAGCCCCTTTCACTGGTCAGCCTGCAGGCCAATTTCGATGAGTTGTCGTGGCAGACCTTCATTGCCCTGAACTGGCCAGCGCTGGATAACGGCGATCCCAATACCGGTACCCCCATCGGCAAGCAGGATGGCGCCACCGTGTGGGAAAGCTGGAAAGAGAGCTACCAGATATTCCGCGCCAAGGGCCAGGCCCCACTGCCCTGGAACGCCCCGGCGACCCTGCCCGAAGCGTGCAAGTCGCTCAAGCCCGGTCGCCTGTTGCAGCAAATGGGCAAGGTGCCCGATGTGCTGGATGAATTTATCCAGCCCTTCGAGAGCGGCCCGCTGGTGGACCAGAACGGCACCTATACGCGCAACGAAATCGTGGTCAACCAATCGATGTTCAATAGCATCGTCGACAACGGCCTGTACAGCATCGAAGGCCAGCAGAAATTTTTTGCCGCCAATGCGAACAACACCGTGGCGTTCAGTTGTGGTTCCACCGACACCAAACAGGTCGGTGCGGTGATGGTGAAGGCGTCGTGGAAAGTGCTGGGCCCCAACGACAAGCGGCAGGATTTTCACACCGTCGACGCGCTGGTCTACACCCCGGGGAACAACGACCCAAGCCATGGGCCGATTGTCGCGGAGTCGTGCGTGTCCGAGCCGGTCGGGTTGGTGGGATTGCACATGGTCCATAAGACCACCAGCGCGGCGCAATGGGTCTGGTCAACGTTTGAGCATGTAAAAAACGTGCCGGAAAAAACCACGCCCGTTGCCCAGCGGACGGGGCCTTATCTGTTCTACAACGCAGCCAGCACAAGCGACATCAACCAACCGCCGCCACGGCCATGGAACCCGGCGGTCAAGGCGACGCCCTCGCAGATCGTGCGCGACGTGCCGCTCACCGATGCCACCAGAAAACTGAACGCTACGTATCAAGAGCTGTTGCGTAAGGTGAACCCGCAGAGCGTCTGGGCGAACTATCAACTGATCAGTACCCAGTGGCCATCAGACCCGACCAAGAACTGCCAGATATCGGCCGCCAACCCGCTGGGCAGTCCTGCGCCCTCGTTCCTGGCCAACGCCACGCTGGAGACCTACATCCAGGGCACCGTGCCCCAGGCGTCTTCCAGTTGCATGGCTTGCCACGGCAATGCGGCCACCCATGTCACCGAATCACCGCGTACCAGCTTCGCGGATTTCACCTATTTGCTCGAACGCGCACAGTCCACCAGTGGACAAGGAGCCCAGCAATGAGCAGCAATCTGGATAATTTCGTAGGCCTGTCGTCGGCCCTTATTGGCATCTCGGCGGATCGTCTGGCACCGCAGATCGACCCGGTCGGTTTGCCGCCGATCTTTCTCGATTACGTCACTGCGCGAGTTCCTTCCGACGTGCTCAACGCGCTCTTGACTCAATACGCCACGCTGGTGGCGGACCATGTACCGCCCGACCAGATCGCCCAGCAGATACTGAAGTTCAACATGCAACCGACGATTCCACACACGGTACTCACCGCCCGCTCGATCATGAAGCTGTGGTTGTTGGGCGTCTGGTATCAACCGTTCGATATGGCGCCTTTCAAGAAAGATGATTCGGCGGTGGTGTCCGATCAGGCCTACGTCAACAGCTGGGCCTGGAAGATCGCCCAGGCCCACCCGATGGGCTACAGCGAATCGTTTTTTGGGTATTGGAACAGCGCGCCCTCCAGCCTTAAAGATTTGACCGGCGTATCCGCTAACGGACAGCAAGGAGCGTTGTCATGAGTACCGAACAAACCGAAGTGGTGATCGTTGGTGCAGGCCTGGCCGGTAGCATCATTGCCTATCAGTTGGGCATGGCCGGGATTGATGTGCTGGTACTCGAATCGGGGCCGGAGATACCGGTCAATCGTGCCCAGTACCTGGAGCGTTTCTATACCGCGACGCTGAAAACCCCAGAGTCCCCTTATCCCCCAAGCACGACACTGGACCCACATCTCAAGGGGCCGGCCGAACTGAACGCTCCACGGGCGACCATTGCCGATCTGCTCAATGGTAACTGGAACAACCCGGCGGTCAGCTACTTGGTCCAAAAAAGCCTGGTGCCCTTTGCAAGCACTTACGAACGGGTGGGTGGCGGCACGACATGGCATTGGGTCGGAACCTGTCTGCGCATGCTGCCGAACGATTTTCGCCTGCGGTCCAAGTATGGTGTCGGGGTTGACTGGCCAATAGGGTATGACGATCTGCAAAGCGCCTATTGCCGGGCGGAAGCGGAAATCGGGGTGTCGGCCAACGTCGCCGACCAAGCCTATCTGGGCATGACCTTTCCTGAGGGTTATGCATTCCCGATGCGCAGCATTCCGTTGTCACTGGTCGATGGCAGCTTTGTCACGGCTGTCACGGGGAAGACGTTCGATAGCTTGCCGCTGGTGGTCAGCCCGACGCCGGCCGGGCGCAACTCTCAACCTTATGCCGGTCGCCGGGTATGCGCCGGCAATACCAACTGCACGCCGATCTGCCCGATCCAGGCCAAGTACGACGCCACCGTGACCATGAACAAGGCCTTGGCCACGGGCAAGGTGCGAGTGCTTTATCGAACCGTGGCCAGCAAAGTAACCCTGGGTACTGATAGCAACGTCAATGGCATCGAGTTCAAGCAGTATCAATTGGAAGATGGCCCCGTCACTGGGACCGGCGTGGCAAGAGGACAACGTTATGTGATCGCCGCCCATGCGATCGAAACACCGAAGCTGCTACTGCACTCCGGCGTGGCCAACAGCAGCGGGCACGTGGGGCGCCACCTGGCTGACCATCCCATTTATCTGGCGTGGGGGTTGATGCCCGAGGGCAAGGCGATTTTCCCCTACCGGGGACCGCTATCGACGGCCGGCATCGAAAGCCTGCGCGACGGTGCCTTTCGCAGCGATCGTGCGGCGTGGCGTATCGAGATTGGCAACGAAGGTTGGAACTGGCCGGCCGGTGATCCCTACACCACGGTCGCTGACTTTATCGATGGGAAGAACAATGGCGGCGCCAACCCGAGCAATCAATTGCTATCCGGAACGGCGTTGGTACGAAAGCTCAACGACGTCTTCACTCGCCAGTTCCGGATCGCTTTCCTGGTTGAGCAGGTCGAGGAGGATTCCGACCTCGCGCAATGCCACGTCGTGGCCTCGACTCAATTCGAGAAGGATCCCGACCACCCGCAATGCTACATCGTGCCTTCGGCCGAATACACGGACCGGCTCGGCATCCCCCGACCGGAAATCCACTACGGCCTGTCCGAGTACACCAAGAAGGGTTTCCAGCAGGCGAAAACACTGGCGACGCACATCATCAAGGACCTGCTCGGTGCCCAGGAGTTGACGCACATCATCGGACCTGGATGTTTTACCTACGAAGGCGTGCCCTACAGCTTCCAGGGCGCCGGCCACCTGATGGGGACCTATCGTATGGGCGATGATTCCACCAAGTCGGTGGTGGACAAGTACCAGCGCAGTTGGGACCACAAGAACCTGTTCCTGGTGGGTGATGGCGTGTTCCCCAGCACCGGCACCTCGAACCCGAGCCTGACGATTGCGGCGCTGTCGTTCCAGGCCGGGGATACGCTGGCCAATGACCTGCGGGCGGTGACGATGCAGGTTCAATCCAACATCGCCTGGCAGGGCACTGGCGTGCAGGTCAACGGGTTGGTGCCGCGCCTGGTGCGCTACGTCAGTGGGTTATGGTGTGCCAGCCCGCAGGGCGGCAATGTCGATGGAAATGGTGGTTCGAGGCACATCGACTACAGCAGCTATGCCTTGCCCGGTGCCGCCGAAGGCGCCTTGATCGGTCGCGTGGGTAACGGTGGCAAGCCGTTCCTGGTGGGTGATCTGGGGCAGGTTCCGGGCGACCAGCAAGGGGAACTGCAACTGTGCATCAACGATGACCTGACCGGGCAGTACGGGTCTGGCTTGAAAGATAACACCGGCGCATTGACGATACGGGTCGAGTTTGGTGCGCTGTAACTTGAGCGCTAAGGCCTGACTCTTGTGGGAGCGAGCGTGTGGGAGCAAGGCTTGCTCCCACACGGGGGGCAGGTGGGGGTATTGCGTTGTTTTCAGGCCGCCGAACGCTGGTTGCGCAACGCCACCGGCCCGGCGCGCTCTTCGATGGCGCGCTTCAGTTCGCCGCGAAGCCCCAGCAGGAAGCCCGCTTCCACCACCACAAACAGCGGCCCGACAATCAGTCCGGTGAGGTCGTCGACGAACGCCGGCTTGCGGCCTTCGTAATAGTGACCGACGAATTGGATGACCCAACCCACCACGAACATCCCCAGGCCACTGCCCAGCCACACCAGGGTGCTTTGCGCAGCGAGCACCTGGCCCAGCCATAGCGCCAGGCCCAGCAGCACCGTCATCAGCGTCCCCAGGCGCAACTCCAGGCGCAGGTAGAACCAGGCACTGGCCACGGCCACCAGCAGCGCTGGCGACACCAGGACCGCGCCCACTGGCCAACCTGGGCGCGACAGCAGCACGGCGACAGCAATGAAGATCAGGGGAATCCCGATGAAATGGCTGGCGATGTTGCGCGGGTCGCGGTGATAGGCGGCGTATTGACTGAGATGATCGACGAGGCTTTTCATTGTTGTTCCTCCTGAGGTGATGCCTGCATGATGCCCAGGTATCACAAGGCGTTCTGTCAGTTAGCCGACACTTGTCCCGGAGTTTCCATGAATTCGCATCCCTGGCACTCACAGCTGATGGCAGGCCACTGGTACAGCCATTTGCCTACCGAGTTACAGAATAGTCTGCTGGGCATGGCGCGGGTGCGCCGCCTGCCGCCGGGTCATCGGCTGTTCCAGCGTGGCGACCCACCGTGCGGGCTGTATGCCGTGCTGGAAGGCGCGGTGCGCGTCGGTGCGGTGAACGAGCAGGGCAAGGAGGCGTTGCTGAGCGTGGTGGAGGCGCCCCACTGGTTCGGTGAAATCTGCCTGTTCGATGGCCAGCCGCGCACTCATGATGCGGTGGTTGTCGGTCAAGGTACGCTGCTGCATGTGCCCCAGGCGCCATTGCTGGCCTTCCTGCAAGAGCAGCCGATCTACTGGCGGCATCTGGCGTTATTGATGAGCCACAAACTGCGCCTGGCCTTCATCAACCTCGAACACCTGAGCCTGATGCCCGCCCCGGCCCGCCTGGCTCACCGCCTGCTGATGATCGCCGAAGGCTACGGCGAAATCGAACCGCCGCGACGGGTCCTGCAACTGCCCCAGGAACAACTGGCACTGATGCTCGCGCTGTCACGTCAGACCACCAACCTGATCCTCAAAGACCTGCAGGCCCTGGGCATTGTCCACCTGGGTTACGGCGAGATCGAAATCCTCGACATCGAGCGGTTGCGAGCGTTGACCACGCCCTGAAACAGGTGGGCGCGAGCGTGCTCCCGCTGGCCTGCGCTGTAGGAGCTGACGAAGGCTGCGATCTCTTGATCTTTCGCTTGAGATTCAAGCGTCAGGGGAAAGATCGCAGCCTCGCTCCGCTCGACAGCTCCTACAGGTCGAGCGACGGGTCTTGGGTTGTCTGTGCGATAGGGCCCGCCCAGGCGCTGCAAAGCCCTAGCGCAACCCATCCCGAAACTGCCCCGGCGTCATCCCGGTCCAGCGCTTGAAGGCGCGGCTGAAGCTGCTGGCATCGGCAAAGCCCAGCAGATAACTGACTTCGCTCAGCGAGCAATTCGGATCCCGCAGGTGCAGCAGCGCCAGATTCTCCCGGCACTCGTTGAGCAGTGCGTCGAAGCGACAGCCTTCGTCGGCCAGGTGCCGTTGCAGGCTGCGCAGGCTCAGGTGCATGGCCTGGGCGATGCGTTCGGCGCTGGGCTCGCCTTCGGGCAGTTGGGCCTCGATGGCTGCGCGCACCTTGCGTTCCCAGGTCAGTGGCTTGAGCTGTGCGAGGGTGCGTTCGAGCACGGCTTCGTTGTGTTCGGCCAGCTCCGGGTTGGCGTCGTCCAGGTGGCTGTCGAAGTCGCTGAGGTTGAACTCCAGGCAATCCTGCGCGGCGCCGAAATGCACCGGCGAGCGGAACACCTTGTGCCAGGGGCTGGGGTCCGCCGGTTCCGGGCGACGCAGGTACACCGCCAGCGGTGCGTAATCGCGGCCGAGCCGGTTGCGGCAGGTGCGCACGTAAATCGCCGCGAACGCGTCGATGGCTTCAAAGGCCGGTGCCGGACGGCCCTGGGGCACATCGAGACGGAAGCGGTAGCGGTCTTCGCCCCGGCTCAATTGCAAGGTCAGCGCATCGCTGACCACCGGGTGATAGCGCACGATCCGCTCGAACACTTCTCGCAGGCTGGCGCTGGCCACCAGGGCATAGCCCAGTGCGTGAAACGTAGTGGGGCTGACGAAGCGCGACACCCGCAGGCCAATCGCCGGGTCGCCGCTGGCCTGCACCGCCAACGCCCACAGGCGCGTGGTGGCCGAGAGCGGGTAACGGGCGTTCGGGTCGTCCATCCATTGCGGGTCGAGACCGGCCTCGACGCACAGGGCGTGGCTGTCCAGGCCCAGCGCATCGAGCTGTTTGCGCAGGGCGCGGGTCCAGCTGGCGAGGGAGGTTGGCTCAGTCATGACGATTGGCGCTTGCGGTCAACAGGTTGGCGTTTACGGCTACCACCCCAGGGGACTACGCCCGGCAGGATGAGCACATCGATAACAGAGGATGTAAGCCATGCACGGCACTTACGCAAGCCCCGAGCGATTGAATGCACAACAACGATCGGCCCATATTCGCCAGGTGGTCTTGGCCCGGGGCGAAGCATTGCGTCGGTGCTATCCGATCCTGCGCCACCAGGATGCATTGGGCGCGGGTATCCTGGCGTTCGCCCTGGCTGGGATGATCGGTTCGGCGCTGCTCTACATCAACGGTTACCTGGCCGGGTGGGCATGCTTGTTGCTCAACGCTTTTTTTGCCTCGCTGACCCACGAGTTGGAACACGACCTGATCCACAGCATGTATTTTCGCAAGCAGCGCCTGCCCCACAACCTGATGATGGGGTTGGTCTGGCTGGCGCGGCCGAGCACGATCAATCCTTGGATCCGCCGCCACCTGCACCTCAACCATCACAAAGTGTCCGGCAGTGAGGCCGATATGGAGGAGCGGGCCATCACCAACGGCGAACCCTGGGGACTGGCACGGTTGCTGATGGTCGGCGATAACGTGATGTCGGCCTTCATTCGCCTGCTGCGGGCCGAGACCTGGGCGCACAAACGCAGCATTCTCAAACGCACGCTGAAGGTGTACTTCCCGCTGGCGTTGCTGCACTGGGGCGCCTGGTATGTGTTTCTCGGTTTCCACGGGGCCAATGGCATCGCCAGTCTGCTGGGCACTTCAATCGACTGGTCGGCCACCACACTGGCGATGATGCAGGCGATCGACATCGCTGCGGTGGTGATCATCGGGCCGAACGTGTTGCGCACCTTTTGCTTGCATTTGGTCAGCTCGAACATGCACTACTACGGCGACATTGAGCCGGGCAATGTCATCCAGCAGACTCAGGTGCTCAACCCTTGGTGGCTGTGGCCGTTGCAGGCGTTCTGTTTCAACTTCGGCAGCAGCCATGGCATTCATCATTTTGTGGTGAAGGAGCCGTTCTACATTCGCCAACTGACGGTGCCGGTGGCCCACAAGGTGATGCGGGAGATGGGCGTGCGGTTCAATGATTTCGGTACGTTTGGCCGGGCGAATCGGTTTGTGCGGCAAGAGGGTGGGGCGCGGGAGCTTGCGCGCGCTGAACGGTAAGCGCTGTATCGGAGCTGCGTAGGAGCTATGTAGGAGCTGTCGAGTGCAACGAGGCTGCGATCTTCCCCCTGACGCTTAAATCCCAACCCCAAACGAAAGATCAAAAGATCGTAGCTTCGCCAGCGCCTACAGAGCCCAGCGGGCGCCTTAGAACGGATAGCTCACCGTCGCCGCCACATTGCGTTCTTCACCCATGTAGCAGTAGCTCCGGCTGGCGCACGAGGCGACGTAGGTTGCGTTCATCAGGTTGTTTGCGTTCAGGCGCACACCCACGTCCTTCAAATCGACCGTGCCCAGCCGTCGGCGAATGTGCAACCAGCGCTCGCCCGCCATGCCCTCCCGTCGCCTATTTCTTCGAATCCCTAATTATTTGTAAAGGCTTGCCGAAAGACTGGTATGCGTGCACCAAAGTGGAGCGGAGTGATAACCGCTTGCGCTGCTACATGGAACGTTGAAAACCTGGAATGCACCCCCACTCCTTGCATAAGAAGCCCCATCGATGAATCTAAAGTTCAGCCACAAAATCCTTCTTGCCGCCTCTGGTGTGGTGGTCCTGGCTTTTGCCCTCTTCACGTTTTACAACGACTATTTGCAGCGCAACACCATCGGCAGCAGTCTTGAGTCGTCCATCGAGCAATCCGGTGACCTGACGGCCAGCAGCATCCAGAACTGGATGAGTGGCCGGATACTGGTGCTGGAAAACCTGGCGCAAAACATCGCGCATCAGGGGGCTGCGGCTGATCTGCCAGGGCTGGTCGATCAGCCGGCGCTGACGTCGAACTTCCAGTTCACTTATGTGGGCCAGGCCAACGGTGTCTTCACCCAACGCCCGGACGCCAAAATGCCTGACGGCTATGACCCGCGCCAACGCCCTTGGTACAAACAGGCTGTGACCGCTGATAAAGCCATGCTGACCCCGCCTTATCTGGCGGCGGTGGGTGGACTGGTGGTGACCGTTGCCCTGCCGGTGAAGCACAACGGCGAACTGCTCGGCGTGGTGGGCGGCGACTTGAGCCTGGAAACCTTGGTGAAAATCATCAACTCCGTGGATTTCGGTGGTCTGGGCCATGCGTTCCTGGTCAGCGGCGACGGTCAGGTGATCGTCAGCCCGGATAAAGACCAGGTGATGAAGAACCTCAAGGACATCTATCCCGGCACCCCGGTGCGCATTGGCAAGGGTATCCAGGAGGTTGAGCTGAACGGGCAGGACCGTATCCTTTCGTTTACTCCAGTTACTGGCTTGCCGAACGCCGAGTGGTACATCGGCCTGTCGATCGACAAGGCCAAGGCCTACGCACCGTTGAGCCAGTTCCGCACGTCTGCGCTGATTGCGATGTTTGTCGCGGTGGCGGCCATTGCGTTGTTGCTGAGCCTGCTGATCCAGGTGCTGATGCGTCCGTTGACCACCATGGGCCGCGCCATGCAGGACATCGCCCAGGGCGAAGGTGACCTGACCCGGCGCCTGGTGGTGCAGGGCAAGGATGAATTCGCGGTGCTGGGTGGTTCGTTCAACCAGTTCGTGGAGCGGATTCACGCGTCGATCTCGGAAGTGTCTTCCGCCACCCGCCAGGTGCATGACCTTTCGCAGCGGGTGATGACTTCGTCCAATGCGTCGCTCGTCGGCTCGGATGAGCAGAGCGCCCGCACCAACAGCGTGGCGGCGGCCATCAACGAGTTGGGCGCCGCGACCCAGGAAATCGCCCGCAATGCTGCCGATGCCTCGCAACATGCCAGCGGTGCCAGCGAGCAGGCCGATGACGGTCGCCAGGTGGTGGAAAAAACCATCCAGGCCATGACCGAGCTGTCGCAGAAGATCAGCCTTTCGTGCACCCAGATCGAAACCCTGAACGCCAGCACCGATAACATCGGCCACATCCTGGACGTGATCAAGGGCATCTCCCAGCAAACCAACCTGCTGGCCTTGAACGCGGCCATCGAAGCAGCCCGTGCCGGTGAAGCCGGCCGTGGTTTTGCGGTGGTGGCCGATGAAGTGCGCAACCTGGCGCACCGCACCCAGGAATCGGCGGAAGAAATCCACAAGATGATCACCTCGCTGCAGGTCGGCTCCCGTGAAGCGGTGAGCACGATGAACGCCAGCCAGACGTCCAGCGAAGAAAGCGTGGACGTGGCCAACCAGGCCGGCCTGCGACTGGTCAGCGTGACGCAGCGCATCGGTGAAATCGACGGTATGAACCAGTCGGTGGCTGCTGCGACCGAAGAACAGACCGCAGTGGTTGAAACCCTCAACATGGACGTCAGCCACATCAACCTGTTGAACCAGCAAAGCGTGGCCAACCTCAATGAAACCCTGAAGGATTGCGATGCCTTGTCGCAACAGGCCAACCGACTGAAGCAACTGGTGGACAGCTTCAAGATCTGACCCAACCGCCTGTGGCGAGGGCGCTTGCCCTCGCTCGGCTGCGCCTTGTAGGAGCTGGCGAAGGCTGCGATCTTTCGATCTTCGCTTGAGACTCAAGTGTTCTAGGGAAGATCGCAGCCTCGTTGCACTCGACAGCTCCTACGCGGCTCCTGCACAGGTCCTGCACGCAGGCTAGCTCCCACAGGGATTGGTGGTGGCCCTGAGTTTCAGGGCCTCCTTGGAGCGGGCTACGCCCTGGCGAACATCCCCTGCACATTCCCCATCGCCTCATCGGCAAAGCCCTGGAGAAAATCCCTGAAGCCTGATGGCGTGTGGGCGTCGGTGTGGTCGGCGATGATGGTCCAGGTGGCGCGGCAGCGGTTGTCCGCCAGGGGTTCGACGCGCATGGCCGCCCACAGGTTGTCGATGCCCAGGGTGTTGTAGATCAGCGTCCAGGTCATGTGCATGGCCTGGTCGTCACGGCTGTTGAGCTGTTCCACCACCAGGTTCTGCCCATCGCGGAAGAATTTCTTGCGCAGGGACCTCACGCCCTCGCCGGTCATTTCGATGCGTTCCAGTGCCGGGATGAAACGGTCGAATCCGCCAAAATCACCCACCACGTCCCAGACGCGCGCGGCGTCAGCCGCGACCTCCACCGAGGTTTCCACCTGGCAGGCATGGGGTTTTTTGATCAGGGTGTCGGGTTGAAATGCACTCATGGTCTTGCTCCTTGCTTTGGGTTGAGGGTGTTTCAGATGAAGTCGATGGCCTTGAGATAATCGGCGCCGCGCCGCAGCAGGGCCGGGGATTTTTCCGGGTAGCTGGCGCCCATCTGCCGCACGCCCGCGCGGGCGTTGTCATGGCTGATCAACGAGATGTCGCCGATGTCTTCCTCGAAGCCGTTGAGGTAGAAACCCAACACGCCAAACAACGCATTGTCGGCATCGACCCGAGCCAATTGCTGTTGCCACTCGGCGACGCTGACCAACGAAAACTCCCGGCCGCTGTCGCGGAACGACGCGACATAAGCGTCCCAGCTCAAAGGCTGTGGGTTGTGCAGGTTGAACACCGCTTGCGTCGGCTGGTATCGGCTGGCGTGGAAGGCGATGAAGCGGGCCAGGAAATCCACCGGCATCAGGTCGAAGTTGAGTGACAGCTCCGGCACCTGGCCGAGCTGGATCGAGCCCTTGATCATCAGCATCAAGCGATTCTTGTGGGGCTGGCAGACCCCGGTCAGGCTGTTGAAACTGATGTTGCCGGGACGGAACAGATTGACCCACACCCCGCGATCCCGGGCCCGCTGCAGGATCCGTTCGCCGACCCATTTGGACAGGTTGTAGCCGTTTTTGATGTAGATTGGCGGCGTCTCGGCGGCAGGCTGTTCCAGCACCTGGCCGTCGGCGTCCAGGGCACTGGAGGCAGAAAGCGTGGAGACGAAATTGAAGATTTTCTTGCTGCGCCCTTCACACAGGCGCAGGCATTCGAAGATCGGCTCCACGTTGTCCCGTGCCAGGGACTCGTAGTCGAGCACATGGTTGACGTGGGCAGCGTTGTGCACCAGCGCGCCGAAGGTGCGGTCGATGCGGGTGTAGACGTCGTCTGGCAGGCCCAATTGCGGTTGGGTGATGTCGGCGGCGTACACACTGACGCGCTCCAGGTCCAGGTGGGTCAGGTGATTGTCCTGAAGGGCCTGGGAGAAGCGCTCGGCCGCGCTGTGTTCAGCGCTCGCGCGCACCAGGCACGCGACTTCGGTGGCGCCCCAGGCCAGCAGTGCTTCGACGATGTGCACCCCGAGAAAGCTGTTGGCGCCGGTCACCACCACCTTGTGCACATCACCGCATTGGCTGATGGGCAGCGGGTCGAGGTTGAGCTCGGCCTCGGCATCGATGAAGGCTTGGGGGCTAAGGATCGATGCGCTGCTGTGTTCCGGGTCGTCCAGCAACTTGGCCAAGGTCATCAGCGTCGGGGCTTCGATGAAGCGGTTGATCGACAGGCTGCGACCGAACGTCTGGCGGATGCTCAGCAGCAGTCGCGACAACAGGATCGAATGCCCCCCGAGGTTGAAGAAGCTTTCGTCGGTGGCGATGTCTTCGACCGGCAGTTCAAGCAGCTCGGCCCACAATTGCTGCAATTGTGTCTCCAGGGCGTTCTGCGGCTGGCGTCGCTGGCCATCGACCTGCACTTGCACCGCCATGGCGAGCAAGGCCCGGCGATCGACCTTGCCGTTGCTGGTGTAGGGCAGGCTGGGCAATTCGACGTAGGCGGCCGGGTGCATGTAGCTGGGCAAGCTGTTCTGCACATGCTCGCGCAGCGCCTGGAGGGCGTCGCCGGAGTGCTCTGGATGAACCAGGAACGCCAGGATTCGCCGCCGTTCATCGACCCCCACCGCCACCTGGCGAAACAACTGGCTATCGCGCAGGCAGTGCTCGATTTCCTCGGGTTCTACCCGAAAACCGCGGATTTTCACCTGGTTATCGCGCCGGCCACACAATTCGATGCCGTTGTCGGTCCACAGGCCGATATCACCCGTGCGATAGACCCGCAGCACTTGCCCGGTGGGCAGCGTCAGGTCGAGGTAGCGCGTCGCGGTCAACGTCGGGTCGTTCAAATAACCCAGCCCGACGCCCGGGCCGGCGATGTACAGCTCGCCGGGGACACCTTGGGGAACCGGTTGCCGTTGTTCGTCCAGGATCAGCACCCGGCCATTGGCGATGGGCGCGCCGAGGTTGCGGTTGTTGTCGCCGCCGGCGAACTGTCGCGTGGTCGCCAGTACCGTGGTTTCGGTCGGGCCGTAAATGTTGTGGAACCGGCATTGTGGTGCAAGCTGTTCGATGACGAACGGCTCGCAGACATCGCCACCGGTGATCAGGTGCGCCAGGCCCAGCGGTGCATCAAGGGGCATGACGCTCAGCAGCGCAGGCGGCAGAAAGGCGTGGCTGATGTGCTGCTGGTGAATCAAAGCGACCAATTGCTGCGGATCGCGGCGCTGGTCTTCGCAGGGCACCACCAACAAGGCGCCGTGGATGAAGGTCGGCAGGATATCCAGCAGCGACGCGTCAAAGTTGATGGTGGAAAACTGCAACGCCCGGCTGTCGCGCTGCAACCCGACGTAGTCGCCGTACCAGGCACAGAAGTGACTGAGGTTGCGGTGGCTGAGCAGCACGCCTTTGGGCTGGCCGGTGGTGCCGGAGGTGTAGATCGCCACGGCCGGTTCGTCGCTGTCCACCGTACGGCGAATCAGCGAGGCCGGGATGCCCGGCATGGGCGCCGGCAGTTGATGGACATTCAGCGTTGGCAACGCCAGGTCGCCGAGGTCGCTGTCGCCGTCGTGCAGCAGCAGGTCTGCCTGGGCATTTTCCAGGATAAAGCGTCGACGTTGCGCCGGGTGCTGTGGGTCCAGCGGCAGGTACACCGCCCCGCAGCCCAGCACCGCCAGGATCGCCGCATACAGGTGTGCGGACTTGGGCAGGCAGACACCGATCACCTTGTGGGAGGAAGGCTTGCCCCCGATGACCGGTGACGCGGTTTGCTTGAGAGCATCGGTGTCTTCATCGCGGGCAAGCCTTGCTCCCACAGGTCCTGCTCTTGTTGCTCCTACCGGTCCGGCGCCCTGCAGTATTTCCAGCATCGGCTGTTGCAACCTCAGCGCCAGGCGGCGCAGGGATTTGTAGTCGATGAGTTGTCCATCGAGCCACAGGGCCGGTTGCGTCGCGTCGTCGAGCATGCGCTGTTCGATGCTGTGCATCACCGGCACGTCGGCGGCGGCCAGCAGCCAGGGTACTGGCGGCCGATTGAGGCCGTGTTCGAACGCCAGCGGCTCCAGCGCATCGAGCCCGAGCAGAGGTGGGTCGACAGCGTCAGCGTGCACTGTCGGCCAGTGATCGAAGCAGGTGTCATCCCGGGATAACTGGCTGACCAGCCGTGCGCCGGTCTCGACCACTGTCGTCAGCGTACGCAACCGCAGGGACTGACCGTTGCCATCGGGTTGCGGCGCAATCACCTCCTGGCATAACAGCTGCTGCGCGCCGTCGCGGAATATCACCACCGGTTGCGGCAATACCTCGCCGGGCAGCGTGCGCAGCACCACGCGCACCTGGAGACGTGAGCGGGCTTCAATGGCTCGCGCTGTCGTACCGTCGTCGATCAACAGGTCGACCGCGCCGTGGCTGGCCGGCGATTGCCGATCCACGATGCCGTGGCCGTGCAGCTCCAGTTCCCGGGCCAGTTCGGCCATGGCCTGGCTGGTGCCAGGCACTGCAATTTCGAGGCGTTTCATCGAAAGGTCCTCATGGGGTCAGGTAATCAGCGAGGGCGGCGTTTACGCAGGGGGACGCGAGCATCGAGCTGCTGCGGAAAAAGCGTGTGATGTTGCCCACCAATGGGTGAAAACGATTGATGGGGTAGGCCAGCGCACTGGCGTCTTCACGCAGCGACTGGCGTACCGATTCGTCGACGGGCAGGTGCGCGATCAGCTCGAAGTCGAACGCTTGCTGCAGGTCGCTCGCCAGGTACTGGACAATGAAGCCTGGCATCAAGCGCGCAATCGCCGCGCGGTCCTCTTCGGGCGCGGTGCGCCAGTAAATCTGCACCAGTCGCGTCCAGAAACCGGAGTGCCGGCCCTCGTCGAGCAAGTGATCGGCCATCAGCCCCTTGATCGAGGCCTTGACTGAGTCGTCCCGGGCGAAAGCCGCCACTTCGTTGGTCACGGTGTTCTCGGCGATGGCGATGCAGATCAGTTCCACGGCGCTGAGCAAATGTTCCGGCGCCTGGGCCAGGGTCGCCGGTATCGCGCGGCTGAGTTCGATCTGCCCAGGCAACGGGATCGGTGCGATGCCGGTCATGTCGATGGTCTGCTGCATGAAGTCCATCGCCACCAGCGCGTGGTAATCCTCGTCCACCACCACGGTCATTGCGTCGTAGCGGCAAGCGAATGGGAACTCGATGCCGAAGCGGTTCTTGGCGATGCGCCGGGCGGTGTGGTCGACCAACTCGGTCTCGAAAATCACCACGTCGTTGATGAACTTGTAGAGGCTCTGCACCAGCACAAAGTCGCGCAATTGCGGACAGTGGCTAAGGAAGGTCTGGCTGTGCACCAGCGGCTGGCGGCTCATGGGGAAGATCAGCTTGTCGTCGTCTTCGACCCGGCGCCGTGGCCGGGTACGGATCGTGGCGCGGGTCTCCCAAGCGTCGGCGAAGGATTGGTAGTCGACGGCGTTCATGGCGTCACCTGTGCAACCGGCTGGGCCATGCTCTGGCGCAAGCCGTCCCACAAGGCTGTGCGGCTGTGTACGGCAGCGAGCGCGGCGGCCAGCACTTCGGTTTCGCGCTGCGGGTCGCCATCGATCAGCCGGGCCAACAACTTTTCTGCCGCCGGGCCATGGTCTTCGGAGTCGACTTCGATGTGCCGTTGCAGGTAATAACGAAACGTCGGCGCTTGATCCAGGCCAATGCCCCAAGCGTCCAACATGCGCTGGAACATCTGCGGGATGACACTCTCGCGACCGTGCACGAAGGCGGCGGCCACGCTATGGGCCGGGGCGTGCAGGGCGGTGTGCAAGGTCTGGCGGACAAACCGTGCCGCCGCCGGTTCGACATCGACACTGTCCAGCGCAGTCTCGGGGCTGACGCCTTCCTGTTGCAGGGTGATGAATTGCTCGATCGCGCGGGTATCGGCACCGATTTCCCGCATGGCGTCCAGGTACAGTTCGAAATGGCTGCAATAGCCTGCGCCGGGGCGGTCATCCGACTCTTCTCCCAGCACGATTTCATTGATCAGGCGTGCCGCGTGCGGGTCGGCTGGCGGCAGCCAGGGCAGGTGGACGCAGGTGAGCTCGCGTTGCAGTCGCTTGGTCAGCGACATGAAGTCCCAGACGGCAAAGACATGGCTTTCCATAAAGCGGCGTAACAGATCGATTGATGTAATCTCGGAAAAAACCGGGTGTTGGCCAAGTTCGCGTTTTTGTAGCGATAGCTTCAGAGATAGTTGTTCTTTGGATGGCTGCATTGGAACGTCCTCATCAATGATGTTTTGTCCGGAAGGCGGCTCGTTAGTTAATGAAGGCGAGCGGGTGCCTGAACCGGAATCCATGAATTGCCCAAGGGGCTTAAGCATTCTCTGTTAATCGTTAATTCAGCTTTTGATGCCTGTATTTGCTGAGCTTGTCGCAAGTCGAAAGGGCCGTAAGTAACGCGGCGAATAAAAACTAATACATCGAGTAAGTAAGTTGCAAGTGCCTTTTTTGATTATTTAAAGTTGGGCTTTTATTGGGCGCGAAGAGGGCTTTTAAAACTTATTAAATAAGCTTTATTGAGACGAAGAGGCTCCTTCCGATTTAGGGGTATCAGAATCGAATAGTTCGAGTGAATGCCTCACTCGGAGCACTTCAGGGATCGGGGATTGAGAAGTTTTATGTTATGGGCAGGACGTCGGTCGGACATCCGATCATCCCGCCGGTTGGACGACGCTCCTTGCGTACTGGCTTCGATTCGCCAGGCCTCAGCCAGGCGTTGACTTCTGCGAGTCTGTTTTTTGAATCGATGGACGCAAGAGTGAGCGTAAATCGCCGGCAGTGCCATTGAACTGATGCTGTGGCGAATCGCAGCCACGGCTGGGCCGCACCAGGGCAGGCAAGAAACGTAGGAGGGATATGTAAGAAAATTTTACGCCGGCCGGTTGGCCGACGGCAGGTCAGTGGCCTGTCTGCTCCAGATACCGGCGCATGGTGACGGAGGCTTTTTCCAGATGCTGCTCCAGCAGGGCGATTGCTTTATCGACATCCCTGGCCGCCGCGGCGGCGAGAATGGCGCGGTGATCGTCCTGGGTCAGCTTGCCCAGCCCCATGGACGAGAGATGAAAACGCAAGAAGCGCTCTTCTTCATTGAGTTCGTGCTCGATCAGGTCCAGCAGCTTGGCGTTGGGTGCCTTGTGATAAAGCGACAGGTGGAACAGCCGATTGAGTTTGGCGATTTCAGCGTATTCGGTTTGTACTTCCAACTGCTCGATGTACTGGGCCGCCAGCGTCAGGTCGTCGCCATCGAGCAGGGGAATGGACAAGCGCAAGGCGAATGCTTCCAAGACTGCGCGTAGGGCGTAGGTCTCGACTGCATTGCTGGTAATCAGCGGGGCCACCACGGCACCTTTGTGCTGGACCACATTGAGCAACGACTGAGCCTCGAGCTGACGCAACGCCTCGCGGACCGGCATGCGGCTCACCCCGAACAGGTCGGCCAGTTCCTGTTGGCGCAGGGCGGTGCCGCTGGGCAGGCGTCCGTCGAGGATGGCCTCGCGCAGAGAGCTTTCGATGATCGAGCGTGCCTGATCTGCGGGAATGGGACCGTTGATCGGGATAGTGCTTAAGGGTTTGGGCTTCTGTGTCACGACAACGCACCCTGATTGGTAGTGAAAATTGGATCCAGGCACACGTTAGTTACAGGTTAGCGAACCGTCAAAATCTCTCGACCGGAGGTTCCTGAGCTAAAGTTTAGTCTGCCTGCGATGATTGCACCTTGCCATTGTCTTTTAGTGGGCCAAGCGTCACCATCCAATGAATTTCCAACGGCCCTTTTCGGACGTATTCCCTTGGCTGCACCTTTCCCTGTTCTCAGGTCCTTGCGCTGGCTGTGTTCGGCATTGTTGCTGGCCGGCCTGATGCTGGGTGGCTTGCAGGCTGACTGGGACTTTGCGCAGATCAGCCGACGGGCGCAAGCGTTATATGGTCCCTTGGGTCAAGGTCAGCAACGGATCGACGCATGGCAGCAACTGTTGGCGACCCAGAAACAGATCCCGGAACGGGAACAACTCAAGGTGGTGAACCTGTTTTTCAACAAACAGGTGCGCTACGTGGAAGACATCGACCTGTGGCGCGAGGTCGACTACTGGGAAACCCCGATCCAGGCCTTGTGGAAAGGGGCTGGCGATTGCGAAGACTACGCCATTGCCAAGTATTTCAGCCTGCGTCATCTCGGGGTCTCCAGTGACAAGCTGCGCATCACCTACGTCAAGGCCTTGCGGCAGAACCGTGCGCACATGGTGCTCACCTATTACGCCACGCCCGAGGCGATGCCACTGGTACTCGACAGCCTGATCGACGGCATCCTGCCGGCCAGCCAGCGAACCGACTTGCTCCCGGTCTACTCTTTCAATGCCGAAGGGCTGTGGCTGCCGGGCGCCAAGGGCAACAAGAAAGTGGGTGATACCAAGCGCCTGTCCCGGTGGCAGGATGTGTTGAAGAAAATGCAGGCCGAAGGTTTTCCGGTCGAGACGACTAACTAGGAGCGCGCGCTCAGATGTCCTTGTTCAAACAGCTGTTGATCGCTATCTGTCTGTTCCTGGTGGTTGCCTTCAGCGGCAGCTTCATGGTCAGCCTGGAGAGCTCGCGGGCCCAATACGTCAACCAGTTGCGCTCCCACGCCCAGGACGCGGCCACGGCGCTGGCGTTGTCGCTGACGCCGAACATCGACGACCCGGCGATGGTGGAACTGATGGTCAGCTCGATCTTCGACAGCGGCTATTACGCCAGCATCCGCGTAGTCGATGTGGCCACCGACAAGACCCTGGTCGAGCGCACCGGCACGCCGGACGCCGGCAGTGTGCCGCAATGGTTCGTCAAACTGATCGGCCTGGAACCGGCCGGAGGCGATGCCATCGTCAGCCGTGGCTGGGAGCAGGCGGCGCGGGTCGAAGTGGTCAGCCACCCGATGTTCGCCCTCGCCAAGCTGTGGCAGAGCGCGCTGGGCAGCCTGGGCTGGCTGTTGCTGTGTGGCGCCGTGAGCGCGGTGCTGGGGGCCTTGCTGCTGCGTCGTCAACTCAAGCCGCTGGACTACATGGTGCACCAGTCCCATGCCATCGCCCGTCGCGAGTTCCTGAGCCTGCCGGAGCTGCCGCGCACGCCTGAACTGCGCCGCGTGGTGCAGGCGATGAACCAGATGGTCGAGAAGCTCAAGGCGCTGTTCCAGGAACAGGCCGAGCGCAGCGAGAAACTGCGGGTTGAGTCCTATCAGGACAACCTCACGGGCCTGGCCAACCGGCGCTACTTCGAAATGCAGCTCAATGCCCGGGTGAGCAACCCGGAGCAGGCCAGTTCCGGCTATCTGCTGTTGTTGCGGGTCAAAGACCTGGCCGGTTTGAACCAGCGCCTGGGCGGGCAGCGCACCGACCAGTTGCTCCAGGCCGTGGGCGAGCAATTGCAGCGAGAGTGCGCCCGCTACCCGGAGACCCACAACCTGGTCACGCGTATTCGCGGTGGCGAATTCGCCGTGCTGGCACCTGGGTTGGTGCGTGGGGAAGCGCTGCAATTGGCGCAGAATCTTGAGGCTGCGTTGGCGAGCCTGCATGCGACCGGCGCGACGGATGTGGCGTCGGTGGCCTCCATCGGGCTGGCGCCGTTCGTCCATGGCGACTCACCGCATGCGGTGCTCCAGCTCGGCGACCAGGCCCTGGCCCAGGCCGAAAGCCAGGGCGAGCCGGGATGGGCCTGCCTGGACCACAGCGCGGTGGCCAGCGTCGGCGATGATCACCATGCCTGGCACACGCTGCTCGACCAGGCCTTGAATCATCAGCGATTCGAACTGTACTTCCAGCCGGTGGTGGCCGCCCAGGACATCCAAGTGGTGCTGCATTACAAAGTGCTGTCGCGGCTGCTGGACGAGCAGGGCCATACCATCCCCGCCGGGCGCTTCCTGCCGTGGTTGGAGCGTTTTGGTTGGACCGCGCGCCTGGACCGCTTGATGCTCGAGCAAGTGCTCAAGCAAATGGCCGGGCACGAACAATCCCTGGCGCTGAACCTGTCCTCGGCGACCTTGGCCGATCCGCAGGCGCTGAACAAGATTTTTGAAATCCTGCGGGTGCATTCCAACCTTGGGCCGCGCTTGACCCTGGAGATTGGTGAAGAGCAACTGCCGGAGCAGGCGGTGCTGGAGCAGTTGACTCGGCAGTTGCGTGAGTTGGGCTTCTCTCTGAGCCTGCAGCGTTTTGGTGGGCGTTTCAGCATGATCGGTAACTTGTCGCGGTTGGGGTTGGCTTATCTGAAGATCGATGGCAGCTATATTCGTGCGATTGACCAGGAGAGCGACAAGCGTCTGTTCATCGAAGCGATCCAGCGCGCGGCTCACAGTATCGACTTGCCCTTGATTGCCGAGCGGGTTGAGACGCAAGGGGAGCTGGCGGTGATTCGGGAGATGGGGTTGTTTGGGGTTCAGGGGCAGTTGGTGGGTGAGCCTAAGCGTTGGGGGTGAGGTGGTCTTTTATCTTTCTGACTGAGTACATATCCGTTTCTGCGGTAACGGCTGCTAATGGTTCCGCCCTTACGGCGGCTCACTTTTTTTCAAACGCCAAAAAAAGTAAGCAAAAAAGGCTTGCCCCACCACTCGGTGCCTCGCCTAGGCTCTGTGTGCCCCAGATCAAAAGCAAAAGCGAGGCGGCCTTATAGCCGACCTGGCTCTTCCGGTCGTACTCCGATCCCATTGTGGGAGCGAGCCTGCTCGCGAAGGTGGCACATTCAGCATTGATGCAAGCAGACCCACCGCTATCGCGAGCAGGCTCGCTCCCACAGGAGAAACACGGTCCCCATCAAGAACCAGGTCGGCTATAAGGCCGCCTCGCTTTTGTTTTTGATCTGGGGCACACCGAGCCTAAGCGAGGTGCCGAGTGGTGGCAGAAGCGCTTTGGTTACTTTCGACTGGGCCGGCTTCTGCCTCGTGGCTAGTCTGGGTTTGTCACTGAAAAAAACGGTGACACTGGCGTGCAAGCCGGTTAAAAGATGACGCGCAAGCGCTTTATGGCGGTTGTGCGTGGGAGATTTCTTCGTGAGAAGGATTCTGCCGGGGTTCCGTCTGCCCGGTCTTGCACACCTGCGTACAACTGCCACCTCATTTGCGTGCAAGCGAAGGGTGTCGGTTCCACTTCTACAGATGGAGCTTCACGACATGTTCAAAGTAACTCCGAATCCGCCAGAAAACACTGGCAACAACTCCAGCAAATCCTCTAAATCCAAAAAACTCGACGAAGCCGCCGAGCGCGTCCTCGACTATTACCTCAATCCCAAACCCACCGATGAAGCCTCGGGAAAAACCCAAACCGCCCAGCTCTTCATGGTCGCCCCAGACATCGACACCGAAACCCTCCTGGCCAATGCCTCCGAAGACTTACTGTCCATCAGCGCCATCGCCGCCGACCTGGCCGATGACGTCTACGGCTCACGCCGCAGCGTGATCCTGGCAATCAGTCGAATGGCCGATGGGGTGCATCTGTTGGTGGAGCGGGCGATGGATCGGCTGGAAGTGCAAGCGGCGGGCTGACAGGCCTGCGATGGCCTACGCCCCAGAGATTGGTCCCGTTCGTCTGATGCCCTGTAGGAGCTGCCGAAGGCTGCGATCTTTTGATCTTTCACTTGGGGCTCAAATGTCTGGCGAAAGATCGCAGCCTCGTTGCACTCGACAGTTCCTACATGCAGGCCAGCGGAGCAGTCTATGGCCACAGGTGCTGTGTATTGCCTGGAATGGCGTGGGCAGCCTAGATCAACCCCTTCTCATCATCATCGATCAACCGGCTCAACCCGCCCAAGGCTTCCCGGGCCTGGTTGCGGTCCATCAGCTTGGCCTGGGCCGCCGGCGGCAGGTCGGTGACGCGGATCACGCCTTTGCTGGTCAGCACCTGGATCAAGTCGTCGAGTACCCGGATCATCTCCAGGTCGCTCTGCTTGAGCTGCTTGAGGCTGTTCTCCACTGCCTGGTTGGCGAACCACTCCTGGATCTCGTGGTTGTCGGCCGGCAAGGTTTCGGTGGCCTCGGCGTAAGCGGTGGCTTCTACGCGCACCAGCAGGCCTTGTGCATTGCGTTGCACATAAAACATCGGGCATCCCTCATATATGAAGCGGCGTCATGCTGGGCAGCATAGGCCAACTGCGGGGGAGTATGAACACTTATCCCGCTGGGTTGCGCTGTAGGAGCTGCCGAGCGAAGCGAGGCTGCGATCTTTCCAAGACCAGTAGAGTCTCAAGCGAAGATCGAGACCAAGGTCAAAAGATCGCAGCCTTCGGCAGCTCCTACAGCGAGGGAGCAAGCTCCCTCGCCACGGTCTTGTGTCAGCTTCAGCTGTTGTTGTGATCGACCTTGATGGTCGGGTCGCTGCCGGCGATCAACGAGTTCAGGTTCACGTTCGACCAGTTGTTGCCTTCGAGCTTGATCGTCACGTCCGGCGTCGCTGCGGCACCGTTGGTCGCATTGAACTGGCCGGAAGTGCTGACCTGCAGCGATGACACGCCATCGACCGTGCTGATTTTCAGGAAGTGGTCAATGGTGCTGCCGGTTTCGCCCTGCAACAGATCCCGCAGGTCGATTCGGTCGCCTTCGCTGGCCTTGAAGTCCTTGATCACGTCGGTGCCGGTGTCGCCGGACTTCCAGACAAAGGTATCGCCCCCCAGGCCGCCGATCAGTGTGTCGTTGCCCTGGCCGCCGATCAGTGTGTCGTTACCCGTGCCACCCAGCAGGATGTCATTGCCCTTGCCACCGTTGAGCGTGTCGTTGCCGCCCTGGCCGAAAATGATGTCGTTGCCGGCGGCGCCCAGCAGGGTGTCATTGCCATCGTGGGCACCGGACACATCGAACGCGGTGTAGTGCTCGGTGATGTACTGGTGCACGTTGCTGGTGGTGACCTTGCTGACGTCCACGCCGTTCTGTTGAGCGACGAAGGCCTGGAGGGCCTGGTGGCCCTCGCCGGCGATACCGTTGAAGCTCACCAGGTCGCCGAACAGGATGTCGTTGCCGTTGCCGCCATTGACCGTGTCAGAGCCCGGCAGGGTCGCTTCGGTGTGGCCGATGATCGAGTTGGCCAGGTTGCTCGGGTCGATGTTGGTCTGTGGTGTCGAGTCCGAGTCGTAGGGCTTGAGGTCGTTCAGGGTCACGTCCTTGTTCAGGCCGATGGCTTCTACGCCAGACACCGCGCTCAACAAGGCAAAGGCGCTCAGGGAGTTGCTGGTAGTCGTCGAAGACGTGCTGTTGCCGCTGCCGTCGCGGTACGACAGTTCATAGGTGCCGTCACCTTGGGCGTGCAACGTACCCAGTTCCTCACTGCTCCAGTAGCCACCCCAGGATTGTTTCCAGGTCAGCAGCGTGAGATTGCCGGATTCATCGACCTTGATACGGTGTGTGCTATCCAGGTCGGCGTTGAACGTCTGGCCTAACTTATAGTTGGTCGTGCTGATTAGGCTGTCGAGCTTCACGCCACCGTACAGGACTGGGTTGGTTTGCTCACCGGATTGGTAATAGGTCGGCTGGCCGTCGGTGATGAAGTAGGTGAGGTTCTTGGCGTCGGTATTGCCCAGGGCCTCCGTGCTCTTGAACCAGTTTGCCGTGGTCTTGAACACGTCCTCATAGTTGGTGCCACCGCCAGACACCATCGTGTCCAGCACGTTCTTGAGCAACGTCAACGCGTTTGGATCGTTGAGGTTGACCGAAACGGTCTTGTTCACTTGGCTGTCAAAGTCCGCCAGGAAAATATTCACCGTCCCGGCGTTGCTGCCCAGGCTCTGCTTGAGGGTGTTGAACACCGAGGTCAACGAGGTCTTGGCCGCTGCGACGGACGAGTCGCTCATGCTGCCGGAGCTGTCGACCATGAAGGCGATGTTGTAATTGACCCCCGGCACCACGGTCAGCCCGCCGATGTCGGCAATGATGATGTCGTTGCCGTCGGTGCCGGTGACGTTGTCACTGCCCGACGTGGCGGTGATGGCATTGTAGGTGGCCGGGTACACGGTGACCGGGATCTGCGCCGTGCTCGTTGCCGAGCCGCCAAGGGCTTCGGTGGAGGTCGACGTCACGGTCAGGTTGAACTGGCCGTTGTAGTAGGTCGGTGGGGTCAGGGTCAGGCTGCCCAGGTTCCAGCCGGTGACCGAGGTTTCGCCGTTGCTGCCCACGGTCGCGCTATGGCCGGCGCCGTCGCTCAGCACGCTACCTTCCGGAATGCCGCCGATCTTCACGCTCAGGCTTTCGGAGCCGTCGGTGTCAGTCAGGGCGGTGGTGATCTTCGACAGGTTCACGCTGGTGCCTTCGGCGCCTTCGTTGAGCTTGAAGCCGTCGTAGTAGCCTTCGCCGTTGGTACCGTGCAGGTCGGAGACGGTCACGCCAGCATTCGCCAGGTCGGTCACGCCGGTGTACAGCGGCACGCCGGCACTGCTCAGGTCGACCGGTGTACTGCCGTTGACCGACAGGTTCACGTCATAGCTGCCCGGGCCGTACTGGTTGTGGTGGTAGATGTCCAGGGTGTAATAGCCGCTGGTGGTCGGCTTGAACGAACCGTTCAACTGGCCGCCCGCACCCCACGTGGTTGCCGCGGCGGTTTTACCGCCGATGGTCACCAGCAGGCTGTCATCGCCCGTGCCGCTGAAGGTGTAGGTCTTGCCGGCTTCGAGGAAAATCAGGCCCGAGGTTTTCGACGCAGTGCCCGGGTTGACGTTGCTGTCGGACTGCACGTTGGTCACGTTGGTGCTGCTGTTCGGCGTGCCGGCGGCATCGATCACCGACTTGAGCGTGCCGGACGGCGCGCCGCTGCCATCGGTGCCCAGGCCCGACAGGCCGGTCCAGACTTCCTTGATCAAACCGGTGGAGGTCACGTTGTTGCCGGCCACATTGAGGCTTGGTGCGTCGGCGACTGGCGTGATGTCGATCTTCACGGTGCTGGTATTGCCCAGCGCCTGGCCATCGGTTGGCTGGAAGCTGATGTGTGCGTAATCGGCCTTTTGATCGCCCACGCCGGCCGGGTTGCCGTTGGCACCGGACTCGTTGGCATCGGGGGTAAAGCGCAGCTTGCCAGCGTCGATGTCAACCTTGGTGAAGGTCTGGTTGTTGGCCGCGTCCTTCCAGGTTGCGCCGTCCAGGTACTGCAACTTGCCGTCGCTCGGCAGCCCGGTGATTTTCACACCCAGGCTGGCGGCGGCGCTGTCCACGTCGCTGATGCCGAACGTCGACCAGCCGAGGACCAGCGAAGTGTCTTCGGTGCCAGTCACCGAGCCACCAGTGGTCACTGGCGCGTCGTTGATCCCGACCACGTTCACGGTGGTGGTGGCGGTGTTGGAGTAGCTCGCGCCGTCGGTCACCGTCACGGTGATGATGCGCGGTACGGTGCTCGGATCTTCGCTGTTGTTGATGAAGCTGATGTTCTTGATCTGCTGCATGTAGTCGGCCAGCGTCGCATTGCCCGACAGCGTCAGGACGACTTTGCCGTCGGTGCTGTTGGCGTTGATGCTGATGCCGTTGACGCTGTTGCCCAGGTTCAGCGCATCGCCGGGCTGACGGTTGGTCAACACGATGGTGGCGCCGGTCAGCATGGTGCTGTCCGGGTCCGTGATGGTCAGGTCGGTGTCGGCGATGGACACGCCCGGGCCGGTGGTGCCTTCGGTGAAGGTTACCTGGTAATCGGCACCGGTTTTACCGCTGGAGTTGTTGGCGTCCAGGTCGAGTACCGGTGGCGCATCGTTGTCGATGATCGAGGTGCTGACGCTGTCGTTGGTGCCGCTGATCGCCAGGTGTTCGAAGTTGCCACCGGTGGCCGAGTCGATCTTGACCACGAAGTTTTCCGTGCCTTCGGTGATCTTGTCGTCCAGCGTTGCTACGTTGAAGGTGGCGCTGGTGGCGTTGGCCGGGATCTTCACGGTGTAGACACCGGTGAAGTCCGTGCCGTCGGCGGCGGTGCCGCTGTAGACGATCTTGAGCGTCACCTCGGTTTGTGCCGGGTTCGTCAGGCTGACGGTATACGTGGCCGTCTGGCCTTCGGTGACCGACGTGCTGCCGGTGATGCTGACAGTGGTGTTGTCGATGGTGTCGGTGACATCGGTCGCTGCTGGGGTAGTGCTCGGAACCAGGTTCTCGAAGTTACCACCGGTGGCGTTGTCGATGCTGACTTCGACTTTGCCGGCGTCTTTATAGACGTCGTCTGTTGGCGCATCGACGGTCACGGTGCCGGTGG
>NZ_CAXAPD010000032.1:0-64334 GCF_963970515.1 Pseudomonas sp. RL_5y_Pfl2_73 | reverse complement strand
GGCGCGTGCGCAGGATGTGCTCGACGATCTCCGGCACCGACTGGTACTGGTAGATGCGGAACTGTTTGCCCCGGCCCAGCAGCGCGAAACGCGGTTGCAGGGTGATTTCGTAGCGGGCTTCGTCGTGAGAACCGGACAGGCGCTTGAACTCGGTGACCGCACCGTGGAAGGTGCGCAGCGGCTTGATCACCGGGGGCTTGAAGCCCTTCGGTGTCGGCGGTGGCGGCATCGGGTACAGGCTGAAATGGGCGCTGTGGTTGAGCAGGTCGGTGGCCGCCAGGTCGCGCTCGGTGCAGGTGAACTCGATGCGGTAATGGTAGGGCCGGCTCAGGTGTTCTTCGCCGGCGAAGGCCAGGACGTCGAGGCGGGCCTTGAGGTTGTAGACGCTCAGGGTGTGGCGGCTGTGGTCGAAGAAGATGGGCATGTTCATTGCGCGGGCTCCATATCGACAGCCCCGGCAGCGTCTGCGGCATCGACGAAGCGCAGGGTAATCCCCTCCTCCTGGCAATGACCCAGGTGCACCACGCGGGTCCGCAACTGCGCTGCCCGACGTTGCAACAACTGTTGGCTCAGCACCGGCAGGATCTGTTCGTTGAGCAGGCTATCGATGTTGCGTGCACCGGTGTCGGGCAGCAGGCAGGCGGCGACCAGGGCCTGGTTGAGAGCGTCGTCGATCTCGCAGTGCAAGCCATAGTGGCGCTGCAACCGCTTGGCGACCTGCCCCAGCTTGATCGCGACGATGCGTTGCAGGGCATCCTCTTGCAGAGGGCGGTAGATGAGGGTCTGGAAGCGGGCCAGGAGAGCCGGCTGAAAATGTTCACGCAGGATCGGTCGCATCAGGTCATGCAGCACGCTGTCCGGCGCGTCGGGTTGCGCCTGCAAGCAGGCCTGCAATGGCTCGCTGCCCAGGTTGGAGGTCATGAGGATGACGGTGTTGCGAAAGTCGATCTCGCGCCCTTCCCCATCGCGCATGAAGCCGCGATCGAAGACTTGGTAGAACAGATTGAGAACGTCGCGGTGGGCTTTTTCCACTTCGTCGAGCAGCACGACACTGTAGGGCCGCTGGCGCACGGCTTCGGTCAGCACGCCGCCCTGCCCATAGCCGACGTAACCGGGCGGCGAGCCCTTGAGCTGGCTGACGGTGTGGGCTTCCTGGTACTCGGAAAGGTTGAGGGTGATAAGGGATTTTTCGCCACCGAACAGGCTGTCGGCCAGGGCCAGGGCGGTTTCGGTCTTGCCGACCCCGCTGCTGCCCACCAACAGGAAAACACCCAAGGGCCCCTTGTCATCGGTGAGCCCGGCCTTGGCCGCGCGCAGGCGCTGGGCCAGAGCATTAAGTGCAGGGGCCTGGCCGATCACGCGCTCGGCCAATTGCTGTTCCAGCTCCAGCAGGTTGGTTTGTTCGTCCTTGAGCAGACTACTCAGAGGCACGCCGGTCCAATCGGCGATCACTTCAGCCACGCTGCGTGCGTCGACGTCGAGGGACAACAAGGGTTGATTGCCTTGGATCGCCTCCAGTTGTCGCTGCAACCGCACACAATCATCCTGTCGCATTGGCTCTGCCTCGCGGGCATCGAGCAACTGCTGGGACAAATCAAGCACCTGCCTGTATTGGCGGACCCGCTCGACTCGGCCGCGTTCCAACTCGGTTTGTTGCACGGCGATCTGCGTCATGCGTTGAGTATCGACGTTGCCGCCCAGGCCCTGATCCGCTTCCAGCGCTTGGCGCTCCAGTTCCAGGGCAACCTGCCTTGCCTTGAGGCGGACCAACACCTGCGGCTCGCAATCCACGCTCATGCGCACCCGTGCGCTGGCCGTGTCCAGCAGGTCAACCGCCTTGTCTGGCAATTGGCGGCCGGTGAGGTAGCGCCGCGACAGACTGACGGCGGCCTGTACCGCCGCATCCTGAATGTGCACGCCATGGTGGCTGGCGTAACGTGCCTTGAGGCCGCGCAACATCAGGCAGGCGTTGGTGTCGTCCGGTTCGTCGACCTTGACCCTTTGGAAACGCCGTTCCAATGCCGCATCGCGTTCGAAGTATTGTTTGTATTCGCTCCAGGTGGTGGCGGCGATCGTGCGCAGTTCGCCACGAGCCAAGGCCGGTTTGAGCAGGTTGGCCGCATCGGTGCCGCCCGCCTGGTTGCCGGCGCCGATCAGCGTATGGGCTTCATCGATGAACAGCAGGATCGGGTTTTCGGACTGCTGCACCGCGTCGATGATATTTTTCAGGCGCTGCTCGAACTCACCCTTGACCCCGGCTCCGGCTTGCAACAGCCCGAGGTCCAACGCACGCACGCTGACCGACTTGAGGCTGTCGGGCACGTCGCCCTGGGCGATGCGCAGCGCCAGGCCTTCGACCAGCGCGGTCTTACCCACGCCCGGCTCGCCGACCAGGATCGGGTTGTTCTTGCGTCGACGACTGAGGATGTCGATGACTTGGCGTATTTCATCGTCGCGACCGAACACCGGATCGATCTGCCCTTCCTGCGCCTGGGCGGTCAGGTCCTGGGTGAATCTGTCCAGCAGCACCTGCCGTGCATCGGGTTTCGCACTACCGGGAACGGCGATGATGGGCTCGTTCATCGCAACATGTTCTTGTACCTCCGGGCGTTCTTCGGAAGTTTGATCCAGCAAGACAAACAAGCGCTGCAATTGGGTCTCGCTGAGGCTCAGCAATGGCCAGGCCTCAGCGCAAACCAGCAGGCCGGGCGTGTCCATCAGCGCTCCCAACAGATGCGCGGAACGCAGCCGGTCGTAGTCGTCATCCAGCGAGGCGCGCAGCCAGGCATTCCTGATCAGCTCCTGCAACGGCTCCGACAGCTGCGGCTTGCCCTGTACGCTGCGCGGCAGGCTGTCGAGGTGGTTGAGCAGGTCGCACCAGAGCGCCTCCAGATCCCATTCGTAACGCCGAGCGATCACCGTCAGGTCACCCTCGCCCTGCCCCAGCAACTTGAGCAACCAGTGCTCGATGGTGATATGTCCATGGGCACGGCTTTGACACAGCGACGCCGCGTCACTCAATGCCTGGGCACAGTAGGGATTTAGACGACGAAGCAAACGAGTGGCGCTCTGTGCCATGAGGGGGCGTCCTTGTGTGGGTTTCAGTGTTGGTGCAAGCGAAGATTGAAAGCAGATGTGCTTGGCTGAGCGCCCGCGAACGGACGCTCAACCCAACACACCGACGTGGGCGTGTCAGGCGCTCTGGCGTTCGCTCCAGGCATCGGAATGAATGATGTTGCCGTCCTTGTAGGTCCAGGTGACCTTTTCGTAGCGCAACGCAACTTCTTCCAGATGGTTGTGCTTCTCTTTATCCGGATCCTTGATGTCATGCATTTTCGGCGCGACTTTCACCACCTTGACGTTTTCCAAGCGGGTGACGAAATACACGACTTCCTGCCCGGCATCGTTGATGCGGTACCACTTGAATTCGGCGCTCTCAAGGGTTTCCCCACTCGTCACTGCCTTGTAGAGGTAAGGCGTCGAAGCATCGATTTCCTTGGTAAACACAAACGGTGCGTGCATCCGCGCGCCGGTCAATTTGCCGGTGTTGCTATCCGTGGGGATCGCAAGGCTGTGTTCCTGGGCGAGCACCTCGATACTGCCCTCGCGGTCTTGCACATCCACCGACCCCTTGATGGGCTCGTTTGCATCCTTGTGCAGCCAGAGATAAATGGGAATTGCCATGGGAAGCTCCTGTTTCTGAGGTTAAGAGTCGCTTGATGCGACAGGGGGTTGCGTGTCTGGGCCTGCCGTGGGAAATGCACAGGCCCCCACTTCGGGTACCAGACGAATATCGACACGACGATTGGCGGCGCGCCCTGCCTCGGTGTCATTGCTGGCGATCGGGTAGCTCGCGCCGAACCCTTGCACGGCAAAGCAGCTGTCGGGGATGCCGCCCATGTGCTGCATCCAGTCATGCACGGCGGCTGCACGTGCACGGGACAACCGAAGGTTCTGCGACGCATCGCCGGTGGCATCGGTGTGCCCGGCAATCACGATCAGCCAGCCTGGTTGGGCCTTGATACCGACCAGCGCATCGATCAACACCTTGGTCGAGTTCGGTTTGAGTTGCGCACTGCCCGGACTGAACAGCGAGAGGCTGTCCAGGCGTACCGGGGTGGGTAATTGCAGGGGTATCGAAAGCGACCGCTCACGGTGATTGGCGAGCACCGCCCACAGCCGCGTACGCAAGCGTTCGCCGCGATACAGGCCCAGGCCTAGCGCCAACGGTTCACCGTTGCGGTAATAGGTGTCCAGTCGCTGGCCTGCTTGACGGAGCTCCCGCGCTGCGACTTCACGCCGGGCGATGGTCTGCCGATCACGTTGTTTCAATGCCGAAAGGGAGGTGTACCGTTGCAGATCGTCGCTGACCTGACGGACCAACAAGGTGTTTTGCCACGCAGAGTGAGCCAATGCGAGCACGCCGGTCAGCGCAAGCATCCACAACGCAACGACACTGGCGCGCTGTGTCTGAGAGCCTTGGCCGCGTCGTGGAATCACGTTCAATACAGGGTCCGGGAACGGCAGCTGTGCACCTGTCAATGCTTGTCTGTTGTCGTCCAGCGCTACCTTGTTGCGTAGCCATTGCTGCCACAAACTCCCCTCCACGAGCAGGGGTAACGCCGGTACTGGTTTGATCGCGCAAATCATTGCCGGCCCCACGGCATCATCGAACCACAAGTGTGGTAGGACCGCTTCATTCAGCCAGACGCTAACGCTGCGCAGTTGCACGACGGTGCATGTCCGCGCGGTTTGCACTGACGAATCAGCGGATTGCGACTGCCAATCGGCCACACTGACGCAGGCACCGGCATTACGAACCCGGGGACTGGACTGGCCGTTCGCCCAACAGAACCAGGGATCTTCGCTTTGCGATGTCGGTAGGTAGCTCAGCAGCACCAGCGGTAGCGCGCCGCCGTACTTTCTCGCTTGGGCGAACTGGTAGCGGAAGGTGCGCAAGTGGCCCGCCAGGACGCCGGCCTCGGCGTGCGCAGCCGGATTGACGATCAGCATCACACTGAGCTGACTGCCCCAATCCGGGCGCACGGCCAGGACGCTTTCGGTGAAGGCCGGTAGCTGTTCCACCCCCGGCACTCGTACGTAGCATCCCTGGTCGCTCACGCGCAGGGCCATTTGTTCCTCTGCAACGGTGCCGAACAAGCCCTCCAAGTCATCGCCACACACCAGTACGACCGGTCGACGAAATGAAGCCGCGGGCAAGGACATGCTCGCGGCCAGGTTCACCGATCCACGCCGACGCGCGGCGTGGCGACTGGACAGCACCCAGCCCAACCCAACACAGCACACCACGATCAGCATCGCGACGACGCGTACCCAAGTGGCAAGCGCAATGATGGCCAGTAGTGCGAGCGCAAGCATGCCCGCCCACAGCCAAAGAACTCGTTGCAGTTTGAGCGTCATGTGCGCCTCACGCTTGGTCGGGCAAAAGTGAGGCGATCACGCCGTTCAACAGATGGTCCATAGCCCACCAGACACCCGCGAACAACAGGACGACCGCCAGGGCATGTACCAAGGGTGAACGTAGCTGGCGCAAACGCTCGATCAGTTCGCTGCCGGCCACCTGGGTAGTCGGGCCAGGATTGAACGCCAGGGGCATAACTTGTGCGTTGAGGGCAGCCAGAATCTGCTCGCGCTCCGGATCGGCTATATCCTGGTAACGCCCCCGGAAACCAAGCGTCAATATCCGTTGAAACGCGGTCAACACTGCCTGATCCGGCGCGGCTTCGCGCAACACCTCCCGCATATCCTCGTAAAGAAACTCACCCGCCTGATGCCGATTGAAAAACCTGGCCTGCAACGGCTCCCTGGCCCAGTCGGTACGTTCAGTCCCTTGCGTGCAAGTCAGCACGGTCTCATCCAGCAATGCGCATTGGGCATGGTTGATGTGATCGACGCTACGCGGGCTCAACCCCGCCTGCTCGAGCCGTTGGCGAACCTGTTCGACCTGCGTCACACAAAGGTCTCCCAATGCCTCGCTATCGGGCACCGAAGCGCCTCGGCGCAACTCGACCACCAGCAGATAGGTGCCCTGCAACAGGTCATCGATGTCCACCGTCGTTGCGTTGTGTTTTTTCGAAGTGATCAGATTCATGTGCGCAGCACCGCAAACAGTTCAAGTTGTACATCCGCCAGCGTGCTGGGCACGTAGAAGGCGCAGGTCCCCATGGCTAACATCGCCTGTCCCTTGGGATGACCGAGGTCCAGGACGAAGTACTGGTTCTCCAGACGCAGAGGTATCGCCGCCGGCACATGGCTGAGCGGTTTCAGTGGCACGCCGTCGAGTGCGGCATTGATCAAAGCATCGACATCGTCCGGCGCACCGGCCTTGCACAGGCGAGGAAATTGATCCTGCAACTGCGCCGCCGGCGAATGGCTGCGAACCGACAGGTAGAAATCCGCACCACCAGGTTCACGCAGGCGCTCATCGTTGAGTGTCACCTCCCAGCGATTGACGCCCTTCTTCTCCAATACCAAGGCAATGACCCGCGACGGCAGACTGGCTTCCAGCAAAGTGGAGATGGTGCGTATCAGCGGTGCAAACACGGTTTCCAAGTGCGCATGCCGATAGGCGGGAATTTTGTCGATATCGTGTTCCAGCGAGAACGTCAGCAGGCTGCCGGCCAGTTTGATCAACTCCAAGTAGACCTGCTCGGGATGCCGCTGCGGGTACGCCTTGAGGTCCGTCAGCACCGGCTGGTAGGTATTCAAGGCATTGAGCAGCCAGAACAACGACACATCGGCCACGGCAAAATCGGCCATGCGCTGATTGCTTTCCCGACGCATGCTCATCAGTCGTTGCCGCTTGGCCGACAACTGCGTCAGCAGGTTATCCAGCTGGCCCAGGAGCCCCGGATGCGCGGCGAAACTGAGCAGCGGCGGCACGTAGGTCGAGTCGAGGCTCCACCCCTCCTGCCCCTCGCGCACCAGGCGCGCGATGGGGCAAGTCAGGTAATCGCCGTTGTCGTCCTTATCCAGGCGTAGGCTCAGCACGTGCTCCAGTACGCCGATCGACTGCACTTCGTCTGCATAAAGATCCTGTACCGCTCGCCAGTCCTGGCGATAACGGGTCGGCCGATCAGCCCGGCCTTCCTGCAACAGGCAGTTGTTACCGTTGGCCTGCTCCAAGGGCAAAGCCAGCAGCACGAGCGTTTGCTGGATATCGTCAGGCAGCAGCCGCGCCAACTCCAGCCCTGGCGGCAAACGATCCACCCTTTCACTATCGAGCAGGGTTCCATCGGGCATGCGCACACTCAGCCGGGTTGCCTTGAGCTTGCCCAGGCGCAATGCGTCCAGGTCAAACGCAACAGCCTTCACCCCCCATGGGTGTGCCAAGGCCAGGTGAGCAAGCTGTTCGTTGGCCCAAGCTTCCCAGCGCGCCTGCTGCTGGAACTGTTGCGCAGACAACAAAGTCCCGGACGCCCACAAAGGACGATCGATTTTCATGGCATCGTTTCCTTGGGAGTGAGTCAGGCTTTTGCCTTGGGCATCTGCGAAACCAGTGACAAGTTGACGTCCATGCCCTCGACTTGAAAGTGCGGCACCGCGTACAACTTCACGCGGAAGAAACCGGGATTGTCTTCAATGTCTTCTACGGTCACTTTCGCGTCACGTAGCGGATGGGATGCCTGCAGGTCATCGCCCGGGTCGGTCATCTCGGTGACCAACCCGCCGATCCATTTATTGAGTTCCAACTCCAATAAACGACGGTCCTTGGTGGTGCCGATGTTTTCGCGCTGGATCAGTTTCAAATAATGGGCGATGCGCGAGAGCAGGAAGATATAAGGCAGGCGCGCGTTGATTCGGCTGTTGGCGGTGGCATCCGGGGTGTCGTACAAAGCTGGCTTCTGGGCGGAACTGGCGGAGAAGAAACACGCATAATCACGGTTCTTGTAATACGACAGCGGAATGAAACCGAGATTGGCGAATTCGAATTCGCGGGTTTCCGGAATCATCACCTCCGAAGGAATCTTCACCTGGTTACCGGTACCCAGGTCGTACAAATGGATCGGCAAGTCTGTAACCGCACCGCCGGACTGCGGCCCTCGAATCTGCACACACCAACCGTTCGCGATAAAGCTCTTGACCATGTTCGCAGCGAAGGCAAAAGACGCGTTGGTCCACAGGTACTTATCGTGGTCGGGGCCTTTGACGCTTTCGATGTAGTTGAAGCTGCGCACGGGAATCGTATCCGGCCCATACGGCAGGCGACCCAGGACCTGAGGCAGGGTCAGGCCGATGTAGCGCGCGTCGTCACTGTCGCGAAATGCTTTCCACTTGATGTATTCGGCACGATCGAAGTAGTTACCGATGTCCTTGATGGCCGCTACTTCCTCCATGGACTTCTTACCAAAGAACGCCGGGCCCACCGCACCAATGAACGGCATGTGCGCCGCTGCCGACACTTTCGAGATGTTGCGCAGCAACGCGATGTCCTGCGGGCTGCGATCGAACTCGTAGTTGGAGATGGCTGCCGCAATCGGCTCCCCACCCGGCGTGTCGTATTCGCGAGTGTACGTGTGCAAATACAAACCGCTCTGCGCTATTTCCGGTGCATCTTCGAAGTCCCGCACCAGATCGTCCTTGCTGATATCCAGCAATTCTATGCGCACGTTCTGGCGAAAATCGGTCTGGTCGATCAATGACTTCACGCCACGCCAGGTTGATTCGACTCGTTGAAAGTCGGGGTGATGCATCACTACGTCGAGTTGGCGACTGATCTGCATGTCCAGCGAGGCGATATGCTCATCGAGCAGAACCTTGTCCAAACGCTCCACTTTTTGCGATGACTGTTTTAGCAATTTCAAGAACACGCTGACAGCGGCAGTGACCCGTTCATCAGTCGACGCCTCCGACAAGGCCTCGGCGTGCTGGAAAGTTTCGATATCTGCCAACTCTGCGACAGGGCTTAGATTGATCTTGCTGAAAAGCGCAGCGTAGACACCACTTTCTTCGGACAACACTGTAGCGCCGCGCGATTGCACGTTAGAACTTTCAACGGACATAGTTAATGTACTCTTCTGGGCTGCCGGCAATTTTAATTAACGAACGGTTTCTGGCGCCAACGCTGCCAACTCGGCTCGCAACTCATCGCTGAGCGCATCATCCTTGAGGATGCGCTCCAACTCGTGACGAAAGGTTACGTTATCCAACAAGTTAGATTTCAGGTCACGTAATAGATTGCGCATGGCCAGCAATGCGCGCAATTGAGGAATCTGCCGTGCTACCTGCTCCGGTTCGAAATCCTTCATACTTTGAAACTTCAACTCGACAGACACGTCGGAATCATCATCAGCCAGGGTATTATTCGCTCTAAGTTTCAGTCTTGGAGAAAACTCACCCAAGACGCTATCGAAGTTATTTCGGTTGATGTCGATTTTTTCTCGCTCCGACAACTGGCGATGCTCCTTGCCGTTGCTGTAGTCACCCATCACCATCAATTTCAGTGGCAACTCGACTTTTTTCTGCGCGCCTCCGGTGTGCAAGTCGAGTTTGATATTGACCCGCGCTTTGGGCACCTCATTTTGGAAACTGTTTGAAGCCATGTTTTTGCTCCTTGTTTTCAACGGCCATTGCCGCATCTGAAGACGGCTCATGTACCGTCTGCTTGATCTTGCTCCCGCTGCCGATATAACCCACTTGCCCGCTCGCCCTCCCCTGTAGCCAGCCACACCTCACTGACACTCAGCAAACGCGCGAGCTGCTCCACCCGCAATCGAGGTACGCCTCGTCTTTTCCAGTAGCACAAACATTGAGGAGTTATACGCAGTACCTCGGCAAAACCCGAGGCAGGGATGCCGTACTCCTTCAGCAGGCCACTCAATCGTTGTGCGCAAGCTCGCCGGGCGCTGGACTGCGGATTACTTTGTTTCCACCAAACATTGACCATCGTGATTGCCCTGCATCTTGCTCGTACATTCAGTGGTACTGACTGTAAGCAACGCAGCACAAAGCTGGATAGGTTTAACAAGGTGGTCGCCATCGAAAAAGGAACAACCCCACAATAAGCAAACGGGGGGCTTACAGAAAATTCCCACAACAGTGCTCACCCATACGAATGTATGGGCGAGCGCTCAAATATTTAGGAAACAAATTACAGACGCAAAGCCGGACACAATGAGTTCCGCTTTGCACGCTCATTCTGGGAACTGATAACAAAAGACAAAGTTCAAGATTTTTGGCGGTCGGATGATTTATACCGTCAGATAGACGCGACCAAGCATCGGGGTTTCGGACACCGCGTCGATGACATTTTTCAGACGCTGCTCGAATTCACCCTTGACCCCGGCAACGCCTTTCCACGCAGGACGGCGCCCCGAACACATCTCCTGCCCGCTCGCCCTCCCCTGTGGCCAGCCACACCTTACTGACACTCAGCAAACGCGCCAGTTGCTCTACCCGCAACCGAGGTATGCCTCGCGCACTCCAATTCGTCAGGCATTGAGGGTTGATACGCAGCACCTCGGCAAACGCCACGGGATAAATGCCGTATTCCTCCAGCATGCCTCTCAAACGTTGCCCGCAAGCCCGTCGGGCACCTGACCGCGAATTACATTGCTGTTGCTGTTCCCACCAAGCATCAATCATTGCTATTGCTTTTCATCCTGCCTGTTCGTTTAGCGGGCCAAATGTAAGGAACTCGGCGCAAAACCGGGTAGGTCCAAGTACTGGTCCATCTGAATAAAAGGAATGCCCCCACAAACAGACAGGAGAGGGATTACAGACTGCACCTACGAACAGGTGCGTGCGTGGCCGAATCCTCAGATCTGTAAGAACAGGATTACGCAGGGATGCTCATACAGATACGCCTGGCGACGTGGCGAGGGAGCCGGAGCTTGCTCGCGCTGGGCTCCGTAGGAGGTGGCGAAGCCTGCGATCTTTTGATCTTTCGCTGGGGACTCACGTGGCTGGGGAAAGATCGCAGCCTCTTTGCACTCGACAGCGCCTACACAGCGTTCAATCAACCGCCGTGATCCGGCGTCAACTTGCAAGACCCAAGGCTTTTGTCGACGGGATGATCTATACCTTCAGATACACGCAGTCAGGCCGATGCAACAGACGGGCCTGTCCAGATAAAACGGTTGTGGCGAATCCGCTTTTTGGGGGGCTGCATCACATAAAATCGGCCAACAACACGCTGTTTCCTGCGCCGCCCCGTAAAATGGCGCACCACTTTCCAATGCCTGAAGTATTGATCATGAGCCCGAGCAAGCGCGTTTTGAATGCCCCCACCAGAGCGCTATCCAGGCTTTGTCTGTTGTTACCGCTGCTGGTTGTCGATAACGCGTGCGGTGAACCCCTGACGATTGAACTGCACATTCTGGATGCGCCCCCGCTGACCTTTGTCAACGACCCCAGGGGCCACGGCATCGTTGGCGATGTCGCCGTGGCAGCCATGGCCAAAGCCGGGTATGTGATGAAAATCCATGTACTGCCCTGGGCCAGGTCGCAGAAACACGTGAGCGAGGAGCATGACCACCTGATCGCTCCCCTGTCGCGCATACCGGAACGTGAAGAACGCTTCACCTGGATCGCCTCGATCATGCCCATGGAGCGGGCCTTCTTCAGCCTCGACCGGAAAGTGAGCAGCTTTGCCCAAGCAAAAGAAACCTACCACAAGATTGGCGTCGGCCTGGGCAGTGCGCAGGAACAGATCCTGCGCAGCGAAGGGTTCAGCGAAAGGCAGATCCATACGCTGGCCATTGGCGACAACCCCGCCCAGATGCTTTTAATGGGACGCATCGATGCCTGGTTCAACGGCGTCCCAGAGAGTCGATATATCTGGCCGAGGGTGTCCAAGCGCAAACTGCTCATGAGCCCGGTCGGCAGCCATGCCGATCTCTACCTGGCCTGTTCCAAGCAATGCTCGCCCCAAATGGTGGAGGACTTGCGCGATGCCATTGACGCACTTCGCAAGGATGGTTCAATCAAGCGCATCCATGACGTCTACTTGCCCGAATAGCTGTTCCCTGGAGACCCGCCGACCATCAACTACATTGATAGCCCCCTAACAAGATCCCCGCAATAGAGGCCTTGTCGATGGCTTATATCATTCTGAATGATAGTTACCTTTGCTTCATTCGATTCGTTCCTCTGCCTTGCGCCACGCATCATCCGCCCATTCTCAATACATTGGCGGATGGTATCCATGGAACATTCACTTTCAAAACTGCGTTTTCCCCTCGCGCTGCTGGCGGTGCTGGTGGTGAGCGCCTGCGGCAAGACTCCCGACTCGACAGCCTCGATGCCGCCGGCCAAAGTCAGTGTGGCCAAGGTACTGGAACAGCCGGTCAACGAATGGGATGAATTCACCGGACGCCTTGAGGCGCCGGAAACCGTCGAGATCCGCCCACGGGTTTCCGGGCAGATCGACAAAGTGGCCTTCACCGAAGGTTCGCTGGTCAAGAAAGGCGATCTGTTGTTCCAGATCGACCCACGCCCCTTCCAGGCTGAAGTACGTCGTCTCGACGCCCAACTGGCTCAAGCCCGCGCCACCGCCACCCGCAGCAAGAACGAAGCCCAGCGTGGTGAACGTCTGCGCTTGAGCAACGCCATTTCCGCCGAGCTGGCCGACTCGCGCACCAGCGCCGCCCAGGAAGCCCGCGCCGCTGCCGCGGCTATCCAGGCACAATTGGACCTGGCCAAGCTGAACCTGAGCTTCACCCGGGTGACCTCGCCCATCAGCGGTCGCGTCAGCCGAGCGGACATCACCGCCGGCAACCTGGTGACCGCTGACGTCACCCCGCTCACCAGCGTGGTCTCCACCGACAAGGTCTATGCCTACTTCGATGCCGACGAAGGTGTCTTCCTCAAGTACACCCAACTTGCCCGCCAGGGCCAGCGCGGCCAAGCCACGCCGGTCTACATGGGCCTGTCCAACGAAGACGGCAACCCGCACCAGGGCCACATGAACTTCGTTGACAACCAGGTCAACCCGCAGACCGGCACCATCCGTGGTCGCGCCGTGTTCGACAACAAGGACGGCGCCTACACCCCAGGCCTTTATGCCCGCCTGAAGCTGGTGGGCAGCGGTACTTACGCCGCCGTGCTGATCAACGACGAAGCCGTCGGCACCGACCTGGGCAAGAAATTCGTGCTGGTGATGGATGCCGAGAACAAGCCGGCCTACCGCGCCGTCGAGCTGGGTCCGAAGATCGAAGGCCTGCGCATCGTGCGCAGCGGCCTGAGCAAAGACGACACCATCATCGTCAAGGGGCTGCAACGGGCTCGCCCCGGTTCGCCGGTCACGCCTGAAACCGTGCCGATGGCCAGTGAAGAAACCATCGCCGCCCTGGCCCAACAACGTAAAGCGCTCGAAGCCAGCAACCTGCCCCAAGTCGCGCCATCCAAGAACGCGTCAGAGTCGGCAGGCAATTTGGCCGCTGCGACCCCACGCGGTTAAGGGACTGAATCCAAGATGAAATTTTCCCAGTTCTTCATTTCGCGGCCGATCTTCGCAGCAGTGCTTTCGCTGCTGATCCTGATCGCCGGCGCCATCTCGCTGTTCCAATTGCCAATCAGCGAATACCCGGAAGTCGTGCCGCCGACCGTGGTCGTGCGCGCCAATTTCCCGGGCGCCAACCCCAAGGTCATCGGCGAGACCGTGGCCGCGCCCCTGGAGCAAGCCATCACCGGCGTCGAGAACATGTTGTACATGTCTTCGCAGTCCACCGCTGACGGCAAGATCACCCTGACCATCACCTTCGCCCTGGGCACCGACCTGGACAACGCCCAGGTGCAGGTGCAAAACCGCGTCACCCGGACCGAGCCCAAGCTGCCGGAAGAAGTGACCCGGATCGGCATCACGGTGGACAAGGCATCGCCCGACCTGACCATGGTCGTGCACTTGACCTCGCCGGACAAACGCTACGACATGCTCTACCTGTCCAACTACGCCCTGCTCAACATCAAGGATGAGCTGGCGCGCCTGGGTGGCGTGGGTGATGTGCAGCTGTTCGGCATGGGCGACTACTCCCTGCGGGTCTGGCTGGATCCGAACAAGACCGCTTCGCGCAACCTGACCGCCACCGACGTGGTCACGGCGATCCGTGAACAGAACCGCCAGGTGGCTGCCGGTGCCCTGGGTGCGCCGCCAGCACCCAATGCCCAGGCTTTCCAGCTGTCGATCAACACCCAGGGTCGCCTGGTGAATGAGGAAGAGTTCGAGAACATCATCATTCGTTCCGGCGCCAACGGTGAGATCACTCGTCTGAAGGACATCGCCCGGGTCGAACTGGGTTCCAGCCAATACGCCCTGCGTTCGCTGCTGGACAACCAGCCGGCCGTAGCGATCCCGATCTTCCAGCGTCCGGGCTCCAACGCCATCCAGATCTCCAACGACGTCCGCGAGAAGATGGATGAGTTGAAGAAGGGCTTCCCGGCCGGGATGGACTACAGCATCGTCTATGACCCGACGATCTTCGTCCGTGGCTCCATCGAGGCCGTGGTACATACCCTGTTCGAAGCCCTGATTCTCGTGGTGCTGGTGGTGATCCTGTTTCTGCAGACCTGGCGCGCCTCGATCATTCCATTGGTGGCGGTACCGGTATCGCTGATCGGTACGTTCGCGGTGATGCACCTGTTTGGCTTCTCGTTGAACGCCCTCTCGCTGTTCGGCCTGGTACTGGCGATCGGTATCGTGGTGGATGACGCCATCGTGGTAGTGGAGAACGTCGAGCGTAACATTGGCCTCGGACTGACCCCGGTGGAAGCGACCAAGCGGGCCATGGGCGAAGTGACCGGGCCGATCATCGCCACCGCCCTGGTGCTGTGCGCGGTGTTCGTCCCGGCAGCGTTCATCAGTGGCTTGACCGGGCAGTTCTATAAGCAGTTCGCCCTGACCATTGCCATCTCCACGGTGATTTCGGCAGTCAACTCCCTGACCCTGTCGCCGGCCCTGGCCGCCGTATTGCTCAAGGGCCATGACGCGCCCAAGGACCGTTTCTCCAAGTTCCTCGACAAGCTCTTCGGTGGCTGGCTGTTCCGGCCGTTCAACCGCTTCTTCGAGCGTGCCAGCCACGGGTACGTGGGCACCGTCGCCCGGGTGATTCGTAGCAGCGGCATCGCCTTGGTCCTCTACGCGGGCCTGATGGTGTTGACCTTCTTCGGTTTCTCCAACACCCCCACCGGTTTCGTGCCCGGCCAGGACAAGCAATACCTGGTGGCCTTCGCCCAGTTGCCGGACGCCGCGAGCCTGGATCGTACCGAAGACGTGATCAAGCGCATGTCGGACCTGGCCCTCAAGCAACCGGGCGTTGAAAGCGCCGTGGCCTTCCCGGGCCTGTCGATCAACGGCTTCACCAACAGCCCGAACGCCGGCATCGTGTTCGTGACCCTCAAGCCCTTCGACGAGCGCAAGGACTCGAGCATGTCGGCCGGCGCCATCGCCGGTGCCTTGAACGGCCAGTACTCGGAGATCCAGGAAGCCTACATGGCGATCTTCCCGCCGCCGCCAGTACAGGGCCTGGGTACGATCGGTGGTTTCCGCCTGCAAATCGAAGACCGGGGCAACCTGGGCTACGACGAGCTGTACAAAGAAACCATGAACATCATCAACAAAAGCCACAACGTGCCGGAACTGGCCGGGTTGTTCACCAGCTACACCGTGAACGTACCCCAGGTCGATGCTGCCATCGATCGTGAAAAAGCCAAGACCCATGGCGTGGCTGTCAGCGACATCTTCGACACCCTGCAGATCTACCTGGGTTCGTTGTATGCCAACGACTTCAACCGCTTCGGCCGTACCTACCAGGTCAACGTCCAGGCCGAGCAGCAATTCCGTCTCGAGCCGGACCAGATCGGCCAGCTCAAGGTGCGTAACAACCGTGGTGAGATGATCCCGCTGGCGACCTTCATCAAGGTCAGCGATACCTCGGGGCCAGACCGCGTGATGCACTACAACGGTTTCATCACCGCTGAAATCAACGGTGCCGCCGCCCCGGGCTACAGTTCCGGCCAGGCTGAAAAAGCCATCGAGAAACTGCTCAGGGACGAACTGCCCAACGGCATGACGTACGAATGGACCGACCTGACGTACCAGCAGATTCTCTCGGGCAACACCGCGCTGTTCGTGTTCCCGCTCTGTGTACTGCTGGCGTTCCTGGTGCTCGCGGCACAGTACGAAAGCTGGAGCCTGCCATTGGCGGTGATCCTGATCGTGCCGATGACCCTGCTGTCGGCGATTACCGGGGTGATCCTCTCCGGCGGCGACAACAACATCTTTACCCAGATCGGCTTGATCGTACTGGTGGGGCTTGCCTGCAAGAACGCGATCCTGATCGTCGAGTTCGCCAAGGACAAACAGCTCGAAGGCATGAACCCGTTGGCGGCGGTCCTCGAAGCGTGCCGCCTGCGTCTGCGGCCGATCCTGATGACCTCCTTCGCCTTCATCATGGGCGTGGTGCCTCTGGTGTTCTCCAGCGGCGCCGGTGCCGAAATGCGCCATGCCATGGGTGTGGCGGTGTTCTCCGGGATGCTCGGCGTGACCTTCTTCGGTCTGCTGCTCACCCCCGTCTTCTATGTACTGATTCGCAACTTCGTCGAACGCAGCGAGGCACGCAAGGCGGCCCGGGCTTTGAAACTGGAGGCGCAACAATGAGTCTGAAAGCGTTCGTGCCGAGCTTGCTGGTGCTGGCCTTGAGTGCCTGCGCCGTGGGCCCGGACTACAAGGCCCCGCAAACGGAGGCGGCGAATATCACCACCGCCACCGACGGCGCCGCCGGCCAGAAGAATTTCGACCGCGCCCGGTTCGAAGGCATCTGGTGGCAGCAGTTCGACGACCCGACCCTTAACTCACTGGTGACCCGATCCCTGGAGGGCAACCGCGAGTTGCGCGTGGCTTTCGCCCGCTTGCGGGCCGCCCGGGCGATTCGCGATGACGCCAGCAATGACGCCATGCCGACCATTACCAGCCGCGCCAGCAGCGAACTGGGCAAAGGCCAGAATCCGATGGGGCAAACTGACGACCGGATCAACTCCGAGCGTTACGACCTGGGCCTGGACATGGCCTGGGAGCTGGACTTGTTCGGGCGTATCCGGCGCAACCTGGAAGCCACCGATGCCGATCAGCAGGCCGTCGAAGCCGACCTCTATCAGTTGCAAGTGACAATGATCGCCGAACTGGTGGACGCCTACGGTCAATTGCGCGGTGCGCAGCTGCGGGAAAAGATCGCCCTGGCGAACCTCAAGAACCAGCAGGATTCGCGCAAGATCACCGAAAGCCTGCGTGATGCCGGCGTCGGCGATCAGCTCGATGTGGTGCGTGCCGATGCACGACTGGCCTCGGTGGAAGCCAGCGTGCCGCAGCTGCAGGCCGAACAGGTGCGTCAACGTAATCGCATCGCCACGTTGCTGGGCGAACGCCCGGACAAGCTCAGCGTGGACCTGAGCCCGAAACAGTTGCCAGCCATCGCCAAGGCCCTGTCCATCGGCGACCCGGGCGAACTGCTGCAACGGCGCCCGGACATTCTCAGTGCCGAGCGCCAACTGGCCGCTGCCACGGCGCGCATCGGCGTGGCCAAGGCCGATCTGTTCCCACGGGTCAGCCTGAGCGGGTTCCTGGGCTTCACGGCTGGACGCGGTTCGCAGATCGGCTCCTCGGCGGCCAACGCCTGGGCGCTGGGCCCGAGCATTACCTGGGCCGCTTTCGACCTGGGCAGCGTGCGGGCTCGCTTGCGCGGTGCCGGCGCTGAGGCGGACGGCGCCCTGGCGACCTACGAACAGCAAGTGCTGCTGGCCCTGGAAGAATCGGAAAACGCCTTCAGCGACTACGGCAAGCGCCAACAACGGCTGATCTCGCTGATCCGCCAGAGTGAATCGAGCCGCGCCGCCGCTGACCTGGCAGAGATTCGCTACCGCGAAGGCACCGTGGACTTCCTCGTGCTGCTCGACGCCCAGCGCGAACGCCTGGCAGCCGAAGACACCCAGGCCCAGGCCGAAGTGGACCTGTACCGCGGCATCGTCGCGATCTACAAGACCCTGGGCGGCGGCTGGAAACCGGAAACCGTTGCCAGCAACTGATCTCCCCTGCTCAACCGAGCTCCTTTGGTTGGCCGCAACCAACCAAATTTTTGCCCCGCGTCTCATTTGGACGCGGGGCTTTTTTTCGGCTAAAGGGTGCTGAGGAAGACCCCGTGGGAGCAAAGCTTGCTCGCGATAACGGTGTGTCAGATGCGTTGATGCTAAATGTGCCGCCCTCATCGCGGGCAAGCCTTGCTCCCACATTGACTTGGGCAAGCTTACCCAAGGCGCCTCAGAGGCTTCACAAGGTTTGACTCAAGCCCCCACCTGACCGAAGCTTGCGACATTTCACGCTCCTGGTTATGGATTACCTGCATGTCTTCGTCTCGCCGCCGCTATCTGCTCCTCAGCCTTTGTGTCCTGTTGGTGATTGGTTTTGTCGCGGTGTGGCTACGCAGCACCACGCCGCAGATCCCCGACGCGATCAAGCGTGGCTACAGTGAAGCCTTGGGAAGCGCCCGCAACGGGCAGCCAGGGGCGGCGCGGATGCTTTACCAGCAATTGGGGCGTCCGGACCTTTCGCCCAAGCGTCGTGTGTGGCTGCACGCCGAACTGCCCAACTATCCCAGCCCCCAAGCCCTGAAGCTGGCGGATGCGGACCTGCACAGCAAATCACCGGACGTGCGGCGGGCCGCCATCGGCAGTGTCGTCGGGCTGGTGCCGACAGGCCAGCGCAGCCTGTTGCTCGGCCCGCTCCTGGAGGATGATGACCAGAACGTCCGGTTCGCCGCCGTGAACGCGCTGCTGGGCTTGTCGCCGGATGACCTCGGCTTGTATTTCGGGGCGATGCAGTCAGCCATCGACACCTGGAAACAGGTGCTCGAGGACGGTCCGAAAACCGCTGAGACCCACTACCAGCTCGCCCGACTGCACCTGCACAACGCCGAACTGAAGAAAGCCCAGCGGGCCCTAGAACAAGCCTTGAGCCTGCAACCGGACAACCTGCCGGCGCTGGTCATGCAGATCAAGGTGCTGGACAAACAGGGCCAAAGCGAAGCCGCACGATTATTGCTCGCCCGACAGCTAAAAACCCAGCCAGCGTCGGCTTATCTGCAACACGCGCTGGGCATGTGGCTGCTGCAACACGGCCAGAACGAGTATGCAGTGCTCGGCTTGGCAAAAGCTGTGGAACTGGAGCCCGAGAACCGCCATTACCGCTTTGACCTGGCGACCACCCTGCATGCCGAGCAGGAAGTGGAGGCGGCGCAGAAACAGTTGCAGGAAATCGTCCAGCGCTATCCCGCCGACCGCAAGGCGCGGGTGCTGCTGATCAACTATTGGAAGGAGACCGGCCAGCTGCAGAATGTTCAAATCCTGCTGGCGCAACTTGAACAGTTGAACCCCGACGACCCGGCGCTGCAACAGGGTCTGTAGGCGCTGCCGAAGGCTCGGGCCGCGTTCGGGTGATCGTTTGATCTAGAGCGTTCGAGTGTTCGCTTGTCATTCAATTGGCTTGGTAAAGATCGCAGCCTCGCTTCGCTCGACAGCTCCTACACAGCGCCTACCAAAGTTGTGCAGTACTCCTCGTTTTATCGATGTAAGCGGAACCGCCATCACCGCCAAAGGTCAAGTGTTCAGGCAGTTGAATTCAGGCGTGACCCCGCCTGCTGCCCACTTCCCTAGTCATGAGAGGGCTTTTTTTGTCTACATCTAACGAGTTGATCAGTGCAAAAGCCGCCACCGGCATCGAAGGGCTGGACAATGTCCTTTCCGGTGGTTTGTCCCGCGGCCATGTGTTCCTGCTTGAGGGGGAACCGGGGACTGGTAAGACCACGGTCGCGCTGCATTTTCTGTTGGCCGGCGCCCAGGCTGGCGAGCGCTCGTTGTACATCACGCTATCGGAAACCGAGCGTGAACTGCGTCAGGGCGCAACCTCCCACGGGTGGACGCTGGACGACAACATTCATATTTTCGAACTGACCCCACCCGAAAGCCTGCTCAATGCCGAGCACCAGCAGAGCCTGCTGTACTCCTCGGACCTAGAGCTGGGCGAAGCAACCCGACAGATCTTCGAAGTGGTCGAACGGGTCAAGCCGACCCGAGTCGTGCTCGACAGCCTGTCGGAGATTCGCCTGCTGGCACAAAGCTCCTTGCGCTATCGTCGCCAGATCCTCGCGATCAAGCACTATTTCGTGCGTTACGACGCCACAGTCCTGTTGCTCGACGACCTGACCACCGAGTCCCTCGACAAGACTGTCCACAGTGTTGCCCACGGGGTGATACGCCTGGAGGAACTGACCCCCGACTATGGCGCCGAACGACGCCGGATCCGGGTGGTCAAGTATCGCGGACAGAAATACCGTGGCGGTTACCATGACTTCACCATCATGGGCGATGGCGTACACGTCTTCCCACGCCTGGTGGCCGCCGAACACCGTGGTCAGTACCTGCGCCAGCAACTCTCCAGCGGCATCGGCGAAATGGACGCTCTGCTCGGCGGTGGTATCGAGACCGGTTCCAGCACGTTGATCCTGGGTCCGGCGGGGACTGGCAAATCACTGATAGCGCTGATTTTTGCCGCAGCCGCCGTGCATCGCGGCGAAAAAGCCGCGCTGTTCATCTTCGACGAAGAACTGGGCTTGTTGTTCGAACGCATGAAAAACATCGGCATCGACCTGCAAGCCCTGCAAGAGACCGGCAACCTGCTGATCGAGCAAGTGGACGCTGCCGAGCTGTCCCCTGGCGAGTTCTCCCACCGCGTACGCCGTTGTGTCGATGAGGGCGACATCAAGACCGTGGTCATCGACAGCATCAATGGCTATCAAGCGGCCATGCCGGAAGAGAACGCCCTGGTGCTGCACATGCACGAATTGTTGCTCTATCTCAACCGCAAGGGCGCGGCGACCTTCATGACGGTTGCACAGCACGGTCTGGTCGGTGACATGCAGGCGCCCGTGGACATTACTTACCTGGCTGACACGGTGATTCTGTTGCGTTATTTCGAAGCACTGGGCAAGGTCCGGCGGGCGATTTCCATTATCAAGAAACGTACGGGCAGCCATGAATCGACCATCCGCGAATACCGCATCAGCGGCCAGGGCATGACCATTGGCGAACCGCTGGAGGCATTCCAGGGCGTATTGCGTGGCGTGCCGACCTACATGGGAGCGGACCACCCGCTGCTCAAGGATGATCTCCAGTGACCTTGACCGAGCCCCTATCAGAGCGAGCATTGATCCTCGCGCCGCTGGGACGGGACAGCCAGATCGCCTTGATGATCCTCAATGAAGCCGGTTTCACCGGTCTCATTTGCCGTCATCTGGGGCATTTGTGCGAAGAACTGGAAAATGGTGCCGGCCTGCTGGTGATTTCATCGGAAGCGCTGCTGGGGCCCAATCTGGAAACGTTGTTCCTGCACATCGAGCAGCAGCCGGCCTGGTCTGACCTGCCCATTGTCTTGCTGACCCATCACGGCGGCCCGGAACAGAACCCGGCGGCGCGCCTGGGTACGCAACTGGGCAACGTGACCTTCCTTGAGCGCCCTTTCCACCCTGTGACCCTGATCAGCCTGGTGACCACCGCCCTGCGAGGCCGTCGAAGGCAGTACGAAGCCCGCGACCGCCTGATCGACCTCAGCAACAGCGAACAGCGCCTGCAAACCACCCTTGAAACCCTCGAGCAACAGGTGGAAGAGCGCACTGCCCAGTTGCGCCATAACGAAGAAGCACTGCGCCAGTCGCAGAAAATGGAAGCGGTTGGCCAACTCACCGGCGGTATCGCCCACGACTTCAACAACATGCTCACCGGGATCATTGGCAGTCTCGAACTGCTGCGCCGGCGCCTGGCGCGGGGCCGCACCGAGGATCTGGACAGCCTGATCGACCTGGGCGTGACCTCGGCCAACCGCGCGGCCGGCCTCACCCACCGCCTGCTGGCGTTTTCCCGTCGCCAATCGCTGGACTCCAAAGCCGTCCAGATGAACACGCTGGTGCTGTCCATGGGCGAGTTGCTGCAACGCAGCCTCAACGAAAGCATCCGCCTGGACATGCAACTGGACGAGCAGCTCTGGGTCGCCGAAGCTGACCCCAACCAACTGGAAAGCGCCCTGCTCAACCTGGTCCTCAATGCCCGGGATGCCATGCCCAACGGCGGGACCCTGGTGGTACAGACCTGCAATCGGCACCTGGACGCCGATTTTACCGACGCCTCTACCCACCTGCAGCCCGGCGACTATGTGGTGCTGAGCGTGCAGGACAGTGGTTGCGGCATGCCCGAAGCGATCATCGGTCGTGCGTTCGATCCGTTCTTCACCACCAAGCCCATCGGCCAGGGCACGGGGCTGGGCCTGTCGATGATCTATGGCTTCAGCAAGCAATCGCACGGCCATGTGACCATCGACAGCGAAGTCGACAAAGGCACCACCGTAACCCTTTACCTACCACGCTTTGTCGGTGAAGAAACACACGAACCCCCGATCTTCCCCCCCCACACGCCCTATGCGCAGGACGGCGAGACCGTGCTGATCGTCGAGGACGATCCGGCGGTGCGGGTGCTGGTAAGCGCGGTGCTGAGCGAACTGGGCTATACCTTTGTGGAGGTGGGGGACGCCAACGGCGCGGTACCGATCCTCCAATCAGACCAACGCATCGACCTGCTGATCAGCGACGTAGGCCTGCCCGGCATGAATGGCCGGCAACTGGCAGAAATTGGCCGGCAGATCCGTCCGGACCTGCGGGTGCTGTTCATCACCGGTTATGCGGAACATGCCGCTGTACGCGGCGGTTTCCTTGACCCGGGGATGCAGATGATCACCAAGCCGTTCACCTTTGATTTGTTGACAGCCAAGGTCCGGGAGATGATCCGGAACCCTTGATTTCGTGGGAGCAAAGGCCTTGCCCTATCCAGACCATGCGTCTTGAACCTACGACAACATTGACTGCATGATGCTCTGCAGCTCATCCAGGTCGAACGGTTTGTCCAGGATCGGCGCCTTACGGGTAATGGGGCTATCGGTGTCGCGCACTTCCTGCGCGTAGCCACTGATGAAAATGACCTTCAGTTCCGGGCGCAACTTGACCGCAGGTTCGGCAATCTGCACCCCGGAGATACCACCCGGCAGGCGGAAGTCAGTAATCATCATGTCCAGATGAGGCTTGCTCGCCAGGATATCGAACGCCTGGGCACCGCTTTGCGCCTGCAGCACCCGGTATCCCTCGCCCGACAGGTAGGCCGACAGCACCATCAGGATCGACGGGTCATCCTCAACGATCAATACAACATCTTGCGCATCTTCACTCATGAGAAGCCTTTGTTCGATCAATAGCTGCTGATACGACCTTAGGGTCTCTCAGAGGTTGCGTCTGTTCGGCGGTTTTGTCCAAGGCTGTTTTCTGTAAAGGCAGACAAACACGAAACAAGGCCCCTTCATTGAGGCGACTGTTGACCGTGATCGTCCCGCCATGGGCCATAACAATCTGCTCGGAAATGAACAGCCCTAGCCCAAGACCAGCAGCAGCCGCCTTGGACGATACGCGCTCGAATTGCTGAAAGATACGTTTCTGGTTCTCCTCGCCGATGCCGATGCCGTGATCCTGAACCTCGATACAGGCATGGTCGGGCGTCTTGTAGACGCGCACCTCGATCGGCCCCTTGCCGCCGTAGCGCAACGCATTGGTCAACAGGTTCGAGATCACCTGCTCGATACGAAACTCATCCCAAAGCCCCTCCACCGACGGCTCGACCAAGCAGGTCAACGAGCACTCGGCGTCGGCGATCTGTGGCTGGAAATTACGCAGTAAATTTTCCAACAATGCCGTCAGGTTGAAGTGGCTCGGACGGATCGACAGCTTGCCGGTGCGAATCCGCGAGACATCCAGCATGTCCTCGATCAGCCGGATCAGGCTCTTGATCTGCCGCTCGTCGCGGTCGACCATTGCCCGCACTTTGTCCAGGCTGAAGGCCGCGGCGTTGTCCCGGGCCAGGTGCATTTTGCGCAGTTGTGTCTCGAGAATGAGCCCATTGAGGGGCGTGCGCACCTCGTGAGCAACGATGGACATGAAGTCGTCACGCATGCGCACTGCCTGCTCCAGCTCGCCACGAGTGGCCTCCAGTTGCTGCACCAGAACCTCCTGCTCGCGGCGACTCTGCTCAAGGGCGACGACCTGCTCCTTCATGGCCTTTCGTTGGCGGTATAACTCAACGAATACACTGACCTTGCTTTTGACTGCCTGGGTGTCCAACGGCTTGTACAGGAAGTCCACCGCACCGTTTTCATAACCGGTAAAGGCATAGTTGCGTTCACGACCAGCGGCACTGACGAAAATGATAGGGATGCTACGGGTCTTCTCCGTGCCACGCATCAACTCGGCCAGTTGGAAACCGTTCATGTCCGGCATCTGCACATCGATGATGGCCAGAGCAAAGTCGTGTTGCAGCAGCAGGGACAGCGCTTCGTCCGCCGACAGGGCCTTGAAGACCTCGCGGTTGCCCCCCTTGATCAGCGCTTCCAGGGCCAACAGATTCTCAGGCAGATCATCGACGATCAGCAGTTTGGCTTGCATATCTCTTGGCATGTGGTTCATTCCAGCCCGAGCAGCAATTGGCCGATGCCTTGCAAAGTAAGGATATGGTTGGGCTCGTGCAGGGCCAGCGCCGCTTCGGGCATGGTCGAGACCTGGGCCTCATCGGGGTCCTGGACCACCGTGATCCCGCCCAGCGCCCTGACCTTCGCCAAGCCACTGGCGCCATCGTCGTTGGCGCCGGTCAGCACCACGGCCAGCAATTTCTGGCCGTAGACATCGGCGGCCGATTCAAACAAAACATCGATGGACGGCCGCGAATGATGCACCGGTTCCTCCAGACTCAACGACAGGCTACGGTCAGCCTCGACCGACAAGTGATAGCCGGGCGTGGCGACATACAAGGTTCCCGGCACGATGTCCTGCTTGTCCCGGGCTTCCTCCACCGGCACCGCCAGACGATGTCCGAATACATGGGCCAGTTGGCTCACTCGCTCGTCCGGCAAATGCAATACCACCAGGATGGGCACGCCAAAGCCTTTGCGCAGGTATCCAAACACCCTGAGCAGCGCGTCGACGCCACCGGCCGATGCACCGACGACAATGGCCTCGATAGGCGGGTTGGATCTGTCCTTCGTCTGATTCATAACTTGCGATAGATCCGTTCCTGTTTGACCAACGGCTCGAATCGATGGCCGTAAGCCGAGAAATCCAACGTCTCCTTGCTGCCCAATACCAGGAAACCACGGTGACAAAGGGACTCATGAAACAGTCCAAACGCCCGATCCTGTAGTTTTTTATTGAAATATATCAATACGTTACGACATGAAATTAACTGAGTTTCTGAAAAGACACTGTCGGTCGCCAGGCTGTGATCGGCAAAGGTCACGTTCTCACACAGGGTTTTGTCGAACATCGCATAATCGTAGGCGGCGGTGTAGTAATCGGCAAACGAACGCCGGCCTCCGGCGTTCTGGTAGTTCTGAGTGTAGGTGCGCACGTTTTCCAGGGAAAAAATCCCCTGCTTGGCTTTCTCCAACGAGCGCGGATTGATATCGGTGGCATAGATGAATGTGCGGTCCAGCAGGCCTTCTTCGCGCAACAGGATCGCCATGGAGTAGACCTCCTCCCCCGTGCTGCAACCGGCGATCCAGATCTTGATCGAAGGATACGTTCTGAGTAGCGGCACGATTTCCTCGCGGATCGCGAGGAAATGCGAAGGGTCGCGAAACATCTCGCTGACCGGGATCGTCAGCAGTTGCAGCAGCTGCATGAACACCCCTGGGTCGTGCAGCACACGCTCCTGCAAGGCCGATATGGTCCTGCACTCGAACTGACTCAGCGCATGATGGACCCTGCGCTTGATGGACGCACCGGAATAATCGCGAAAATCGTAGCTGTACTTGAGGTAGATCGCTTCGATCAACAAACGAATTTCAATGTCAGTGTCACGTTCCACTAAATTCTTTCCATATTCGGCAACCACACGCGAATCAGCGAGAACAGACGATCCAGATCGATCGGTTTGGCCAGGTAGTCGTTGGAACCCGCCGCCAGGCAGCGCTCCTGATCATCTTTCATGGCCTTGGCCGTCACCGCAATAATGGGCAGCTTGCGCCAGCGCGGGTCCTTGCGGATCAGCGCGGTGGCTTCGAAACCGTCCATCCCCGGCATCATTACATCCATCAGCACCAGGTCGATGTCGTCGAATTCGTTCAGGCGATCGATCGCCTCCAGGCCGTTACGGCCGATGACAACGATCGCCCCCTTCGCCTCCAGGGCGCTGGTCAGGGCAAAAATGTTGCGCACATCGTCGTCTACCAGCAGTACCTTGCGGCCCTCAAACACCTTGTCGCGGCTGCGGGCCGTCTTGAGCATCCGCTGCCGTTCATGGGACAACCGGGATTCGACTTTGTGCAGAAAGAGTGTCACCTCGTCCAGCAGGCGCTCGGGCGAACGGGCGCCCTTGATGATGATCGAGCGCGAATACTTGCGCAGTTCGGCCTCTTCATCGCGGGTCAGGTTGCGCCCGGTGTAGACAATCACCGGCGGGAAGGAACAGATGTCTTCGCTGGACATGCGCTTGAGCAGGTCATTGCCGAGCATGTCCGGCAACTTGAGGTCGATAATCATGCAGTCGTAGACGTTGGTCCGCAACAGATCCAGGGCTTGTTGGGCCAGGCCAACGGCGGTGATCTCGATGTCATCGTCGCCGATCAGGCGGGTAATACTGTCGCGTTGCAGGTCATCGTCCTCCACCAGCAGCACCCGCTTGACCTTCTGGGTCAGCTTGGCTTCCAGGCGGGCGAACACCTCCTTGAGCTCTTCGCGGGTGGTCGGTTTGACGGCGTAGCCGATGGCGCCCATGTGCATGGCGGCTTCGACACGGTCTTCGACGGAAATCACGTGCACCGGGATGTGCCGGGTTTCGGCCTGCTCCTTGAGCCGCTGCAACACCGTCAGCCCGGAATGATCCGGCAGTCGCATATCCAGCAGGATCGCGTCGGGTGCCAGTTGCAACGCCAGGTCGAAGCCTTCGTCGGCACCGTGGGCCACCAGGCACTGGTAACCGAGCTCATGGGCCAGGTCGAACAGGATCCGGGCGAATTTGGGCTCGTCCTCGATCACCAGAATGCACCGGGTGTCGAACGGCGCTTTGTCGCGGTCGTCGGCAAAGCGGGCAATCGGCGTATCCACTTCAGCGATCAACGGCGCCGCTGTTGGCGCGACGGACGCTGGCGCCGAGGCGGTCGGAGTGAACGTCATCGGCTCTGTTGGCGAGTCTCCGGGCTCGACGTAACGTTCAGGCAACACCAGCGTAAACACACTGCCCTGCCCCGGTTCGCTGGAAACGGAGATCGAGCCGCCGAGCAACGTGGCCAGGTCCCGGGAAATCGACAACCCCAGGCCTGTGCCGCCGTAACGACGATTGGTCGTGCCATCGGCCTGGCGGAACGCTTCGAAGATGCTTTGCTGCTGATTGACGGCGATGCCGATCCCGGAGTCGCGCACCATGAACGCGATGCCCGAGCCCGGTTGCCCGGCCACCGTCAGGCTGACGGCGCCGTGCTCGGTGAACTTCACGGCATTGGACAGCAGGTTCTTGATCACCTGCTCCAGGCGCTGGCGGTCGGTGTAGAGCATCGTCGGCGCATCGGGCAACACCTGGACCTCGAACCCCAGGCCCTTATCGGCCGCCAACGGTTCGAACATGTCCCGCAGCCCCTCCACCAGACGCTGCACGCTGGTGTTTTCCGGGCGCACTTCCAGCTTTCCGGCTTCGACCTTGGAGATGTCAAGAATATCGTTGATCAGGTTCAACAGGTCGTTGCCGGCGGAGTAGATCGACTCGGCAAACTTGACCTGCTCCTCGCTGAGGTTCTGCTGCGGATTTTCGGCCAACAGCTTGGACAGGATCAGCGAGCTGTTGAGCGGCGTGCGCAGCTCATGGGACATGTTGGCCAGGAACTCGGACTTGTACTTGCTCGAACGCTGCAGCTCTTCGGCGCGCTCCTGCAACTGGATCTGGGCCAGGTTCAGCTCACCGTTCTTCTGGTCCATGGCGTCGCGCTGTTCGGCCAATTGCTCGTTGCTCTGCTCCAGTTCCTGCTGCTGGGTTTCCAGGTGAGCCTGGGACTCCTTGAGGATGCGCGACTGCTCTTCCAGTTCCTCATTGGCGGTCTTGAGCTCTTCCTGCTGCACTTGCAGTTCTTCGTTCAACTGCTGGGTTTCGGCCAGCACTTCCTGCAAGCGTTGGCGATAACGGGCGGCCTCGATGGAGGTGCCGACATTGCCGGAAATCAGCTCCAGCAGCTCAATGTCGCGCTCGGTCAATGGCCGCAGCAAGCCCAGTTCGATGACACCGTTGATCCGGCCATCGTCACTGGTGGGCGCCACCAGCACGCTGTTGGGCAGCCCTTGCCCCAATCCGGAGCTGACTTTCAGGTAATCGTCCGGTACGTCATCCAGGCGAATGACACGCCCCTGTTGCAAGGCCTGGCCAGCGATGCCTTCACCGTCGACAATCACCTGCTGCTGCTCGTTATCCTCCCGGGACAAGCCATAACTGGCAACGCGCCTGAGGACGCCATTGTCTTCCCGTACATAGAGTGCAGCGACCGCCACATCCAGGTACTTTGCACAGAACTGCAAGATGTTGCGACCCAACAGGTTCAGGGACAACTGCCCCAGGACCTGCTCGGCCAGCAGCATCTGGCCATTGCGCAACCAGGCCTGCTTCTCCAGGTGCAGGGCGCTACGTTGCTGGACTTTCAAGCTGGCGCTGTAGCTCTCGGACAGGCTCAACAGATCCCGGCGGCCGACGTAGGCCAGCAACCCACTGACCGCGGCGACGAACAGCAAGTACAGGGCGATACTCCAGACCGTGGTCGTGCGCACCTCCTCATTGCGCGCCGCACGCAGTTGCTGCTCGGTCTCGACAATGTCTTCGAAGGACTGGCGAATTTCGTCGATCAGGCGCTTGCCGCGCCCGGCCTTCACCGCTCCCCGGTAATCGCCACGGGTGCGTTGCAAGTCGATCACGCCTTGGGCGTAATTGGCCCACTCGGTCTGGAGTGCCTGTATCTTGTGCAGGCGGTCGGTCTGGACGGGGTTGTCGGCGGTCAATTCCAGCAGTGTGTCCAGCGCAACGGCGATCCGGGGCTTGGCGACTTCATAGGGGTCGAGAAAATGCTCGTCACCACTCAAGAGATAGCCGCGCATGCCCGTTTCCAGGTCCACGCTCAGCTTGAACGCCTCATTGACGTTATTGATCACCCGGTCGGTATGGCCGACCCATTGGATCACCGACAGCAGGTAGGTGATCAGGATGATGAAAAACACCGAGCTGAGGGCGCCCATGCCCAGCGGCAGACCGATATTGCGGCTCAGGAGCTTGCGAAAACTTTTCTCGTCGACCGAAGACGAAGTGATCATGGAAAAGGCCTTGGTGGACAGTTGAAAACCGTGGAGTTTGCCCGAAAAATGGCGCTTGGATCCACATTATCTGACGAGTCAAAGGCGCAAGTGCGCGACGATCCACCGAGTAGCAAGGAAGCGACTATCCTTGTCAGCTCTTGTACTATAGATCCTTTCTTGTACAACCCTGGGAACTTGTGCCGCCTCGGGACTTACTCATAAAAGAGGCTCATAAAAGAGGCTCATGAATGAGACCGTTTTTTTTTTGAGTCTCCCTCCCGTTCCCTTTTTCGAGAATGTCTACTATGTCCACCCCTGCCACTCCGCCCACCATCCTGGTCGTCGAAGACGATGATATTGTGCGGATGTTGATCGTCGACGTGCTGGAGGAACTGGAATACCGGGTGTTGGAGGCGGAGGGTTGTGAGCAGGCGCTGGCTTTTTTGCACAACGACGCGCAGCCCATCGAACTGATGATGACCGACGTCGGTCTGCCGGTCATGGATGGGCGCGAATTGGCAAAACAGGCCCAAGCCGTGCGGCCAGAGCTGCCTGTGCTGTTTGCCAGTGGTTATGCCGAAAGTATCGATGTGCCGAAGGGCATGAGTGTGATCAGCAAGCCCTTCTCGATCGATCAATTGCGAGACGAGGTCAAACGCATTCTTTCTTGCCCCCCTTCTTGAGCCGGATCGTATTGTTGGTCACTATCGGCGCCCCGTGCGCCAACAGCGCCTGATTCGCTTCGAGGAACCCTCTGCTCATGCATCACCCCACCGCCACCAAAGTACTGGTTATCGGCTACGTCTGGCCCGAACCGCGCTCATCGGCTGCCAGCGGGCATGTCATGCAGATCCTCGACGCCTTCCTCGGGCAAGGCTGGGACATCACCTTCAGCAGTCCGGCGGGTCCCGGCGAACACCGCGCCGACCTGGTCGCGCTGGGTATCCAGGAAGTGCCGATCGAACTCAATAGCAGCAGCTTCGACGCCTTCATCAGCGAGCTGGCGCCGGACATCGTGCTGTTCGACCAATTCATGATGGAAGAACAGTTCGGCTGGCGGGTCGAGAAGCACTGCCCCGGCGCCCTGCGGGTGCTCGAGACGTCAGATTTGCAAAGCCTGCGCCACGCCCGGCATCAGCGCTTGAAGGACCGTTTGAAGCGCGATGAGGCTAGCCAGGAGTTCAGCGACCTCTTCGCTCCCGCCCTGGGCGAGGAGTTCCAGCGGATGGCCGACACCGACCTGGCCAAGCGGGAAATCGCTGCACTGTACCGCTGTGACCTCAACCTGATGGTGTCCGAGGTTGAAGTCGAACTGTTGGTGGAACATTTCAAGTTGCCCCGCAACCTGCTGCACTGGTGCCCTTTGATGCTGGACCTGCCCAGCGAACAGTCGGTGCCGTTCGAGGACCGGGCGCATTTCCTGAGTATCGGAAACTTTCGCCACGCGCCGAACTGGGACGCCGTGCTCTGGATGAAAAACGCCATCTGGCCACTGATCCGCCAACAATTACCCGGCGCGCAACTGCACCTGTACGGCGCCTACACCCCGCCCAAGGCCGCCGTGCTACATAACCCGGCCCAGGGTTTTCACATCATGAACTGGGCCGAGGACGCCTTGCAGGTGATGTCAGCGGCACGCATTTGCCTGGCACCTCTGCGTTTCGGCGCTGGCATCAAGGGCAAGCTGATCGACGCCATGCTTTGCGGCACACCCAACGTCACCACCCCCGTGGGGGCCGAAGCCATGCACGGCGGCATGCCCTGGCCCGGCGCAATTGCCCAGAGCGCCGAAGGCATCGCCAGCGCGGCGGTGCAGTTGTACAGCGACCAGGGGCGCTGGACCCAGGCCCAGGATGCAGGCCTCGCCCTGCTGGCGAGCCGCTACCAGCAACAGGTTCACGGCCCGGCGCTGATCGACAGCATCAACGCTTGCCGGGCGGACCTGGTACAACGGCGCCGGGACAACTTCACCGGCAGCATGCTGCGTCACCACCAACACAAAAGCACCCAATACATGTCCCAGTGGATTGAGGAAAAAAACCGCAACGCCTAATCGTCAGAGTGGCACCTGCCTGGGGAAGGGGGCATTATCCAACGGCGATAACAATAAAAGCGCCAGGCCCATGACCCGAACTGCCAGAATCACCGACCCCTCCTACGAGTTGATGGACGACCATAATGGGTTATCCATCATCTACCGCCAGCACGGTTTCCCTTGCCCGCTGGTGCGCTGGCATTTCCACAAGGAATACGAACTGCACTTGATCGTTGCCAGTTCCGGCAAGGTGTTCATTGGCGACTATATCGGCAACTTCTATCCCCAGTCGCTGTTCCTAACCGGGCCCAACCTGCCCCACAACTGGATCAGCCAGGTGGCTGAGGACGAAGTGGTGCACAAGCGCGACATGCTGGTGAACTTCACCGACGAGTTGTTCGAAAGCGGCCATCAGGTATTCGCCGAACTCAAGGCTGTCGCACCGCTGCTCGAACGTGCTCAATACGGCATCGAGTTTCGCTGCAAGCGCACCATCCGCCAGGCCATGACCCTGATGCAGCGCATCGCCGATTCCCAAGGCATGAGCCGCCTGGGGCATTTTTTCATTCTGATGGAATTGCTGGCCGCCACGGATGACTATCAACTGCTTTCCGGCGCGACCTCCCCGCAGGCGGCGGACGAACACAGCGTCGACCGCACCAACCGCGCGGTGGACTACATCTTCGCCCACTACGCCCGGGAACTGTCCCTGGAAGAAGTGGCCGAGCACCTGAGCATGAAACCCACCTACTTCAGCCGGGTGTTCAAGCAGGCCACCGGTCGCTGCTTCATTGAGTTCGTCAATCGCCTGCGCATCAGCAAATCCTGCGAGTTGCTCGCCGACGGCGACAAACCGGTGACAGACGTGTGCTTTGAATCCGGTTTCAACAATATCTCCAATTTCAACCGGCGTTTCCAGCAGCTCAAGGGCATGACCCCTTCCCACTACCGGCGGTTGGCGGTGCAGCGGCTGACGGAGCAAAACCAGGGCTGACAATCTCGGATTGTCCCTGTGGCGAGGATTTATGTGGGAGCCAAGCTTGCTCGCGACGCAGGCGCCTCGGTTTCCCGGCAGACCACGTCATCTTCATCGCGGGCAACCCTTGCTTCCACAAAGCGGGACGGTGCGACATTTCGCTAAATTCCCTCGCCACAAATCTTCGCCAGTGCAAAAAAGTATCAGCACAAGTGCGACGGATGATTTGTCACGCCGCCCATTGAGGGCTGTAATCAGCGCACATTCTTCCCTTCATCCGGAAGACACAAAAACAATAACTGTCCTTCTGCAACCTTCGGGCGCAGAAAAGGAGTGCGCGATGAAACCTTCGGTAAAAGCTCTGTTTGTCTCCACCTGCATGACCCTCAGCAGCGTCAGTTTCGGCGCACAGACCCTCACCATTGCCACCGTCAACAACAGCGACATGATCCGCATGCAAAAGCTCTCGAAAACCTTCGAGGCCGAGCACCCGGACATCAAGCTGAACTGGGTGGTGCTCGAAGAAAACGTCCTGCGCCAGCGCCTGACCACCGACATCGCTACCCAGGGCGGACAGTTCGATGTGCTGACCATTGGCATGTACGAAGCTGCACTCTGGGGTGCCAAGGGCTGGCTGGAACCGATGAAGGACCTGCCGGCTTCCTACGACCTGGAAGACGTGTTCCCTTCCGTGCGCGATGGCTTGTCGGTCAAAGGTTCGCTGTACGCCCTGCCGTTTTATGCCGAAAGCTCGATCACCTATTACCGCACGGACCTGTTCAAGGACGCCGGGCTGACCATGCCCGAACACCCGACCTGGACCCAGATCGGTGAGTTCGCGGAAAAGCTCACCGACAAATCCAAGGAACAATATGGCCTGTGCCTGCGGGGCAAGGCCGGTTGGGGCGAGAACATGGCGCTCATCACCACCCTGGCCAACGGTTATGGCGCGCGCTGGTTCGATGAGAAGTGGCAGCCGCAATTCAATGGGCCCGAGTGGAAGCAAGCACTCAATTTTTACGTCGACAACATGAAGAAGTCCGGCCCGCCGGGCGCTTCCAGTAATGGTTTCAACGAAAACCTGGCGCTGTTCAACAGCGGTAAATGCGCGATCTGGGTGGACGCCAGCGTCGCCGGGTCGTTCGTCACCGACAAGACTCAGAGCAAGGTGGCCGATCACGTTGGATTCACCTTCGCCCCCCACGAAAAAACCGACAAGGGCACTTCGTGGATGTACTCCTGGTCCCTGGCCATCCCGACCAGCTCCAAAGCCAAGGACGCGGCCACGGCCTTTACCACCTGGGCGACGTCCAAGGAGTACAGCCAATTGGTTGCCAAGACCGACGGCATTGCCAACGTCCCGCCAGGCACCCGCACCTCGACCTACAGCGACGAGTACATGAAGGCCGCGCCGTTTGCCAAGGTGACCCTGGAATCGTTGAAAGTCGCCGACCCGAAAGCGCCGACCCTCAAACCTGTGCCCTACATCGGCATCCAGTTGGTGACCATTCCCGAGTTCCAGGCCATCGGCACCCAGGTGGGCAAGTTCTTTTCGGGTGCGCTGACCGGCCAGCAGACCGTGGACCAGGCGTTGACCGCTGCGCAGTCCACCACCGAACGCGAGATGAAACGCGCCGGGTATCCCAAGTAATCCGCGTCGCCGCTCTGCCTTTTGTGGGAGCGGGCTTGCTCGCGAAAGCGATCTGTCAGTCACATTGATGTTGGATGTGCCGCCCTATTCGCGAGCACGCTCGCTCCCACAGTGGATCTTCATAGGCCCGCAAAAATCGGTTCAATGCCATGAATAGCTCAACAACAACTGCCAAAGCCCCCATCGAGATTGCTCCGCCGGCACGCAAGCTCCGCCTGGCCAACCCCGGTTGGTTCCTGGTCAGCCCTTCGGTGGCCTTGTTGCTGCTGTGGATGATCGTGCCGCTGGGCATGACCGTCTACTTCTCGCTGATCCGCTACAACCTGCTCTACCCCGGTGAAAACCAATTCGTCGGGCTGGAGAACTTCACTTATTTCCTCACCGACTCAGGTTTCGTGCCCGGCGCCACCAATACCCTGTTGCTGGTGGGCAGCGTGCTGTTGATCAGTATCGTCCTCGGGGTGTTGATCAGCGCGCTGCTGGAGGCCAGTGAGTTTTTTGGTCGTGGCATCGTCCGTGTGCTGCTGATCTCGCCGTTCTTCATCATGCCCACCGTCGGCGCGTTGATCTGGAAGAACCTGATCTTCCACCCGGTCTCGGGCATCCTCGCCTCGGTGTGGAAACTGTTCGGCGCCCAACCGGTGGACTGGCTGGCCCACTATCCGCTGCTGTCGATCATCATCATCGTGAGTTGGCAATGGCTGCCATTCGCGATCCTGATTCTGATGACCGCCATGCAGTCGCTGGATCAGGAACAGAAAGAAGCCGCGCGCCTGGACGGTGCCGGCCCGATCGCGATCTTCTGGCACCTGACCCTGCCGCACCTGGCCCGCCCGATTGCCGTGGTGGTGATGATCGAAACGATCTTCCTGCTGTCGGTATTCGCCGAGATATTCACCACCACCAACGGTGGCCCCGGCTACGCCTCCACCAACCTTGCCTACCTGATCTACAACCAGGCACTGGTGCAGTTCGACGTCGGCATGGCTTCGGCCGGTGGCCTGATTGCCGTGGTCATTGCCAACATCGCCGCCATCATCCTGGTCCGGATGATCGGCAAAAACCTCACCGACAAGCATTGAGGCCGTCGCCATGACTCTTCAACAATCCCGTCGCCTGCAAAGCCTGCTGCTGGGCACGCTGGCCTGGGCCATCGCGATCCTGATCTTCTTCCCGATCTTCTGGATGGTGCTGACCAGCTTCAAGACCGAAATCGACGCGTTCGCCACACCGCCGCAGTTCATCTTCGCGCCCACGCTGGAGAACTACCTGCACATCAACGAGCGCAGCAACTACTTCAGCTTCGCCTGGAACTCGGTGGTGATTTCCTTCAGTGCCACCGCCCTGTGCTTGCTGATTGCGGTGCCTGCGGCCTACTCCATGGCGTTCTATGAAACCCAGCGCACCAAAGGCACGTTGCTGTGGATGCTCTCCACCAAGATGCTGCCGCCAGTGGGCGTGCTGATGCCGATCTACCTGCTGGCCAAGCAGTTTGGCCTGCTGGACACGCGTGTCGCGTTGATCATCATCTACACCTTGATCAACCTGCCCATCGTGGTCTGGATGATTTACACCTACTTCAAAGACATTCCTCGCGACATCCTCGAGGCCGCGCGTCTGGATGGCGCCACCCTGTGGCAGGAGATGGTCCGGGTGCTGCTGCCGATTGCCAAGGGCGGCCTGGCCTCCACTGTGCTGCTGTCGCTGATCCTGTGCTGGAACGAGGCCTTCTGGTCGCTGAACCTCACCTCCTCCAAAGCCGCACCACTGACGGCGTTGATCGCCTCTTATTCCAGCCCGGAAGGGTTGTTCTGGGCCAAATTGTCGGCCGTCTCGACCCTGGCCTGCGCGCCGATCCTGATCTTCGGCTGGATCAGCCAGAAACAGCTGGTGCGCGGTTTGTCCTTCGGCGCGGTGAAATGAACCGCCAGAAGATCGCAGGCTTCGCCAGCGCCCACCGGATCGCTGTAGGAGCGGTCGAGTGCAACGAGGCTGCGATCTTTCCCGGCCAACTGAATAAATAACAAGTGGAGGCCCATCATCATGGCCAACCTGAAAATCAAGAATTTGCAAAAGGCTTTCGAAGGCTTCTCCATCATCAAAGGCATCGACCTTGAGGTGAACGACCGCGAGTTCGTGGTCTTCGTTGGCCCATCGGGCTGTGGCAAGTCCACGCTGCTGCGGCTGATCGCCGGCCTTGAAGAGGTCAGCGACGGCACCATCGAACTGGATGGCCGGGACATCACTGAAGTCAGCCCGGCCAAGCGCGACCTGGCGATGGTATTCCAGACCTACGCCTTGTACCCGCACATGAGCGTGCGCAAGAACATGTCCTTTGCCCTGGACCTGGCCGGTGTGCCCAAGGCCGAGGTCGAGAAGAAGGTCAACGAGGCGGCACGCATCCTCGAACTGGGGCCGATGCTCGAGCGCAAGCCCAAGCAACTGTCCGGCGGCCAGCGCCAACGTGTTGCGATCGGCCGGGCCATCGTGCGTAATCCGAAAATCTTCCTGTTCGACGAACCACTGTCCAACCTCGACGCCGCCCTGCGGGTGCAAATGCGCCTGGAACTGGCACGCCTGCACAAAGAGCTGCAGGCGACCATGATCTACGTGACTCACGACCAGGTCGAAGCCATGACCCTGGCCGACAAGGTAGTGGTGCTCAATGGCGGGCGCATTGAGCAGGTCGGCTCACCGCTGGAGCTGTACCACCAGCCGGCCAACCTGTTTGTCGCCGGGTTCCTCGGCACACCGAAAATGGGTTTTCTCAAAGGCAGGGTCACCGGCCTGGACAGCCAGGGTTGTGAAGTGCAGTTGGACGCCGGCACGCGTATCAGCCTGCCCTTGAGCGGTGCCAGCCTGAACGTCGGCGGCGCGGTGACCCTGGGGATTCGCCCAGAGCATCTGAACCTGGCGCAACCGGGTGATTGCACCCTGCAAGTCACCGCCGACGTCAGCGAACGGCTGGGCAGCGACACTTTCTGTCACGTCGTCACCGCATCCGACGAAGCCTTGACCATGCGCGTTCGCGGCGACTTGGCGAGCCGTTTCGGCGAGCAACTGAGCCTGCACCTGGACGCCGAACACTGTCACTTATTCGATGCCGAGGGCGTTGCGGTGACCCGCGCGCTGCGCGCCGCCGCCTGATTGCCGAGACCTGCGATGAAACTCAACCGACAAAACCTGCACAACCTCAACCCTGACGTCGCCCTGCCCGCCTACCCTGTGGGCGACATTCGCCAGGGCATCGCCCACATCGGCGTCGGCGGTTTCCACCGCGCTCACCAGGCCTACTACACCGATGCGTTGATGAACACCGGTGCCGACCTGGACTGGGCCATCTGCGGCGTGGGCCTGCGAGCCGAGGATCGCCGTGCCCGGGACGACCTGGCCGCCCAGGAATACCTGTTCACCCTGTACGAACTGGGCGACACCGATGACACCGAAGTCCGGGTGATTGGCGCGATCAATGACATGTTGCTGGCTGAAGATGGCGCCCAGGCGCTGATCGACAAACTGGCCGACCCGCAGATCCGCATCGTCTCGCTGACCATCACCGAAGGTGGCTATTGCATCGACGACAGCACCGGCGAGTTCATGGCCCACTTGCCGCAGATCCAGCACGACCTGGCCCATCCTGAGACGCCGAAAACCGTTTTCGGTTTCCTCTGCGCCGCCCTGGCCAAGCGCCGTGCGGCCGGCACTCCGGCGTTCACCCTGATGTCCTGCGATAACCTGCCCCACAATGGTGCTGTGACCCGCAAGGCGTTGCTGGCCTTCGCCGCGCTGGGCGACGCCGATCTGGGGCAATGGATCGACCGCAATGTCAGTTTCCCCAATGCCATGGTCGATCGCATCACGCCCATGACCAGCGTGGCCCATCGCCTGCAACTGCATGACGAACATGGCATCGACGACGCCTGGCCGGTGGTCTGCGAACCCTTCGTGCAATGGGTCCTGGAAGACAAGTTCGTCAACGGTCGCCCGGCCTGGGAAAAGGTCGGCGTGCAGTTCACCGATGACGTCACACCTTATGAAGAGATGAAAATCAAGCTGCTCAACGGCAGCCACCTGGCGTTGACCTACCTGGGCTTTCTCAAGGGTTATCGCTTCGTCCACGAGACCATGAACGATCCGCTGTTCGTACGTTACATGCGCGCCTACATGGACCTGGACGTGACGCCGCAACTGGCGCCAGTGCCGGGCATCGACCTGAGCGACTACAAGAACACCCTGGTGGAGCGTTTTTCCAACCAGGCGATTGCCGACCAGTTGGAACGGGTCTGTTCGGACGGCTCGTCGAAGTTTCCGAAATTCACTGTGCCAACCATCAACCGCTTGATCGCCAACGGTGGCGAGACCCGCCGCGCGGCGCTGGTAGTGGCCGCCTGGGCCGTGTACTTGAAGGGTGTGGACGAGAACGGCGTGACGTATTCAATCCCGGACCCACGGGCGGCGTTCTGCCAGGCACTGGTGGCTGACGATGCGCTGGTGACCCAGCGGATGCTGGAGGTGGAAGAAATCTTTGGCACTGCCATTCCTCGCTCGCCGGAGTTCGTGGCAGCATTCGAATGGTGCTGCAACAGCTTGCGTGAACACGGGGTAACACGAACACTTGAGCGAGTGTTGGCTGACGGCGCTTAAACAGCAATCCGCTTTTGTGGCGAGGGAGCTTGCTCCCGCTGGGCCGTAGGAGCTGTGTAGGAGCTGTCGAGTGCAACGAGGCTGCGATTTTTCCCTGACACTTGAATCCCAAGCGAAAGATCAAAAGATCGCAGGCTTCGCCAGCTCCTACAGAGCCCAGCGGAAGCAAGCTCCCTCGCCCCGGGTTGTGTGTTTGCTGACCGAGCTGCTATTACCTGCTGGTATTGATCTGACGACCAAGGATTTCTATGGCAAACCAACAACTGTTCCTGGGCATCGACTGCGGCACCCAAGGCACCAAGGCGCTGGTCCTGGACGCGACCAGTGGCCAGGTCCTCGGCCAGGGTGCCGCGGCGCACGCCATGATCAGCGGCCCCAACGGTCGCCGCGAACAAGACACCCAGCAATGGCTCGAGGCATTCACCCAAGCCACTCACCAAGCCTTGGCTGTCGCTGGGGTCGATGGCCAGGCGATCCACGGTATCGGCGTCTCCGGCCAACAACACGGCCTGGTGTTGCTCGATGACCAAGGCCAGGTGCTGCGCCCGGCCAAGCTGTGGTGCGACACCGAGACAACGCCGGAAAACGATCGACTCCTGCTGCACCTGGGTGGTGAAGGCGGCAGCCTCGAACGCCTCGGCGTGGTGATCGCGCCGGGCTACACGGTTTCCAAACTGCTCTGGACTCGAGAGCAACATCCCCAGGTTTTCGAACGCATCGCCAGCGTCCTGCTGCCCCACGACTACCTCAACTACTGGCTCACCGGCCGCCATTGCAGCGAATACGGCGACGCCTCAGGAACCGGCTATTTCAACGTGCGCACCCGCCAGTGGGACGTGCAACTGTTACAACACATCGACCCCAGCGCACGCTTGCAAGCGGCGCTGCCGGAACTGATCGAGGCCCATCAGCCAGTTGGACGTATCCTGCCAGCCATTGCTGCGCACCTGGGCATCAACCCCAACGCGGTGGTGGCAAGTGGTGGCGGCGACAACATGATGGGGGCCATCGGTACGGGTAATATCCAGCCCGGCGTGATTACTATGAGCCTCGGTTCCTCCGGTACGGTCTACGCCTATGCCGCCGAACCTGCGGTCAGTCCACAGCCGTCCGTGGCGACATTCTGCTCCTCCAGCGGTGGCTGGCTGCCGCTGATCTGCACCATGAACCTGACCAACGCCACCGGGGCGATTCGCCAATTGCTGGCGCTGGACATCGACACATTCAACGCCCTGGTGGTCCAGGCTCCGATTGGTGCAGAGGGCGTGTGCATGCTGCCGTTCCTCAACGGCGAGCGTGTTCCCGCCCTGCCCCATGCCACCGGCAGCCTGTTGGGCCTGACCACCACCAACCTGACCCGGGCCAACCTGTGTCGCGCCGTGGTCGAAGGCACGACATTCGGTTTGCGCTATGGCTTGGACCTGTTGCGGGCCAACGGACTCCAGGCCCAGAGCATTCGCCTGATCGGCGGTGGCTCCAAAAGCGCGGAGTGGCGGCAGATCGTCGCCGACACCATGGACACCACGGTCATTTGCACCGAGCAGAGCGAAGCCGCGGCTTTGGGGGCGGCGATCCAGGCGGCATGGTGTCACTCGGGTTCGCAAACAGGCTTGGCCGAGCTGTGTGAGCGCTGCGTCAAGCTCGACCCGACCAGCGAAACCCGGCCAATTGCCGCGCATGTCGCGGCGTCGCAACAAGTTTATGAACGTTATCGACAACACGTCGCAACCCTTTGAGAGCGGGCAACTATGTATTTGGTGTGTGGTGAAGCGCTGTTTGATTTTTTCAGTGAGACCGAGGCGAATGGCTTGGCCTCGCAAGTGAACTACAAGGCCATTGCCGGCGGTTCACCGTTCAACGTAGCCGTGGGGCTGCGCCGCCTGGGTGTTGAATCGGCGCTGTTGACCGGGCTGTCCACCGACTACTTGGGCCGACGCTTGCAGCAGGTGCTGCTCAATGAAGGTGTCAGCGCCCAATACCTGGTGGAGTTCGACGCACCGACCACCCTGGCAATGGTTGCCGTGGGCGCCAATGGTTCGCCCCACTACAGTTTTCGCGGCGAAGGCTGTGCGGACCGACAACTGAGCCTGGCGCATCTACCGGACCTGGGCCCCGAGGTGCGCGGCTTGCATTTCGGCTCGTTCTCGCTGGTGGTCCAGCCCATTGCCGATACGCTCCTGGCCCTGATGCAACGCGAAAGCGGCCGCCGCCTGATCAGCCTCGACCCGAATGTGCGACTCAACCCGCAGCCGGATATCGAGCTGTGGCGCTCACGGATTGCGACGCTGGTGCAATATGCCGACCTGATCAAGGTCAGTGACGAAGACCTGGAGCTGCTCTACCCAGGGGTTGAGCCCAAGGCGATCGTCGAAGGTTGGCTGGGGAACCGCTGCCAATTGGTCTTCCTGACCCGTGGCGGCCAGGGCGCTACGGTCTTCAGTCGCCAACACGGCTCATGGTCGCTGCCGTCCTGTCCGGTGAAGATCGCCGACACCGTGGGTGCAGGCGACACCTTCCAGGCCGCGCTGATTGCGTGGTTGACGGAACAACAATTGGATTCGGTCGAGGGGTTGCATACCCTGACCCGGGAACAGATCAGCACCATGCTTGAGTTCGCCATTCGCGCCGCCGCCCTGACTTGCGGCAAAACCGGGCCGGACCTGCCATACAGACAACAATTGAACTGAATGGCGCATCGCTGCTAAAAAATCGCAGCTAAAAAACTGGACGCCGGGTTCGGACATGACCGGACCCGAGCGTCAGGCTTACAAGGACAAGGCCGTTATCAGCGGCCAGTCATCCGATGGTGTTGCTGATGAAAGTGATTGCCAGCGGCAGGGTTGTGGTCGAGCTCGGTACGCAGCTCGGCGATCAAGTCGTTGATGGCCCGGCAACCGGTGAGTTTATTGGCATCGATGTCGGTTTTGATCAAGGCCACGCGATCGGTTTCGTGATCGTCGTAAATCTTGACTGTCATCGTCAGCTCAGGTGACAAGGTGCATTGCGAGCGCTTGGGTAACAAGCTGCTTTCAATGATGTTTCGCATTTCGAGGGCAGATAGAAACATGGCGACTCTCTCCTGTTGAGGCGGCCAACTTATGTTCACGGCAGCGGTATTTCGTCCGTTTTCTTCCCTGCGGACTGGAACTACGAATACCGTGCCGTTCGTTTTTTTCAGCACTTTCAGTCAACGAGTTCGCCAAACGAACCCTTGAATCATCCCGCAAGAAGTATGCCTGTATTGAAAACGTTGCGGATTGATCTGAATCAAGCGTTTAGCTTCGTCCCGCGCCAGATAGTTCGTGCAAAATGCAAGGAAACGCTACTTTCCCCCCTGCAAATTGCAATCGCTTTTATCCGGTTCGCAACCTAGAGTAGCCCCTAATGCGAAGATGCAAGTGGGCATCCGTCGCCTGCTTCAAAAAATGTGTGACGTAGCGTAAATCACTCAAACCGCGCCCACCGCTGCACGCTCGGCCACGTGGCGCAAACTGTCGAAATTGATGTTGGCACCGGAATCGATCGCCACCAATGTCTGGCCTCGCGCCCCCGTGTGCGCCACGTATTGCTTGATGCCTGCCACTGCCAGTGCGCCCGACGGTTCGGTGATGGAACGGGTATCGTCATAGATGTCCTTGATCGCGGCGCACAGTTGATCGTTGCTCACGGTGATCACTTCATCGACACAGAAACGGCAGATATCGAAGCCATGGGCGCCAATCTGCGCCACGGCCACGCCATCGGCGAAGGTTCCCACCTCTGGCAGGGTTACCTGCTCACCGGCTGCCAGCGCTGCCTGGAGGCAGGCAGAATGCTGCGACTCGACGCCGATGATGCGTACTTCCGGGCGCAGGTACTTGACGTAGGCCGCGATCCCGGCGATCAACCCACCGCCGCCGACCGGGACGAAGATCGCATCCAGCTGGCCGGGGTGCTGGCGCAGGATTTCCATGGCGACAGTGCCCTGCCCGGCGATCACGTCCGGGTCATCGAAAGGCGAGACGAACTCCCGTCCGGTCTGCCCGGCCAGGTCCAGCGCATGCGCCAGGGCAAACGGAAAGCTTTCCCCGTGCAGAATCGCTTCGGCGCCTCGGTTGCGCACGCCCAGCACCTTCAATTGCACAGTGGTCACAGGCATGACGATGCTGGCCGAAATACCCAATTCCCGTGCCGCCAGCGCAACGCCCTGGGCATGATTGCCGGCAGACGCGGTGATGACGCCACGGGCGCGCTGCTGCGGGGTCAGATGCACGAGTTTGTTATAGGCACCGCGGATCTTGAAAGAAAAGGTTGGTTGCAGGTCTTCGCGCTTGAGCAGGATCCGGTTACCCAAGGCCTCGGACAGTGCGGAAGCCGCTTGCAGCGGCGTGCGTACGGCCAATTCATAGACTGGCGCGGCGAGAATCTTCTTAACGTAGTGCTCAAGCAGGGCTTGCTCGGTGCGGGTAACGGTCATGGCGATCTCCTGGTTCGGGCGGAGCCCAGGAGACAGAAAGAAAAAACCCGCCTCCAGGGCGGGTTGGGTGCAGCCGTCAGCTAACCCGCCAAATAAGGAATGGCGGTAATAATGCTTGGCTGGCTGCGCAGTACGGTTGAAGTCATGGCTGGAAGTTAGCGGTGCGTTGGTGGCAAGTCAATGGCAAATATGTTGGAGCTGGCGAAGCTTTTGATCTTTTGATCTTTTGATCTTTTGATCTTTTGATCTTTCGCTTGAGATTCAATTGTCTTGGGAAAGATCGCAGCCTCGTTGCACTCGACAGCTCCTACACAGCTCCTACGCAGTTCCTAGATGAATGGCTGCACATGAACGCCTACAGGGCGGTGCGTCATTTGAGTCCGACTTTATACAACGCCCCGTCGTCCTCATCCGTCAGCACATACAGGTAACCGTCCGGGCCTTGACGAACGTCCCGGACTCGCGCCTTGAGCTCACCCAGCAAACGCTCTTCGTGGACGACCTTGTCGCCCTGCAATTGCAGGCGAATCAGTTCCCCGGGCACCAGCGCCCCGATGAACACGTTGCGCTGCCAGGCCTTGAAACGATCATGGTCGTAGAACGCCATGCCACTGAGCCCCGGTGACACCTGCCAGACGTGATGTGGGCCAAGGCTGCCCTCGACAGTCTTGCCCTGGGCTTCGGGAATCGGGGCGCCGGAGTAGTTGATGCCATGGGTCGCCAATGGCCAGCCGTAGTTCTTGCCGCGCTCGATGATGTTCATCTCATCACCGCCCTTGGGTCCGTGTTCGTTCTCCCACAACGTGCCATTCCAAGGGTTGAGGGCCGCCCCCTGGGGGTTACGCATGCCGTAGGACCATATTTCGGGACGGACGTTTTTCTGGCCGACAAAGGGGTTGTCGTCGGGCACCTTGCCGTCGGGGTAGATGCGCACGACCTTGCCTTGCAGCTTGTCCAGGTCCTGGGCGGTGGGCCGCTCGTTATTTTCCCCCAAGGTAATGAACAGATAGCCATCGCGGTCGAAGACCAGGCGCGAGCCAAAGTGGTTGCCCGTGGACAGCTTGGGTTGCTGACGGAAGATCACGTCGAAATTCTTCAGGCTTTTGAGGTCTTCGGCCAGTTGCCCACGCCCCACGGCGGTGCCGGCCTTGCCGTCTGCGCCCGCCTCGGCGTAAGACAGGTAGACGGTACGATCCTGCTTGAAATCGGGCGACAGCACCACGTCCAGCAGACCGCCCTGCCCCTTGGCCCATACTTCAGGCACGCCACTCAAGGGTGTGGACAATTGGCCATCGAGGCTGACCACGCGCAGGTTGCCCGGTCGCTCCGTCACCAGCATGCCCTGCTGGCCAGGCAGGAATGCGACAGACCAAGGGTGCTCAAGTCCCTTGACCACGGTGGTCACTTCCACGGTGCCCTCCTCGCTCTTGAATGATTGGGTCGGCGCGGCAGCAGCCGACGTGGCAAGGGTCAGGGCAGCGCTGGCGCAACATGCGGCCAGGAGTGTTTTACGCAACATGCACAATTCCTTCTGTGGTGTGAAAAGAGCGCGACGACCTAGCGGTTGCCATTCTGGGTGCTCCTGGGTGGCGTCGGAGCCTCGATGGTGGGCCGCGGCGAGCCCGGTGGCTGGCCGGAACGGGGATAACCATTGCCAATGCCGCCGTTTTCCAGGGTCGGTGGGCGCAGTACCGGCACCGTCGGGTTGTCATGAATCGTCGGCACGTTGGACCGCGTGCCCTGCATGCTATTGGGATTGGCCCGCCGCGTCGGGCTGTTATAGGGATTGTTGTTGCCCGGTAGATTCTGGGCCAGAACCATGGGGCCTCCGCCCGGCGTGGCAGCTTGGGCAGCGGCGGTCAGAAATAGCGTAATGATGGCAACCATCAGCCTGTTCATTCGGACACCTCTTGAGTTCAGGCATATCGAAAGCACGCTACGCCGCAGGTTCGCCCTTGTTAAGCGAAATGTCCGGGTGAAGATGTAACGAAACGTCTGCGAACCAATGCGTGCGGGCTTGCTCGTGACAGCGGAGGGTCAACTTGCGTCAATGGCGCCTGTACTGCCGCCATCGCGAGCAAGCTCGCAAAATGGAAACTTTTCCCAAGCCGCGAAGGTCACCAGAAAGACATCCACCGGCAAGGACAACACCACCATGGCACGGGCAATTTGGAAAGGCGCAATCAGTTTCGGACTGGTCCATATTCCTGTCGCGCTGGTGTCGGCCACCTCCTCCCAGGGTGTGGATTTTGACTGGCTGGACAAACGCAGCATGGACCCGGTGGGCTACAAACGGGTCAACAAGGCGACGGGTAAGGAGGTGACCAAGGACGACATCGTCAAGGGCGTCCAGTACCACAAAGGCCAGTACGTGTTGCTCAGCGAGGAAGAAATTCGTTCCGCCCACCCCAAGTCCACCCAGACCATCGATATCTTTTCCTTTGTCAACAGCGAGAAGATCCCACTGCAAAACATCGACACACCCTATTTCCTCGCCCCTGACAAACGCGGTGGCAAAGTCTATGCCCTACTGCGCGAAACCCTGGTCAAGACTCACAAGGTCGCCCTGGCTCATGTCGTGTTGCATACCCGCCAGCACCTGGCGGCGCTCATGCCCCTTGAATCGGCGCTGGTACTGGTGATGCTGCGCTGGCCTGCTGACGTGCGCGACCTTGATGTCCTGGAGCTGAGCGACGAGGTGACGAACCCGACCCTGGCCAAGGGCGAGCTGGAAATGGCCAAGCGTCTCGTGCAAGACATGAGCGCCGACTGGGAGCCGCAAGAATACCGGGACAGTTTCGAAGACAAAATCATGGAGCTGGTGGAAAAAAAAGCCAACGAAGGCCGCCTCGAAGCGGTGGAGACTGCCCCAGGCGAAGAACAACGCAAGACGGCCGATGTCGTCGACCTTACAGAGTTGCTCAAGCGCAGCCTGGGCAGCAAGGGCAAAGCCACCGACAAATCCGCCGGGAAGGCGCCTGCAAAACCTGCAAAACCCCGCAAATCCGTTCCTGCCAAAAAAGCCACCAAGGCCTCCCGGGGGTAACCCCTGGCGTGCGCAATAGAAGGGAATCTGTCATGGCCAACGCCAAGAGTGAATCTGCTCGTTTGTCTAACGCCAAGTCGGACACTACAACGGCCCGCAAGGCGCCTCAAAACCGCCTGCCCGAGCGCCTGTCGCCGCACCTGGCCACGCCCGTGGAAGAACCGCCCACCGGCGAATGGCGCTATGAAGTCCAGTTCCACGGTTATCGACTGCTGACCCGCATCGAACAGGGCGAAATCCGCTTGTTCAATAGCAATCACCAGGACTGGACCGAGCGTCTGAAGCTGCATGCCGATGCCCTGGCCGAGTTGAACCTGGGGGACAGTTGGCTCGACGGCGAACTGGTGCTGCTCGATGAGACCGGCCACTGCGATTTCGCGGCCCTGCGCCAGGCTTTCGACATCAGCCGCACGGTCGACATGGTGTACTTCCTATTCGATGCGCCGTTCCTCAACGGTGTCGACCTGCGCCAGGCGCCGGTGGAGGAACGCCGTGCGGCCCTGAAAAAAGCCCTTGGCAACAACGCCAGCAAGCGCCTGCGCTTTTCCGAGTCGTTTTCTGCCAGCCAGCACGACATGTTCGAAAGCGCTATCGCGCTCTCACTGGACAGCGTGGTCGGCAAGCGCCTGGGCAGCCCTTATATGTCCCGGCGAAGCGCCGATTGGGTAAAACTCAAGTGCCGGTTGCGCCAAGCCTTCGTCATCGTCGGGTTCACCCGCCCCCAAGGCAAGCGCAGCGGTTTCGGCGCGTTGCTGCTGGCCGTCAACGGGCCGTCTGGGCTGGTGTACGCCGGTCGGGTCGGCACGGGGTTCAGCCAGGCGCAAATCAAACAATTACACCCGCAACTGTGCGCGCAGCAGCGCGAGACTCCGCCACTGGCTTTGCCACTCAACGGTGTGCGGGGACGGGGCGTGCAGTGGGTCGAGCCTGGCCTGACCTGCGAGGTCGAGTTCACTGAATGGACTCACGATAACCGGGTGCGGCAGGCTACTTTCCTGGACTTGTCGGGCAATATGCCGGCCAACAAGGTGTTTCGCGAACAGCCTCTGCCAATAAAGCCCACGACGCCAGAACCCAAGCGCCGCAGCAAAGCCCGCGCGGCCAAAGTCGACGGCGTGACCATCACCCACCCTGATCGGGTCATCGACGGTGTCAGCGGTGTGCAGAAAGCCGAGTTGGCGCAGTATTACCTGGACATCGCTCCGTGGATCCTGCCGCACCTCAAGCGGCGCCCGGTCGCGCTGTTGCGGGCGCCGGACGGTATCGGTGAAGAGCAGTTCTTCCAAAAACACGCCGATCGCCTGGACATTCCCCATATCAAACAGCTGGATCCGCGACTGGACCCGGGCCATGCAGCGCTGATGGAAATCGATGACATCCACGCCCTGGTCAGCGCGGCGCAGATGGGTACAGTGGAACTGCACACCTGGACCGCGACCCACGACCGGATCGAGACGCCCGACCTGTTTGTCCTGGACCTGGACCCGGACCCTTCGCTGCCCTGGAGCGCCATAATCGAGGCGACCCATATGACCTTGGCGGTGCTCGACGAGTTGGGTTTGCAGGCTTTTCTCAAGACCAGCGGTGGCAACGGCATGCACGTGATCGTGCCCTTGGCGAGAAGTGAAGGCTGGGACACCGCCAAGGCGTTCGCCAAAGCCATCTCGCAGTTCCTGACCCGGCAAATGCCAGAGCGCATCACGGCCACCATGGGCCCAAAGAACCGCGTCGGGAAAATATTCGTCGACTACCTGCGCAACGCTCGCGGTGCCAGCACGGTAGCTGCCTACTCGGTACGCGCCAGGCCAGGCCTGCCAGTCTCGGTGCCAATCGCCCGGGCCGAACTGTCGACCCTGCGCAACGCCCAGCAATGGGACATCTATACCGCGCAGGAACGGGCAAAGGGCTTGGGCGCCGATCCCTGGGAAGGCTACAACCACCGCCAGCGCATCACGGCCAGGATGTGGGAGCAACTGAATGCACAAAAACCCACCAACTGAACACCCTGTAGGGACGTAGGGACGTAGGAGCTGTCGAGTACAACGAGGCTGCGATCTTTCCACAACCCATAGAGTCCAGAGCAAACGATCAAAATCAAAATCAAAAGTTCGCAGGCCTCCCCAGCGCCTACATCCAGATAAAGATCACCAGCAGGCCACCAAAGAACGCCCACTTCTGCAGGTAATACAGCGTGCGGTTGCGCTTTTTCAGGGCCTTGCCCTGCAACCGTATCTTGTAGAGCCTGGAGAACGCCCGGTTCAAGGCGCCCGTCCTGTCGCCCGCGTCGTTGGGCGCGCCGGCCGCTGTCATCACGGTGCGGCTGAACCAGCGGTTGAACGCGGTAGCCCAGCGAAACTTCATGGGCCGTTCCACGTCGCAGAACAGGATGATGCGATTATGGCCGGTGGTGTTATGGGCGTAATGAATGAACGTTTCGTCGAAGATCACCGCCTCGCCATCGCGCCAATGATAAGGCTCGCCATCGACATTGATGTAGCAACCAGCATCGTTGGGTGTTTCCAGGCCCAGGTGATACCGATAGGACCCGGCATAGGGGTCGCGGTGCCGGACCAGCTTCGAGCCCGGCGGCAACTCGGCGAACATCGCCGCCTTGATCGAGCCGATGCTCTGCACCAGTTCGGTGGTACGGGGGCACAGCTTCATGGCCGAAGGATGGCTGTCGCCGTACCACTTCAGGTAGAAGCGCTTCCAACCGGTCTTGAAGAACGAGTTGAAGCCCACATCGTCGTATTGATCGGAACGCTTGATCTCCCCCGCGCGCAGCAGCTCCTGGCCTTCCGCCCGGATCTCCTCCCAGTGGGCCTGCAACGGGCTCAGGTCCGGGAACTGCGCCGGGCTCAGGAAAGGCCTGTTGGGCAGTTTCGAGCACAGGTAAAGCAGGCAATTGATCGGGGCGAGAAACGACGAATGATCGCTCAACTGGCGTCCGAACTTATGCCGCACGCGACCGCGCAGGTGAACGTAGCCAATGGAGAAGATGTAGATCGCGACAATGATGAGCTTCACGAAAAACCGCCACAATGCTGGAGTGGACAGGTCGTTTCCCTGGCCAGTCAAGCGACAGGCAGATGGCACAGGGGGAAATGGCATTTTAGCCACAGTTTGTAACCAAAAGTTATCCTTCCATTGTGAAAAACTGTCTTGCCCGGGCAATACCCTATCGTTTATGCGGCCAGACCAGTACAATCGCCGCCAACTATTACGCGCCCCCTTTGGCCGATGCCGCAAACGCGGCCTCGGCGCACGTCTACCGGGCCAGGCGCTCCGTATGCTGCTGTCCTCTTATGCCGGATGGACCCTTGCGCTTGCGACCGCGACACCTTTGCGCGGTCGGGACGTGCGCAAATAGGTACTGAACAGGTACTGCCGCACCCTTAGCTACTCTGAATGTTCCGCAGGATAAACCTTTGATCTCTACAGCTAACATCACGATGCAGTTCGGCGCCAAGCCACTGTTCGAAAACGTCTCTGTCAAATTCGGCGCGGGTAACCGCTACGGTCTGATTGGCGCCAACGGTTGCGGCAAGTCGACCTTCATGAAAATCCTCGGCGGTGACCTCGAGCCGTCCGGCGGCCAGGTCATGCTCGAGCCGAACGTGCGCCTGGGTAAACTGCGCCAGGACCAGTTCGCCTACGAAGAATTCACCGTGATCGACACCGTGATCATGGGTCACGAAGAGCTGTGGAAGGTCAAGGCCGAGCGCGATCGCATCTATTCGCTGCCGGAAATGACCGAAGAAGACGGCATGGCCGTGGCCGAGCTGGAAACCGAATTTGCCGAGATGGACGGCTACACCGCCGAATCCCGTGCCGGTGAACTGCTGTTGGGCCTGGGGATTGGCATCGAGCAGCATTTCGGCCCGATGAGCGAAGTATCACCAGGCTGGAAACTGCGTGTGTTGCTGGCCCAGGCACTGTTCTCCGACCCGGAAGTGCTGCTGCTCGACGAACCGACCAACCACCTGGATATCAACACCATCCGCTGGCTGGAAAACGTGCTGACCCAGCGTTCGAGCCTGATGATCATCATCTCCCACGACCGTCACTTCCTGAACAGTGTCTGCACCCACATGGCGGACCTGGACTACGGCGAGCTGCGCCTGTTCCCGGGCAACTACGACGAGTACATGACCGTGGCGACCCAGTCCCGCGAGCAACTGCTGTCGGACAACGCCAAGAAGAAAGCGCAGATTTCCGAGCTGCAGTCGTTCGTCAGCCGTTTCTCGGCAAACGCCTCGAAAGCCAAGCAGGCCACCTCTCGCGCCAAGCAGATCGACAAGATCCAACTGGCCGAGGTCAAGCCATCGAGCCGCGTCAGCCCGTTCATTCGCTTCGAACAAACCAAAAAGCTGCACCGTCAGGCGGTCATTGTCGAACGCATGGCCAAGGGTTTTGACGGCAAGCCACTGTTCAAGGACTTCAGTTTCACCGTCGAAGCCGGTGAACGCGTGGCGATCATTGGCCCGAACGGTATCGGCAAGACCACCTTGCTGCGCACCCTGGTCAATGAGCTGGAACCCGATGCCGGCACCGTGAAATGGACCGACGCCGCGGAACTGGGCTACTACGCCCAGGACCATGCCCACGATTTCGAAGACGACGTCAACCTGTTCGACTGGATGGGCCAATGGACCCAGGGCGGCGAACAACTGGTTCGTGGCACCTTGGGCCGTATGCTGTTTTCCAACGACGAGATCCTCAAGTCGGTCAAGGTCATTTCCGGTGGTGAGCAAGGCCGCATGCTGTTCGGCAAGCTGATCCTGCAAAAGCCGAACGTGCTGGTGATGGACGAACCGACCAACCACTTGGACATGGAATCGATCGAGGCGCTGAACCTGGCGCTGGAAAACTACCCGGGCACGCTGATCTTCGTCAGCCATGACCGTGAGTTCGTCTCCTCCCTGGCCACCCGCATCATCGAACTGAGCGCCGATGGCGTGGTCGACTTCAGCGGCACCTATGACGACTACCTGCGTAGCCAGGGTGTGGTGTTCTAAGGACGGCCCTTGGCTGTTCGCTGTAAAAGCAAAGCCCTGTCCACTGTGACAGGGCTTTTTGTATTGCAAGGGTAAAACTGTGAGCGGGCTTGCTCGCGAAGCGGCCGGTGCATACAACCTCAATTGAAACTGACCATCCGCCTTCGCCAGCACATTTAGTTAGCCTGCTTTCTTTTATCCCCTCCTCGCGCCATGATGAGGCTCTCTTACCGCTGCCCGCGAACGAGCCCTATGCCCAAGCCCTCACCTGCCTCCAGCTCCCTGTCGATCACCCTGCAGATCGTCTCCATCGTTTTCTACACCTTCATCGCCTTTCTCTGCATCGGCCTGCCCATTGCCGTGCTGCCGGGTTATGTCCACGAACAACTGGGCTTCAGCGCGGTGGTGGCCGGGTTGACCATCGGCTCACAGTACCTGGCGACCCTGCTCAGCCGCCCCATGGCCGGGCGGCTGTCGGACAGCGTTGGCACCAAGCGGGCAATCGTCTACGGGCTGACGGGGATTGTGCTCAGCGGCTTGCTGACGCTGCTCTCGATCTTGTTGCAAAGTTTTCCCCTGGCCAGTCTGTTGATTCTGATTGTTGGGCGCTTGCTGCTTGGCGTGGCCCAAGGGCTGATTGGCGTGGGCACCATCAGCTGGTGCATGGGCCAGGTGGGTGTGGAGCACACCGCCCGCTCGATTTCCTGGAACGGCATCGCCTCGTACGGAGCCATCGCCATCGGTGCGCCGCTGGGCGTGGTGATGGTCGGTGAGCTGGGGTTCGCCAGCCTGGGCGTTGCGTTGTCGCTGCTAGCCGGGGCGGCGCTGTTGATCATTCGCAACAAGCCGTCGGTGCCGGTCATTCGCGGTGAGCGCTTGCCTTTCTGGGCGGTGTTTGGACGCATTGCGCCATTCGGGGCGGGCCTGAGCCTGGCATCGATCGGCTACGGCACGCTCACCACGTTCATCACATTGTTTTATGTCAGTCGCGGCTGGACCGGCGCGGCCTGGTGCCTGACGGTCTTCGGTGCCTGCTTCATCCTGGCGCGGTTGTTGTTCATTTCCAGCATCGCCCGCTTCGGTGGCTTCAACTCAGCCATTGCCTGCATGAGCATCGAAACCCTCGGCCTGGTATTGCTGTGGCTGGCGCCGTCCACCGCGTTCGCCCTGGTCGGTGCCGGGCTGGCCGGTTTCGGGCTATCGCTGGTATACCCGGCGCTGGGGGTGGAGGCCATCAAGCAAGTGCCGAACACCAGCCGTGGCGCGGGTTTGAGCGCCTATGCGGTGTTCTTCGACCTGGCGCTGGCGATTGCCGGTCCGCTGATGGGGGCGGTGGCGTTGAACCTGGGCTATTCATCGATCTTCTTCTGCGCCGCCTTGTTATCCGTCACTGGTCTGGGCCTGACCCTGCTGCTGCGTCGCCGAGCTATAAACGCACCTTGTTGATCATAATGCTGTTCACTCTGGGAAAAACGGTGCTTGTTTCACGAATGGAAAGCCAGGCCCTTCAAAAAAAACCAAAAAAAACGGCGCTTTTCATTTCTGAAAAAACGCCGTTGTTTCTATGTGAACAGCATCACGCCAAAGCGGGCTTCTCACTCATCACCAATGCAATCAGTCGTCGCGACCCATCAGGCCGAACAGCTGCAGCAAGCTGACGAACAGGTTGTAGATCGATACATACAGGCTAATAGTGGCCATGATGTAGTTACGCTCGCCGCCGTGGATGATAGCGCTGGTCTGGTACAGGATGCAGACCGACGAAAACAGCACGAAGCCGGCGCTGATCGCCAGTTGCAGGCCGCTGATCTGGAAGAAGAAGCTGGCCAGCACTGCCCCCAGCAACACGAAGAAACCTGCGGTGATGAAGCCACCCAGGAAGCTCATGTCCTTGCGGGAAATCAGCACGTAGGCCGACAGACCACCGAACACCAATGCGGTCATTGCGAAGGCCGAGCTGACCACTTCAGCGCCGCCCTGCATTTGCAGGTAGCGATTGAGGATCGGGCCGAGCAAAAAGCCCATGAAGCCGGTCAGGGCGAAAGCCGACACCAGGCCCCAGGCCGAATCACGGAGTTTGTTGGTGAGGAAGAAAAGGCCGTAGAAACCGATCAGCACAACGAAGATGTTCGGGTAACCCACCCGCATCTGTTGTGCGACGTAAGCCATCACACCGCTGAAAGCGAGTGTGAGTGCCAGCAACCCATAAGTGTTGCGCAGGACGCGGCTAACCTCTAGCTGCTCAGCCTGCACGCTGTTGTTCACTGCGTAATCCTGTTCGCGCATGGCGACACTCCTCCGGTTTTGAAACATTCAGTGGCAAGGATAATAACAGACGCTCTGTAACAAGCTACGTAGAGAGTTTGACAGTGTGTTTCATTCGGGTATTATGGCGCCCGCAACGCAATACGGAGGTGTGGCCGAGTGGTTTAAGGCAACGGTCTTGAAAACCGTCGACTGTAACAGGTCCATGAGTTCGAATCCCATCGCCTCCGCCATCTTTATACGAAAAAGCCCTGATTATTCAGGGCTTTTTCGTGTCTGGCATTCGCAATACCGATTGCAGCTTCAACATTGGACACAGCTATGGCAAACCCCATCCAGCCACTCAAGGAAAGAAAAGTGCCCCATAAAACCATCGGCTCCATCGTCGCAGCAATCGGGGGCATCCTCCTGTTGTGTATATTCTTCAGCAGCTGGTACACGGTCGACGAAACCGAGCGCGGCGTGCTGCTGCGCAACGGGGCGTTGGTCGGGGTGATTGAACCGGGGCTGTCCTTCAAGATGCCATTTATCGAGTCGGTACGCCTGATCAGCGTCCAGAACCAAGTGACGGCTTATGAAGACCTACAGGCCTACAGCAAGGACCAACAGTCTGCCCAGCTCAAGGTGTCCGTGTCCTGGCACATCGCGCCTTTGGATGTCGCGAAGGTCTATACCCAGTTCAAGGACCTTGAAGGTATCCGCGACCGGATGATCAGCCGCCAAGTGCCTACCCAGGTGGAAAACGTCTTTGGCAAGTTCAACGCCGTGGCTGCCGTGCAGAACCGCGTCCAACTGGTCAACGATATTTCCACGGCCATCAAGGCCAGCATTACCGGCCCCGTGATCATCGACAGCGTTCAGGTCGAGAACATTGACTTCAGTGATGCCTACGAAAAAGCCATCGAAGCGCGCATGGCTGCGGAAGTCCAGGTCAAGACCCGCGAACAACAGCTCGCCACCGAGCAGGTGCAAGCACAGATTCGCGTGACCCAGGCGCAGGCGGAGGCCGATTCGCAAGTGGCACAGGCCAAGGCAGACGCACTGGCTACCGAGTTGCGCGGCAAAGCCGAAGCCGAAGCCATTAAGGCGCGGGCCCAGGCCCTGGCCAGCAACCAGAACCTGGTGGAGCTGACCAAGGCCGAGCGCTGGAATGGTGTCTTGCCAACCACCGTGCTGCCAAACGGCGCCCTGCCCTTCATCGACATCAAGTAACGCCACGGGCGCGGCCTGCACGGCCGCGCCTGCTCCACTGCGGCGTACTTGCGCAGCAGCATCGCCCCTCTCGTTAGCGCTACACTCAACCATGAACCCGACGTTCATCGTTAGCACGGAGCTCAACGTGTACCCAGGCCAAAGCAAACCTGAACACCAACCCGCACGACGCTTACCTTTCCCCCCTTCCGCCCCCCTTCGAGCATCTCTCCCCCTCGGGAATTCATCGACTCCTTCGGTCAGCGCCCTGAACAGGAGAATAACGTGACCACTATTATCAAAAAATATAAATGGCCCGCCCTGTTGGCTGTCGCGCTTGTTGTGTTTTGCGCACTGATATTCTTTTTAATCAAGTCATACACGTACGACTCATCGACCTACTTTGAATCCCGCGACTTCATTCGCCAGCTCAAGCAGGCCGATGCTAACTGGAACGTCAAGATCCTCAGGAAAAAGATCGGCGTGAACAACAACCTGTCGCTGGCACTGCCGCTTGAGGCCGGCAGTCGATGGGAGCAGTTGGAGCAACTCAATAATTCCGGCCCTTTAGCGGCGCTTTGGGCCTCCAGGCGCAAGGGCTATGTGGAGGCCGTCAAGAACAAGACCTTGTTGGTGGAGCAATTCGAACAGCACAACGCCAATCTACGCACATCCCTGGATGCGTTGCCGCAGGTCGAAGACCAGATTCAAACGCTACTCAACGACATGAATATCGAAAACCCCATGGAGCGCCTGACCGCAGCGTCCAATGTGCTTGAGTTGACCCTGACAACGCTGGAGTTCGCACTTTATGTCTCGACGGACAAAGCCAAGGAAGTGCAGGGCAAATTAACTGAGCTGGAGCCTTACATTCACCAGTTGCCTGCGGCCTATCAGCCCCCGTTCATGACCCTGACCCACCACGTCCAGACCATTGCCCAGGAACAACCTGTCGTCAATGACCTACTTGATCGCATCAGCGTCATTCCGGTTGCCCAGGAGCTGGACAGCATCAATGAGCTGCTGAACGAGACACAGCGCAGGACCGCCGCAACGGACCGTCAATATCATCTCTACCTGGCGGTGTGCGCCAGCGTGATGGCACTGTTGATGATCTACCTGGCGGTGCGACTGGTTCGCAGTTACGCCGTCATCAATCAGATCAACCAGGAACTGCAAGTGTCCAATGAACGGCTCGAGGAGCGCGTACAGGAGCGCACCCAAGAGCTGAAGGAGGCCGAACGCGAATTGGTGGATGCGGCCCGAATGGCGGGCATGGCCGAAATAGCCACGAATGTGTTGCACAACGTCGGAAATGTGCTCAACAGCGTGAATATTTCGGCCGAGCTCGTGACCCGCAAGTTGAGGAACAGCAAGACGCTCGGGCTGACTAAAGCGGTCAAGATGATGAATGAACATGCCGAGGATCTTGGACAGTTCATCACCCTTGATGAAAAAGGCCGGTTGCTGCCACGCTATTTCAACGAACTGGTCGATTCCATCGCCGCGGAACAGGCAGTGCTTATCGATGAGCTGGCGCAGTTGACCAAGAGCATCGATCACATCAAGGAAATCGTCACCACTCAACAAACCTATGCAGGGGCCGCCAGACTGATCGAACCGCTCAATGTCAGCAATCTGTTCGAAGATGCGCTACGTATGAATTCGGGCGCGCTCAGCCGGCATCACGTCACTGTCATCAAGGAATACCAGGACGTTCCTGCGATCATGGGAGACAAGCACAGGTTGCTGCTGATCCTGATCAACCTGATCAGCAACGCCAAAATCGCCATGTCGCACATCAGTGAGCATCCGCGGGAAATGACCCTGGGGATTCGCATCCTCGACGAAACCACGCTATGCCTCAGCGTCAAGGACCGAGGCGAAGGTATTGCCCCGGAGAACCTGGCCCGCATCTTCAACCATGGCTTCACGACCCGCAAGGACGGCCATGGATTTGGCTTGCACAGCTGCGCCCTGGCGGCGGTAGAAATGAATGGCCGCCTCTATGTCCATAGCGACGGACCGGGGCAAGGCGCCCTATTTACCTTGGAAGTTCCGCTGGAATTGGCACGCGCCTGATGAGTGACGGACGTTGGCTGCCCCCGCTGCTATCGTAAGCAAGCTCCCACAGGGGACGATTGCTGAACACCCGGGAAACCTGTGGGAGCGAGCTTGCTCGCGATGGCGGCGTACCTGTCACCGAGAGGTTGGATGTACCGCCCCCTACCTATTTCGTGTTGACAGACCGATCGCTACAGCTTCTGCGGGTCGGCAACGCGGCGGCGTAGGCCAGCGCTTCCTCACGGGAAGCAAAGGAACCCAACCGGTCAGCCTGGGTACAGACCCTCCATGGGCCGCTGTTTACGCTAAGCACGTCATAACCGTTGATGTGCATTTTCGTCAGCATCGCAGTACTCATTGGTCACCTCCTACTTTAACCAAGGGTGCACGGCCTACCATACACGCCGATTGCGCTGGGCGGCCAACCGACCGTCGCGACACCCGCCGCATTCGTGGCGCCCTCAGTGGGAATCCGAATCCCACAACCAGTCCCACAGTCCTGGCAAATGCACGGGCTCGGTACTGTGATCGACCGTCCGAGCCAAGGCCGCTCGCTCCAGTGCCTGGTGGTCATCATAGAACGGCTTGGCGTCGGTCCTCACGCCGGTAGCCTTGGCACTGTCGAGCAGGATCTGCAGGTATTCGCGGGCATGCCGAGCGGTATAACGATTGATGTCGTGAAACGTCACCACCACCGGAATGACCCCATCCACCACCGGCAACTGCCCGGCGGCGATGCGCTCGCGCACCTCGGAAAGTTGCCGGGTCAGGTTGATCCGCCGCCGCGGGCTCATCGTGATGCCCCAGACTTTGCCGTCATTTGCGCTCAGGTCGGTCAACAAAATATGCAGGCCATGGCGCCGGTAGGCGGCAGAAGTACGCCTGTCGAAGCTCCAGAATGGCGGCCTCAGCAAGGTCGGCGCCGCACCTGTAATGGAGGCGATATCGCGCCGGCCACGGGCCAGCGATTGCTCCAGCTCATCCGGATTCAGGAACCGGTGATTGGTGTGCCAGTGGGTCGCCGTATGAAAGGCCAACACATGGCCCTCCTGCTGTTCACGGCGCATTACCGAGCGGCCAATATCACTGCCACCGGCCCGTGGTACGCGGGTCTGCAGAAAAAACACCGCTTTGATGTCGGGCTGTACCGGATTGTCTGCGAGTGCGTCGAGCACCTCCAAGCTAGGGTTCCAGATAGATGAGGCGCTGGGCCCATCATCGAATGTCAGCAGGAAACGGATCGGGGGTTGTTCACGCAAGCGTTGCTCGGTTTGCGGCGTCAGTTCGATGGGGGCGCCAATGCAGCCCGACAAACCGATGGCGAGGGCTGCGATGAACAGCACCCTGGCGATGTTTTTCATGTTTTGCCTTTTGTTGATGCCGCATTGCGTCGCCTTTGATCCTTGGCCTAAGGTGTTGAAGCTCACCTTGGAGAAGGGTAACCGGCTTTGGTTCCTGGCCGCGAGTTCCGGCTGTTTGGCTGTCGCTCCGCGCTCGAGTCTGAGCGGTATTAATTTGACCGTCTGGAAGCTCAATGGAATTTTCCGAATGCCTTTGTATCCATCCGTATAGGACTAATTAGGGAGGACTTATGGGCGGGCCATCGCTTTACATCATTGATTACATGCTCCATGGCGAACCCAAGTCATTCATTATTCGCGCAGAAGTGATGAATAATTCCGAGGCTTGGCATTGGGCCAGTTGCGACGCGGGGGTCGGGCGAATACCGAAATTCGGGAGGGAAAAGGTCAAGCGGGTCTCCAAACCCCTTGCTGAAAAATACGGTATTACCGACGTGCGCTGGCGGGCGAGCGTCACGCCGTCCTGGGTCAAGGAGTCCAGCTGACACCACTCGCATTGTTTCCGACGCACCGGCTGTCTAACCGGACGCCGGATTCTTCGACAGACCTGAAATAACTCAACTACGCTTAAACCACGGCACAGCCCGCCCCTGGCGGGTTTTGTGCTGCCTCATCAACCCTTGAATGGAGGTGTGACATGTCCGAAAAAGAGTCCATCACCACCCTGCTCACCTTGCTGGAATCGCGTCAGGCCAGGCTCACGGCAGCCTGCAAGGAAATCGCCGACTGGGTCGACCACCAAGGCGGGCATCCTACCGCAGTGCGCATCCGGGACCGGCTCAACGACATCGATAAAGACGCCCCGTCGATCCAAAGTGCGCTAACGTCGCTCAAGCCTGCAGAACCCCCTCTGCCCAAGTTCCGCTGACGCGCTGCGCCAGACCTGTTCTCCCTGAGTTCTACCGGTTGGAAAACCGATGGAACGCGTTTTTTTGCGCCTCGAAATTGATCGGCACCGGTGCAAAAGCACAAAGGGAAGCGCAACGCCAGCACGAAATTAGGCACAGCCTTGCAGGCGCCGATCAACGCGCTGGCACCTATCCCCGCTCGTTCAGATAAGCAACCCACTGCTCATAAGCTTCGTGTTGACGCTGGACCGCCTCATCCCAGGTCGATCCGCTCATTTGATGAACACATATGAGCTTCATCATTTCCGACGTTGCCGTATCAAGCTCCACCAGAAGCTCATGGGATTTGATCTTGAAGTCTTCAACAGTGGTCATTTCTCGCTTCCTTCCCCTATCGGGGTCGGCCAGTGCACCCAACATGGATTCATTTTTTTTAAGCTGATTCATTTGAGGCGATAACCGGTCGAAAGCCTAGTGCTAGTGGTCGGAGAAATGAAGCAATGGCAAGCACAAATAATCTCAGTCTTTCCCGCGCCGTCGCGGTCTTAGTGGATAAGACCAGGCAAAACTCGACATTTGAACGAAACAGATACTGTCAGGCGCAAATATTGCAGTTATATTTCAGTTTAATGACAGTCACAGATCGAGTACGACCATGAAAATTCGAGCGACCGTCATCTGCGAGGAAAATCGCCACATCCTCCTGGTTCGCAAAGCCAATAGTCGTTGGGCGCTGCCGGGCGGTACCGTCGAGTGCGGCGAAACCCATGCTGGGGCAGCTATCCGGGAATTGGCAGAGGAAACCGGCCTGGACGTCGAGAACCTGCTCTACTTGATGCGAATGAGTGACGGGCAGACCGAACATCATGTGTTCGAAGCATCGGTCAGCGACTCGACGGCAGCCAAGCCACAGAATGAAATCAGCGATTGCCTCTGGCACCCGCTGGACGCCATTGCCCAACTGCAAATGAAAAAGGGGACGCGGGACATTCTCGAGGCGTTTCGGCGGCGGTTGTGAGGAGCCGGCACCGGTGGTCAACACCTAATAGGCTGCATAATAAATATCATGCAGCCTATTGTTTTATAAGATTTTATCTACAACAGAATCCCCACAACTCTACCGCCAAGCCGCTTTAGCGCGACGGGTTCATTTTTCCTTCCAAGCGGTACTGATTGGATTGACCACGGTATTCTTTTCCTGCGTATAGGTTCCGTTCTGCTGGGCTATCGCTTCGCCGGTGTCGACAATTGCGTTCTGGATAAACACGTTTTGTGCATCACCGCGAATAAAGGTGAGCTGGTGATACGCCGTTTTATTTCCCCAGTCGGGGGACGGTAGGGAGATAAACTTCACCGTGTATGTTTCATCGCTGTGCTGTCCCTGCAAGACATAGACACCGTAATGATTTTCTCCCTGAGAGATGATTTTGTACAAACCGTTGCTGTAGTAATAAATTTCCGCATCGGGATAAGGTTTCTTATCGTACATTTTCCGATAGTGCAGAACTTGTTTAATAGTCGGCTCGCCAAAGTTTACCGCTAGCGTTTTCCCATCAACGGACGTTGTCTCCCCTGCGTATACAGCGCTGCTGCCCATCAAGGTCAACAGACTCATCGTTGCGATTGTTTTCACTCGTCACCTCTCCATGGTTAAAGGATTAGCATACTGGGTAAGGCAGCCTGGAGGACATAACCGCCGGCCACTCACCTTGCCAATCTCAACGCCGAGTGTAGAGGTTTGCGCTTGAAAATACCCGCAGGCTTGGACCCGGTTTCTGCGCCAGTTTTTCAGAAGCAGAAACGAACAAGGGTTTGCGTTAGCTTTCGCTCGCAAACCCTTGATTTTAGATGGTGCCCGAAGCCGGAATCGAACCGGCACGCCCTTACGAGCGGGGGATTTTAAGTCCCATGCGTCTACCAGTTTCGCCATTCGGGCGGTAGCGCGGTTAGCCATGGGAACGTCGGCAAAATCCAATGGCCGATGTTCTGGCTGGTGCAGCAAGAGGGGGAATATATACATCCCTCCCCTGCGAAGCAAGGTAGCTCATGTCCTTTTCGATACAAAAGCTTTCAATGCTTAGCAAATAAAAAAGCTCCGTAAATCATAGATCTACAGAGCTTTTTAAAAGTGGAGGCCGAAGTCGGAATCGAACCGGCGTAGGTGGATTTGCAATCCACTGCATAACCATTTTGCTATTCGGCCTCAGAACGTTTGATGCGATGCTGCCACATCAACCGCGTACAAACCTGATCAGGACACAGGACCTCTAGGTGTCGCTATCCCCTTGAAAACATTGAGATTTTTTACGTCCCAGTGCGTTCGATGGGCGCAATTATGTACTCATTTGCCTAGGCTGACAACCCCTTGATTTCAAAAAAAAATCGTCCAGCGGTCTCGGTGCGCCAGGTAGATATCGGAAGGCTTTTGGGGCTGCTGCGCGGCCCACCAGGAGCAGGCTCCCTCGCCACAGGCGTTTGTGGGGTTGCAGGGTCTTACAGTGCAACGCATGAACCGGCTGTCGCAGGCCTGGACCATTATGGGTAACATACCGGCCGTCCCCGCAGCCCTCCTGCGACCTGCTAGATAAGCCTATTCCATGCCTTTTGAACTCAGCGTTGACCTCACGACCCTCGCTATCCTTGCTGTTGTCGCATTCATTGCCGGTTTCATCGATGCCATTGCCGGTGGCGGTGGGTTGCTGACAACGCCAGCCCTGCTGACGGCAGGCTTGCCGCCACATCTGGTCCTGGGAACCAACAAACTCAGTTCGACCTTCGGCTCTGCAACGGCCAGCCTCACCTTCTACAAGCGCAAGCTGTTCCACCCAAGGCAGTGGACTCATGCCCTCGTTGGCACCCTGGTCGGGGCCCTGGCCGGCGCCATCGTCGCCCATTACTTACCCGCCGAGTGGCTGAACAAGATGCTGCCAGTCATCGTCTTCGCCTGCGGCCTGTACCTGTTGTTCGGCGGCACGCCCAAGGCGCCGCTGGACAGCGACGCCCCGATCAAGAAGACATGGCAGGCGCCCCAAGGCTTCAGCCTGGGCTTCTATGACGGTGTGGCCGGGCCGGGGACGGGGGCGTTCTGGACTGTGAGCAGCCTGCTGCTCTACCCCATCGATCTGGTCAAGGCCAGTGGCGTGGCCCGTAGCATGAACTTCGTCAGTAACATCGCGGCGCTGTCGGTGTTCATCTTTTCCGGGCAGGTGGACTGGGTCATCGGCCTGAGCATGGGCCTGTCGGTGATGACCGGCGCGTTCTTCGGCGCTCGCACCGCCATCAGTGGCGGCGCGAAGTTCATCCGACCGGTGTTCATCACCGTGGTGCTGGGCTTGACCGTGCGCCTAGCCTGGCAGCACTGGTTCAGCGTGGCCTAAGCGTCGCGCCACATACAGGTCGATCAGGTAGCGGGCGATGGAACGCGAGGCCGGCAACGGTGGCAAGTCATGGACGTTGAACCACTGGGCGTCCTCGATTTCATCTTCCTGGGGCACGATGTCGCCACCGGCATATTCAGCGTGGAAACCGAGCATCATCGAGTGGGGGAACGGCCAGCATTGGCTGCCCATGTACTGAATGTTCTTCACCTCGATGCTGACTTCCTCGCAAACCTCGCGCACCAGGCAATCCTCGGCCGACTCGCCAGGCTCGGCAAACCCCGCCAGGGTGCTATAGACGCCCGGGACGAAACGCGGCGAACGGGCCAGCAGGACTTCATCGCCGCGAGTGATCAACACGATCATGCTCGGTGAAATCCGCGGATAGTGCCGCAGCTCACAGGTGTCGCAATACATGGCCCGCTCCAGCGGAATCTGGTCCATGCGCTTGCCGCAACTGCCACAGAAACGATGGTCCCGGGCCCAGGTGCCGATCTGCGCGGCATAGCCCAACACTTTGTACAGCGTGTGGTCATCCTCAAGCATGAACGCCCGCAAGCCTTTCCAATTACAGCCTGGGATTTCCAGCGGGCTGTGCAATTCCAGCAGGTAGACCGGCTCGCCATCCAGGTGACCGATGCCGTGCTCGGCGAGGATCGACAGGTCTTGGCGCTTGAGCCATTCGCGAGGAAACAGCGCGCCGTTGTCATCGAACAGAAAGCCTTCGGGACTGCGGGCAACGGCCCAACCGCCAGGAAGAGCGGTATCGAGTACTGCGGTGGTCCAGCGTGAAATCATGGTCAATCAATCCTGGAATTCAGGTTTCTGTTTGCTCATATGGGCGGCCATGGCCACACGCAGGTCGGTCGATTGCAACATGGCGGCGTTCCAGGTGGCGACGTATTCCAAGCCATCATCGATGCGGTGGTCGCGCATGTAACCGATCATTTCCTTGGTGCCGGTCACGGCAATCGGCGACTTGGCGGCGATTTCCCGGGCGATGTCCATCACGCCGTCGAGCAGGCTGACGGTGTCACTGTAGACACGATTGACCAGGCCGATGCTGCGCGCTTCGTCGGCACCGAAGGTGCGCCCCGTATAAGCGAGTTCACGCAGCATGCCGTCCCCGATGATCCGGGGCAAGCGTTGCAATGTGCCAACATCGGCGGCCATGCCGATATCGATTTCCTTGATGGAGAACTGGGCGTCCTCGGCGGCGTAACGCATGTCGCAGGCGGCAATCAGGTCGATGGCCCCGCCCAGGCAGTAGCCTTGGATCGCCGCAAGCACGGGTTTTCGGCAGTTATCCACGGCATTGAACGAGGCTTGCAGTTGCAGGATTTTGCGTCGCAGCAGGCGTGCATTGCGCCCTACGTCCTTGCCCAGCTCGTTGGCCACGCCCGCCAGCATCATCAAGTCTATCCCTGAAGAAAAATGCTTGCCGGCACCACTGAGTACCACCACCCGCGCGGCATCGGTGTCGTCGATCCATTGGAAGATCTCGATGATCTCGCTCCAGAACGCGGCGTTCATCGAGTTGATCTTTTCCGGGCGATTGATCTGCACATGGGCAATGTTGTCTGCAAGTTCGACGTTGAACGCTTGGTATTGCGACATGACAGTGATCCTTTACCGGCTGAAAAGAGGCTTGAACTATAACAAGCCATCGCGACAGGACGTAGGCAGTGCATCGGCCAAAGGCGGGACTGACCGCCGACATGACCAAGGAAAGCTTTATGGCAAAAGGGGAACTCTGTGGGAGCAAGGCTTGCCCGCGATGAAGGCAATGCGGTCTTTCAAGAATAGAGCTGCCTGTTTCGCGGGGGCCTTGCTCCCACTTACCCCCGTCACAATGATCAGGGCTTCTCTTGCGCCTGCAACTGCCCGGGGGGGGGGGGGGGGGGGGGGGGGGGGGGGGGGGGGGGGGGGGGGGGGGGGGGGGGGGGGGGGGGGGGGGGGGGGGGGGGGGGGGGGGGGGGGGGGGGGGGGGGGGGGGGGGGGGGGGGGGGGGG
>NZ_CAXAPD010000031.1:0-65218 GCF_963970515.1 Pseudomonas sp. RL_5y_Pfl2_73 | reverse complement strand
GACGGTGGTGGATATCAGGCCGAAAAAATGAAGTAATGTGCCGAGAAGGGGCTCCGCGTTCGCTTGATTTGGTGGCCTTGCCTTATGTGCCTTCTGTTTGGACAGGTGGGGTTCATGGAGCGCTTACAAAAATCTCCGCGAACCATGCCAGTGAAATACCCATGACTGCAGCCCGATGATAAGCGTTTCCCGGTGCACGCTAAGGCGGGTAATCGTAGCGAGAGGTGACGGCAGTGCCCTCCCAGCACCCTCACAGTCTGTCATTGCGGTTGGCAGCCTGAGGGAAGCCCGGAATTGGCCTGTAAAAATGAAAAAAGCCCTATGGAAGTTATCCAGAGGGCTTTTTTTCAAGGCAGGCGCCGGAGCCAATAGCGGCCGTCAGCAGTACAGATATTTATGCCTGACTCATTCCCACTCTATTATCAATACTTCAAAAAAATACTTATATTTCAGACTATTAAAATAGACAGCAGAGTTTATGCCATGAAATATACCATTCCATCACGCTTATGGAGATTTGCGTGTTAGCTCGGCCGTCCCCTCCTCCGAGACAAACGCCTTGGCCACTTGCCTTAGTAGGATGGCCAGCTCTGCAGGGTCCCCATTACGGCGCACCTCAGTCAGTAACTCGACTGCATATTCGGGACAGAGCAAGAACTGCTCGGCCATCGCTTCGTCGTGGGATCGATCTTTCATCTGGCACCACCCTATCAGTTAAGCAGGCGACTCAAGATTAGATCGGTAGGCGCCTAGAGTTTTCTTACAAAAACTATAGGGCGGCTCTCGAGGGGAACCTCAACTCTGAACTTTGCTGCGCAAAGGCAGCCTGATTTTATCCCTAATCTCGGAGTAAACATTAGCCTTCAGCGTATCTGAGACCTCGAAAGTCACTATCAACGCATATGGAATGGGGGGTAAAGCCCCAGTTCCTTGCGTCCGACATTCTACTCTGATACGTAAAATATCATCGTCGCCAATTGGCACCGCATCCTCCCCTTCGTAAATCTCATGTATCACCGTACCACGGCGAGATGTATCTGAAGGTGGCTGATTCGCAGGTACTCGAGAAACCCCCACTGGAGATCCATTAGTATCTTCAGTTATAAAATCTAAAAGAGCATCCTTATAAAACTGCTCCGCGGGTTTTGTAGGACTAAGCCAAGACAAAGTAACAACTAGCCTCCTAACATCTTTCTTACCCGAAAGAGATTTAGGCAATGGAAAACTGAAAAGGCCTGCGCCCTCACTCCGCAACGCACCAACACCAAGCATGGTAACTCGATGTTCAGTGCATTCGAGAACTCGAGAAAGCTCTATTTTTCCATAGCCTAGAAAACGAGTAATGTTGGAGCGTCTATTTTTCCACAGTCTTCCACTTTTTGGCTCCAGAGCACCCTCTAGAAAAGACCCGGCACTACCCCAACTAGCGGAGTGCACAATTAAGCCCTTAACAATTGAAGGTAAAAAGGATCGAATACGCTCAAACTCCGGCGCCGAAAACTGAGACTTAAGCTCATCATGAATAATTACGGCAGCCCTTGTCGCTAGTGCGGCAGAGTTGCTTGTACCAATAGTACGTACAAGATCAGTGGTACTGGAAACACCGGCAACTTGTTGCCCAAAGTAGCGCCCAGCCTTTCCAGGAACCAACATAAGCCCGTCCGCAGTCGCGATATAGGAGTAAAGAGCCCTCCCTCCGCAATTCAGCACCTCAGGCTTAACAGCCTGTTTATAGCCCAATCCTAAACCAGATATTAGACTAGGAAATTTTTCACTAGAGTACGGCTCGATAAGATATGGACTTGGAGCGGCAGAACAGCCATCAGAGTGACTCGCACCTACTGTAAGGGCGTTAATAGCTTCTGCAGGTGAAAATATGCTCCTATGAGCCATTTTAGCTTGGACTGCTGTAACAAAAAGCAGATGGCGCTCATCATCCGTCAGCTTAGTCAATTGTATTGGCTGTTTGATAGTAGCTAGAGATAAGCCTTCGACTATATTCCCAGCACTAATTATAAACAGCAAATTATATTTCCACGCGAGGTAGTCTATCAACCGCCCCCAAGCGCTCATCTGCCCTGAAAACGGTCTATTGATATCACCCAATGATAGATTGATGACAAAAACATCGCCACCCAACTCTTTTGGTGCTTGTTTTAGACGTAAAACGGCCGAATATATCACATCCAATAAAAGTCGCGACTGAGGGGTTGTTTCGACTGAAGACTCCTGAGTTGCAGCGAGCAGATACTGCACGTACAGTTTACGCTGTAGAGCGGCTTCCTCCTTTGCAACGTCGCCATGTAAGATTAGTGATGCCATAGCGGTGCCATGATGTCGTGTGTGGACTGGAGATGTCCTTTCCAGATCTTCACCATCATCAATTACAAGACGCCCCTTTAAAAGCTCATGGTTTTGCACCAACACTCCATCAAACAATGCAGCAACAGGCGGATGCAACACAACTTTATCAGAGGACTCTACAACCTGCTCTATATCGTCAGGATCTGAGGATGAAACACTCATTGCCTGCGGGCGCAGATAGGCAATTTCATCAAGATTTAACAAATCTGACTCTAGATCCAGTAACTTTCTAGCTTCCGTTTTAGAAATGGAAACAAGGAGAGCATGATACCTAATTTCGGGAATATACGACGTATCCAGAACCTCTGTAGATTCAATATCAATTTTTTCCAACAGAGATTTTTTCGCGGCCTCATCACGGTTTTTATTACCATGGAATACGAGTTCCAACTCGAAATTAACTTTATCGCCATTCGACTCCCCTAAACCCGAAATGTACCTTGCTGCTTCGGGTGTAAGCCTATCCTGTGCCCCCCAGGCTCGAATATCCAACAAATGAGAAAACAGTTTTTTCCAATCCCCATAACCTCTAGGAAGCTCTTTGCCAGAGCTATAGATTGTCCAAAGCTTTAGTAACTCACCGATTGCTCGCTGATTGGGAACTGTTAGGTAAAGCCGTCCCTCCATTGCCTTATTTGGCTTCTTTTTATCAAAGATAATCATCATCGCTCGAATATGAGAAATCTGCTTCATCGACCCAAGTCAATCCTAGCTTTTCGGCGGCTTTTTTGAATTCTTGTTTCGATTGAGCCAGCTCAAATACAATTGCTTTTTCAGGATGCAAACCGTCTGTATCATCTGAAATAGTGCCGCTAGAAACAGGGTTTTGGGAAAAACGCCTCAGAGTTTCAAATTTCGGGCCCAGCCTAGCTAACTGACGATCGGAACTAGGTGTCGAGATGCTGAAAAATTTCTGACTGCCCTTCAGGCGAGCGTCTTGGCTTGGTGGATTTAGAATCAGCAGTGGAAGCTTTTCCATGATATCTACGATCATCCTTAGTCGAGTTACTAGGGCGGCACTGTGATAGACGCTGTTTGACAGCGACCTTTAAACTCAGCCGACCTTCAGAGAGAATCAACTTTCTTCGGATATCGAGCAACGTCTGCTCGATATCCGAAAAACTACTTCCATCTAGCGCATTAACAAAATCACTTTTAAAATCTTCAAAGCGTTCGCCAACTAAAACCTCAAATTTACCCAACCATTCTCCGATCTGCTCTGAATTTGGCGAAGCAAGATTGGCGTGAATTTGAAATCGGCGCCAGGCTGCCCTATCGATTATCTCTGGATGGTTGGTTGCAGCGATAAACACATTATATGATGGGAGATCATCTACCTGTAGAAGCAAGGTACTAACGATCCTTTTTATCTCTCCCGCATCATTCGCATCAGCTCGCTCTTTACCGATTGCATCGAACTCATCAAAAAAGACAACACATGGCCGCGTTCTAAAGAAATCAAAAGCAGCTTGAAGCCTTGCCGCAGTTTCACCTAGATAACTGCCAATAATCCTCTCGTATCGCATTACGAAAAAAGGAAGACCAAGCTCATAAGCGATAGCACCAGCCAAGCTAGTTTTACCATTGCCTGGGGGGCCGGTCAGTAAAATTTTGCTGCGCGGTTCCAAAGCAAATGATCGTAACAAATCAGCTCGCTGATGCTCCTCAATTAATTCCGCGCACGCAAGTTTTACTTCAGGTGCTAAATAAAGATCTGAAACACCTCGCGTGCTCACGACCTCAGAGTACAAGTCTTGAGCTGGTTCTTTTTGATAAGCATGACCATATGAAAACGCCTCAGCCTTAGGTACAGATTCTTCGGAATTACCCCACCTCGCGGACCTGAGGGTATCCGTTAATTTCTGCGCGTATATGTGGTGTTGCCTAGCACTCTCCTCGGATACTATAGCTTCGACCACACGCCGAACGGAGGCTTTATCGCCACTTAAGCCTGCTTGGGCGAGTTTTACAACAAGGTCACTTCTTGCCATATCAGTTATGCACGCAAATTGTTGGTGTTACGTTTGAAGGTGCGTATTTCGATATTTTCTTCACACCTTTCAATCCTGACTTCGTGACTGCGGATATACAGCAATCCCCCCCTGGCAGCTCCAGTCTAAAAGTGCCGTACTCGTTGGTAACAATCGCTATATCTTTAGCAGGTATTTCAGAACTCTCCACTACGACAAATGCACCCTTTACAGGGTGCCCCATATCATCTACCACACACCCGCAAACTATCTTCGATTTCATCGTCGCACCTTTATTGACGCGAACGCCACTCGGCGATTTTATCGGCCAAAAGCGAAGTGATTCTGACCCCCGAATTTGCGTTAAGCGACCTACCAGCACCATTACTATGAACACCAACAACTACCGGAGTATTAGAGCCATTGGGGTAAAGCCAAATTGGGGACCCGCTTTGCCCACCCTCTGTATCTACATCATAGTAAAGTTTATGATCAGTAACAGCGCAAATCCTATTGGAGTGATGCATCTGCTCTTCACCCACCACGCAAATCGGGTAACCCGATATGTTCACCATTTGTGCTGTTAGATGCGACTCTGGGTAAGATCCAAAAGAAAACCATCCAAGCCTGCTATCCAAATCCTCAGAGAGAATTATCGCACCAATATCGTAATTTTCATCGCCAGCAGCAGTCCATCTTTCCATCGAGCAGAAACTCTCGGAACGATATCGCCCGAACGGCTCTGATTCGCCATCACGCCCGGGAATAATATCAATACTTTTCATCCACCCATTATATACGTCATTAAACACACAGTGACCGGCAGTAATAATTAGCCGTGGCCCGGCGATCCAGCCTGTGCCAATACATGAGTCACCGTCCTTCGATGTTATTTCTAATGCACATATTTTACGCCATGGGTCAAAACTGGTGTCTAGCACACGTGAGCGTCGGTCATGACCTGGAACTAGCAGACTTTGTCCGAAGGCGGTTTTTGACACCAGAGCGGCATCCTGTCTACCACGGACAATCAATTTATCCGATGAGCAAACATGTTCTGAGATTAAGAGTTCGCCGACCTCACCTTCAGATACCTTCATCCTCTGGATAGCCGCAACTTCGAGTTTTGGAGAGTCACTGCAAATATCCCTATCGTAACGCGAACTCATTTCATCACCCATGATTTTCCAATTGCTAGCTTATGGACCAGAACCGTTAAATATCTGCCGAATCCACCTCGGCGCAGCGTTGTGGCCGTAGAACTCTTGGAGAGCTCCTAGGCACGTACGACCGGCACCCAAGCCTTCGCACGCACGCGCGCCATCGTAGCATTCCCGGACGCAATCTCACCGCTATGAAAAGCAAATGTCGAGAAATTTCGGTGCCTTTGGCACAGGCAGAGCTGGGAACCCCTCAGTAGTGACAGTTTAGGCCAGCCATGCCTATGGCTCCTCATGGCGGCTTCGTAGACATTGCTGTCGGGGCAGCCCACTTTTCATTTACTCCAGTAAAACCGATACCCGCAGGGTCGGTTGAAGAGCGCGCGACCGCAGACCCACCGCGACAGGCCAGCATCGATTGGATTGCTGCCTATGAGAATCGATGTATTCGGATGGCGTCATCTACCCCTTATGGTTCCTGTGATCGGTATCAATTTTACGCTCTTAGGCGCGGCAGCGACTGTTGGCCTCGCAGAGCAAGATACGTTGAGCCGAAGGCGAATAAGGGGAGGTGTTGGTAGGGTGCGGGCTTGCCCGTACCCGTACAACACACATCTTGCCGTCCAGCTAGGCGCAAACATATGCGTATCTATGCGAACAGCTCAGAAGGCGCGACCATAAGCATACTTACGCATGTCTACGCTAGATTACGCGTGGAAAATATACAGCTTTATGCGCATACTTGCGCAACCATGCTTAGGCGGACTATGCGATGACAAAAACACCAAAAAAAGGGCCTACAGGTGCAGGTCGGGTCGCATTTTTAGCGAGACTCGAGGAATTCCGTAGCCTGATCCAAGCGGGGTGGCCGGTCACGGTCGTGTACGAGAACCACGGCGGGGATAACACTGGTCTGAGCTACAGCCAGTTCGCCCGATATGTCGGAAAATACATCCGCACGCCGACCAAGCGCGGAGACCAGCGCCCAAAGGTTGCAGACGAGACACTACTTTCTACGACGCCACTGGTAGAACAAACTCAGTCTGCCGCGACAACGCAGCCAAGCACCATGTCAAAGGGTCAACCTGGGTTCAGGCATGATCCTAGCAGTGGCAACAATCGTGACGACCTGATCTAACTTTGGTGGATGTCCGAGAGTTTCAGCGACCTCGACTCTCTCAAGCGTACACGGCCATGGACGACGCAAAGATTTGCCCCTCCCCCTGCATGCGATGCCGACTGATTGAAAATCAAATTCCGTCGGCTCTTTGAGAGTTTTCTAGGAAACCTCATCGGCATTCGCCGCCAATCGGCGTCTTCCATGTCAACCTAATTAGCCAATCATTCCATCGATGCAACCGGCATATCGGGGCACGATCAAGCACGAATAATAGTGACTGATTGAGGTCGGCATATGTACCAAATAATCTCAAAGCCCATCAAAGACAGAACGCTGTCAGCTGATACTTCGCACAGAACGACCGCTTATGCGCTCGGGAAACTTATTCGCCAAATGGCCAACAGCGCCAAAATTCTCGGAGCCGTTTTTATAGGGATGGTATGCATCTCCCCTGCCCGTGCTTATGCAATCTATTGCTCGAATTGCTCGACGTTCTATCAGCAGATGTTCGGGTACGTCGAGCAGGTCAACACGGCATTGAATACCGCCGAGCAACTGCAAACGCAGATTCAGCAGTATCAAAACATGGTTTCGCAAGGCACGAGCTTGCCGAATTCGATGTTTGGCAGCATCGCGGCCGATCTGAAAAATGTGGCCAACATCTACAACCGCTCGCAAGCCCTAGGGCGACAAATCCAGGACATGGACTCGAAATTCAACACGGCCTTCCCAGGCTTCGAGTCTTACCTGAATCAAGCTGCGAACTTGGCACAAGCTCCGAACCGTGATCGCTATGAAAAGTGGTCCGTGCAGGGTCGTGACAACGTGAAAACGGCAATGAAAGCAGCGGATTTAAATACAGGAGCTTTCGAGTCTGAAGACGCTCAGCTCGCGCGCATGGTTTCACGTTCACAGTCAGCCGAGGGCCGGATGCAGGCGATTCAGGCAGGCAACGAAATCGCCTCACAAAATGTCCAGCAGTTGCAGAAGCTGCGCGATCTGCTGGCCACACAAATCAACATGCAGGGCAATTACATGGCTCAGCAGGTTGATCGAAAGGCTGCGGGCGAGGCAACGGAACAGCAGTTTGAAGCACGTGAAAACAAACGCGGTGGCGTGAAGGGGTACTGAGAATGACTATTTCGAAATGGCTCATCGCGTTGATCTGCTCCGGCTCAGCACTAACCGCTTTTATGGTCACCGTGGCAGTTCAAAGCAACAGCGAATGTACCTCGGTGACTGAGCACCGACGGCGACAGAGTGACGCTGATTCCTCGTTTGAAGCACGCCCGAATACTCGCGGCGGCGTTAAGGGGTACTAGCTATGGATACTCGCCTACTATTGTTCCTCGTCTTGGCGAGTTCATTCGTGAGCGGAGATGCTATGGCCGCGACCGACCTTTCCCATGCCGACACATCGGTGCAGGGCCTACTCGACCTCGTTTTGCAGCAGTCGCACCAGTGGTCAGGAAAGCTGTATGACTATGCGATCAGATTATTCTGGCTGTTGGCCTCCATTCAATTCATTTGGACGTTCATACCTCTGATCATGAAGCAAGCCGACTTAGGCGAGATTGTCGGCGAGCTGCTGCGCTTCGTCCTGGTGGTCGGCTTCTTCCTTGCTGTTATGAAGTACTCGGTGGAGTGGTCATCTGCCATTGTCGATAGTTTCCGCGATGCGGCTGCGTCTGCGAGCGGCCTCGGGCGTGCATTAGAACCCGGCGATATGCTGGCGGTTGCACTGGATTTTGGCCGCACTATGGTAAAGGGCATATCAGTGTTTTCTCCGGCCAAAGGACTTCTGATCGCAGTATGCGCAATCCTTGTATTGGCATGTTTCGCCTTCATCGCTGCATTCATGTTCGTAACGCTCGTAGAGTCTTACGTCATCATCAATGCTTCGGTGCTGTTCTTTGGCTTTGGCGGCTCACAATGGACGCGTGATTTTGCGATCGCCCCAATGCGCTTCACCGTCGCAATCGGAGCCAAGCTGTTCGTCTTAACGCTAATCGTCGGCCTGATCGTTCAGTCCGCCAAGCAGTGGTTGGCCGCCTACACCAATGACGAGGCGTCGTTGATGACGATGGTCGGTCTGGCCTTGGTGTGCTGCTATCTGACAAAGACTATTCCCGACCTGATCGGCGGCATGATTAGCGGCACGTCGATGGGTGGCGGGTCAGCCATCGGTGGTATGGCGGCCGCCGGTGCTGCCGGTGCAGCGGCGGCAATCGCAACCATCGCCACGGCCGGGGCGGCAGCTCCTGCTGCTGCCGGTGCAGCGGGTGCCGGAGGCATCAGCGGCGGCGGTCTGGCAGGGGCGATCAACTCCAGTTTTACCGGTGCAAGCTCCGCTGGTGCTACCTCGCCAGTAGGTGGAGCTACATCCCCCGGCGTAGGGTCTAGCACTGGCGGCGGCGCAGCGGCCAAGGCGGCGAGCTCCGCAGGTGCGAAGATTGGCGGTGGTGCAGCCACCCCATCGGCTACGTCCAGCGACAGCGTCCAGCAGACCGCTAAGCAGGCCGGGAAGGCCGCACAGAGCGGCGGTGACGATGATCAGAAAGCAACACCGAAAGGGGGAGCTGTTAGTTCCGGCAGCGCACTGTCCCGAGCGGCCAATGGTGGTGCAAAAGCGCTTGGCGTAATTGCCTCGCTGACGGTGCCGGGCATGGAGAATGCGCACTCAGCGTCGTTTGGCGCTGATCTTCTACTGCCAGCTCCCATTGACTCCAGTTCGCCCACGTCCGCAGAGCCAACTGGGGAAGCCGCAGGCATGGAATCCAACGTCATTCGACCGGATACGAACACCAGCTCGAATTCCGGCCGCCTCGACGTTTCGAGCATAACCTCAAGCAACGACCAACCGGAGAAATAATCATGAATAGCATTCTAATGTTCGCTGGATTCGTAGTGCTCGCCTCCACCTTAGCCATTGGCATGTGGGCGTTCGGCCGTTGGCTGCGGAGCAAAGGCCACGGGCCATTGCTAGATAGACTGGATCGACAATGCACCGCGTTGCAGCTTCGATTTAGCCCGCTGGCCCTTTCGGCTTCCTTTCACATGTTTTCTGGAGTGCAACATCTGAATCGCCTCCCTCTACTTGGTAGCAAGAGCAATGCCGCTCAAGCCCTGCAAATTCTGACGGCGATACGAGCGGCGCAGGAAGCCCAAAGGCTCGACTCCCCCGTCAACCGCTAACTCTACAATCCCCCGCCAGAGTGCGGGGGTGTTTGTTTTCCGGTGCCACCAAATCCAAGTAGTACGCACGGACTTGTCTCAGCTCGCCCCTTCAGACCTCCCGCACATAAGCGCAATCTCTTCCTGAGTTCAAAATTCGAGCCGCCGTATTACTTCGGAGCAGCACCCTACTGGCACTCCATCAGAACGACGATCCCAGACAGCCTTGATCCAACGCGCGGAAGGCTCCGCCATTAGTAATACGCACGGACTTTGAACACTTGGACCATCAGACTGGACGGGCCGCCGTCAAAGCGCGGGGGCTTCGCCATTAGTAATACGGACGGACTTGGTACACTGAATCTCCGACGTGTTTATGTACCTGGACACTGCCATAACTGATACACCCATTAGCTTAGCGATAGCCCGTACGCTCAACCCCTCGCGCCTTAGAGCCTGTGCCTGTGTTTGCTTGGCTTTAGCGGTATCAAGGTAGGTTTGTCGGTCTACTGAACCGGCAGCTCGCCTACGAAGCTCGTGGCGCCTCCTATCCCGTTCTGCAGCCTCGACCCGACTGACAATGGTCTTGAGCTGGTGTTGTTCGTCGGCAGTGATCCCGAACAGGTTGATAAGGGTGTCGTTCTTCGGCGTGTACAGCGGCGCGTAGTCCTTGCCGCCAAAGCTGACTTTCTCCCCGGCCTCGTAGGCTTTGGCCTTGCTGAACAGGGTCATAAGCTCTTTCGAGCGGCTATTCCACTGCGGATCAAGTTCGCGGGCCAGCGCGGCCGCTTCGTGGTACATCTGCTTGCTGTTGGTCGCCCCGGACAGCAGCAGGAAATTCAATCGCCAAAACAGGTGCTGCATACGGCTGCCTTCACCGACACCACCGCGCAGCTCGGCCAGCTTGCGCAGGTCTTCCAGCCGATCCCACGCGAGCTGTCGGCCGGAAAACCCGCGCAGATTGTCAGCTTTGCTGCCGGGCACCAAAAGGAAAGGCTTTCTCGTTGCGCGCTGTTCGGCCTGTTTCTGTTGCTCCTGCCGTTGCTGCTCGATAGTCCATCGGGCTGCCGGTAGCAGGGCCTCGGCCAGATACTCGAAGTTGTAGCGGATCGGTTGGCCATCGTGGCCGCTCTGGACATGAACCACGCGGCAGACTTCGCCGCTCTTGCTGTTGACCGTCTCGACGGTGCGCAGCACGCGGCTGGCATCCTTAGCCATCGGGTCGGCCCCGACGTGCGCGAGGCGATCCACAAGGTAGCGTTGGCAGGCGTTCCAGCGGGGCAGGGCCTGTCGTGGAATCGTGCCATCCAGTAGCCACTTGGCCTGTATGCCCCGGCCGCTGTAGATCAGCACCGACGGCGGCGGCAAGCCCTCTTCGGCGCAGAAGTATAGGACCGACGCAGCCAGTTGATCAGGCGTACGCCCAGTTAGCCCGGGCACGCGGTAGGTGTCGAGGTCGGTGAACAGCAGACCAAGCCGCAGAAGATTAACGACTCGCCGATTGGGTCGGATGAACTCTGCTTGGGACATCCACGTGTCACGTTTTTTGTCCAACAAACTGAGCACTTTTGGCATATCAGCCAAACGATGAGAGGACTGGCGCTTTTCACCTTGGGAGTCGACGAGCAACGAAAAAAAACCGGCTCTCGTCCTATCGTGGTACATCTGCGCTTCGTCCTCAGAGCTGAAAAGCGCAAGCTGTAAACTTGCGCTTTTCAGCTCTACAAGGTCGTTTGCAGTTTCTGAGTAAGGACGCGATGTCGACCTTGTCTCAGGCCTGAACCCCACCGCTCAGACTGCCATTCCTGGCCTAGGAGCGGGGCCGGACTCCCTGCATGTATCAATCCACTCCTCTACCTCGGCTAAATCCCACACGACCTTGCGGCTACTCACCGCAATTCGACGTGGAAATTTACCCTTCATTTCAAAGTTATAGATCGTGCGCTCACACAGCGGGATCATCGCCAGGAGTGTCTTTTTGTCGATTAGTTTTTTGCTCGATGAATGCATAGCTAGGCCCTATCAGTCACAGCGAATGTGTGCCTGATCGTGCCTTTAGGTGCCTATTGCTTCGACAGAATGATTGGCTAGAATGGTTGACATGAAAAAACAAATGACCATAGCTATTTGGGAGGGGTGTGATGCCTCCGTCGCAGAGGCCCTTCACCGATTCCTTGATCGCTGGGAGCCCTACTCCACAGCATCTAAACGCTATCCGATCGTTCGTCTGGTCGAAGAGCTTATCGACCCTGTCGTGGCGTCATATGCCGAAACGCTTCCATCGCGTTATCAGGGCCATATACCCGGGGCAGGAACGAATGTAGCGTTCAGCGCGATTATCCAGCTTGTTGGCATTGCCGCTATGGTCCGCCTACAGCGTCAGCTGCTACGAGCTTTTGTTCTCACTCACGACAAGCAGTCGGGGGATGATTGCTTCATTGCGACGCTTGAGACGTTGATAGAACTGGTGCTGGCATGTAAGCGCAAGCAGCCGTATACCAAGGATATGGACGGTTTGAACGGTCAACGCTTAAAGGGGTTTTGTAGATTCTGCGGCGCGCGAGCAGAGCTAGCATTGTTCGCAGAAGGTGAAGGTCAGCGTGACCTTGATGAACACCTACGCCTGAGCAACCTGTACTGCACCACCCACCGCCCAAAGACACCAGATGGACGCTGGAATCCGGCATACAGGCAAGCAATGAGATCGGTAGCGCAGTTCGACCTAGAGCTGGCCAGATTGAGCAGACAATGCGCGATACGAGCAGAGCCTAAGGCAAAGTCAGGTGACGAGCTCGTCGACGCTTATATCTTTCGATACATGCTTAGCCAAACCCTACACCTAGCGGACGAAGCGGAGCTAAGAAATCTCGCTCGACTAATGGTGGACATGAAGCTGACAGACCGAAGAAAGCAAATCCTCGTACTGCAAGAGTTCGGCTTCAACCAGTCAGAAATTGCTCGCAGATTGGAGATCGAGCGCCAAGCAGTATCCAAGGCTCTTCGCCATATTCCTGACTGCTTTCGATTTCCGACAGCATGAGTGCGTCAAGATGAGTAATTGCTCCCCACATCTACACACGTTTGTATTCGACGAGTGCAGTTACTTGCATAGATCTGACCAGTGTTCGCATGGCCAACGGGCGAAAGCAGCCATCGACGACCGGTCGCTAGGACCTCAGAGCCACCCCTCACGGAGGACAGCTAACCGCCAAAAGCAGGCTGTCAGCTACATGTTGTCTTTGAAAGCAGTGTATAAGTCTGATTGCAAGGCGATTGAAAAAAGACTGAGAAATTTATACTGATTTTCATGGCGACAACACAACATTTGGTAATTAGCATTCTTAACCTTAGAGGAGGCACTATTTTTATATGAGCGATTTTGAAACCAAGGATAAAACTACGGGTAGTCCAGCCCAGCCTGGAATATCGAACTTTTTTGATATTCCTACAGATACCTTGAGGAAAGAATTTTCACTGCAGGAACTTTCAGAAAAAATTAACTCCCTAGTCCTTCCAGACTCAGGATTTAAGGAAATTTCCTCATGGGAGGAGTTCGAGTCTATTCGAGGGATGCTTCGATTTCTTGCCAACTACAAAGAGCGAACAGAGAGCGAGTACTTTATTTCTCCCCAAGCGGAGCTAATCTACAACCTAGTTAACTTACAGGGTGAGGCTCAGCAAAAAGCTTTAGGCATCACCGTTGATCTGTATAAGTCAAACGCCAAGGCAAAAACTTGGCGGCGAAAATTGTCGTCGATTGTGCACCCTGACAAGTGTAAGCATTCAGGTGCCACGTCGGCTACAGAAGAGCTTAACCGATTGCATGAGGAGATGATTAAACATGGGCGATGAAGATAAGCAAATACGCCCACTTTTCAATAGTCGCCAAGGTATCGATTTCGACCTGAAGCAAAACTTGCCTGCCAATCTTAACCTCGGTGCCGCACGTCGCACATTTAATGCTTGGCAGTCAGGAACACTGACTGATTCAACGGGGCAGATTTGGTTAGATGAGCAGTGTCTAAGTGATATCTGGAGGACGGATCATGCAACTGCTGCATTTTTCGTAGGAGGCATAATACCTCGCGACAGAGCAAATTTTTCTGGTCGTCAGTGTGTGAGGTATTCAGCTGTGGTGTACAGACTTAACGAGATACTTCAAGGACCAATAACGAATAAGCGTCGCGAATACCTGCGCTTATCCGAAATCATCGGCCTGCACGCTCGGGACGCGAGTCAGGCCGAGGTGCTAAGACTGCAAAATTCAGAGTCTGTTAATGATGCCAAAAGGCGGTTGAAAGCGGATAGAATTCGAGCATACAACATTAAACTTGATGAACTTACTGGTCATACCTTGGAACTTAGCACTTGTGAATTTCACCATGTGCGACGACAGTCAGGACATTCCGATCTGATCGGTATGATTTGGAACGGACTGATAATAAATAAATCAACCCACAACGTCATCACCAGCAATAATATTTCTGACGAACATCAACTGTACACGCTCTGCATTTCAATGGCCTGGCTTACAGATTGGTACGAGCATTATAAAAGGGATGTGGCTGCGCACTATTTTGGAGGTGGACGGTACTGAGCGCTCACATCCTCGTATAAACTTGCGGAGACCTTTTCCAAGGAATACCTGAGCTTATTCCGAGCCCAGGGATTCCCGCGCGAAGGAGTATCTGGAATATAATCGTTCATCACCGAGAACTTTTACTTCATAACAGACTTTATTAAGATAGCTTTATCCAATTAGTGGCCAGTCGTGAATTACTGTTTTCTCCCTTCAGCTATGCGTACGATGGACTACATCGAATGCAAACGACTGGCAAATTGCAGAGCAATTTCCATCAAGCGATCCGCTGATATGAAGGGCGACTACGCAAGCTACCCATTGGTTTTCTGAGCTTTCTTAAGTGTCCATTCATCAATCATATCGGCCCAGTCCTGCAACATCGCACGACGCTGATCCCGGTACTCGGCCTTATTGTAGACTGCTCGAACACCTTTCTGCTCGTGCGCAAGACACTTCTCGATCCAATCGGAGTTGTAGCCCGCCTCATGCAACAGCGTGCTGGCCGTACGTCGCAGGTCGTGAGGACCGAACTTGCCTAGGGGCCCCCCTTCCTTTTGGGCAAGGCGATAGGTCAGCGTCAGTACCTGGTTAATCGTGGCCGCACTCATTGGCAAATCAGAGTCGTAGCGTGACGGCAAAACGTAGTCTGAACCTCCTGCCAAGGTTTTCAACGCGATGAAGAAATCCAATGCCTGCTGGGAAAGAAACACCAAATGAGGGTTACGACGCTTCATCCGCTCTTTGGGGATCGTCCACAGCGCCTCGCTGAAATTGATCTCACTCCACGTCGCGTTGGTCAGCTCGCTCTTGCGCACCATCGTCAGCAGAAGGAGCTTTGCCGCAGCACGAACCGAAGTCGCTGTTCCGATCCGATCCATGTACTGGTACATCAGCGCAATTTCATCAGGCGTCAGCGCCCGATCACGTGGCTCAAATTTGGCGATGCTGGCAGACCTCACTAGATCCGCTGGGTTTTCAACCTTCTGGCCACGCTCAATGGCCCAGCGATAGACCTGTAGCACGATCTCACGGGAGTGGACAGCAGTTGCAGGCGCCCCCCGCTCCACTATCGCATCAGTCAGCGCCCGCAGATCCTCATGAGTGATTTCAGCCAGCTTCTGATTGCCAAACTTCGGCTTCAATTCGCGCTCGTAGACTGATCGGCGCATGTCGCGTGTCGAATCCGCCATCTGATAGCCGCGCAGCCATTTTTCAGCCCAATCATCAAATGTCTCAGCACCCTTCGTGCGCGCCTTCGCACGCGCCTTCTCCTTAGCTGGCGACTTACCCGCGGCGATCATCTTCTTCGCCTCCCCTAGCCTCTCACGCGCCTCTGCCAGGGTGATCCCGCCCAAGCCATAACGACCGAAGGTGACGGTCTCCTGCCGGCCATTGATGGAGTAGTTGTAGCGAAAGGAGATTGAGCCGGCCGGTGTAACCGCCACGTACAAGCCATCGCGGTCAATCACCTTGTAGAGCTTGTCTTGCGGCTTGAGGTTTCGAAGCTTGGTATCAGTGAGCATGGCTTCCATTTATTCCATGAAAAAATACCATGCTCTGAAAAGCGCGGAAGAATGGGGCTTAACCCCAGTAAAACCGGGCCTCTTGGCTATCCCGATACCATGTCCATCCTGAAACAGGGGACATGGTATCAAGTGTCATGCATGGCATAGGATGCAGTTGGTACCCCGTACCATGCCATAAAAAAACTATGCTTGGCGATGCAAAACGCTGCCTGAACTTGCCAGACCCAAAAAGCCAAAAGCCCGCAATTACGCGGGCTCCAGGGCATTTCTTGCTAGATCGTGCCCGGCAGTGCCGGACATAGGATCATTCCCACTCAATCGTCGCCGGCGGCTTGCTCGACACGTCATACGTCACGCGGGAAATGCCTTCGATCTCATTGATGATCCGCCCGGAGACGGTCTCCAGAAGCTCGTACGGCAGGTGTGCCCAACGCGCGGTCATGAAGTCGATGGTTTCCACGGCGCGCAGGGCGACGACCCAAGCGTAGCGACGGCCATCGCCGACCACGCCCACCGATTTCACTGGCTGGAACACCACGAACGCCTGGCTGACCTTGTGGTACCAGTCGGCCTTGCGCAGTTCTTCGATGAAGATGTGGTCGGCGCGACGCAGCAGGTCGGCGTATTCCTTCTTCACTTCACCGAGGATCCGCACGCCCAGGCCCGGGCCCGGGAATGGGTGACGGTAGACCATGTCGTACGGCAGGCCCAGTTCCAGGCCGAGACGACGCACTTCGTCCTTGAACAGTTCGCGCAGCGGCTCGACCAGCTTGAGGTTCATCTCTTCCGGCAGGCCACCGACGTTGTGGTGGGACTTGATCACGTGGGCCTTGCCGCTCTTGGCGCCGGCCGACTCGATCACGTCGGGGTAGATGGTGCCCTGGGCCAGGTACTTGATGTTGTCCAGCTTGCAGGATTCGGCATCGAACACGTCGATGAAGGTACGGCCGATGATCTTGCGCTTTTTCTCCGGGTCGGACTCGCCGGCCAGGTTATTCAGGAACTGCTCTTCGGCGTTGGCGCGGATCACTTTGACGCCCATGTTCTCGGCGAACATGGCCATCACTTGCTCGCCTTCGTGCAGACGCAGCAGGCCGTTGTCGACGAAGACGCAGGTCAGTTGGTCGCCAATGGCCTTGTGCAGCAGGGCGGCTACTACCGAGGAATCGACACCGCCGGACAGGCCCAGCAGCACGTTGTCGGTGCCAACCTGGGCGCGGACCTGGGCGATGGCGTCTTCAGCGATTTTCGATGGGGTCCACAGGGCTTCACACTCGCAGATGTCGAGGATGAAGCGCGACAGGATGCGGCCGCCCTGCTTGGTGTGGGTCACTTCAGGGTGAAACTGCACGCCGTAGTAACGGCGATCATCGTTGAACATGCCGGCAACCGGGCAGCTCGGGGTGCTGGCCAGGATGTGGAAGTCTTCCGGCATCTTGGTGACCTTGTCACCGTGGCTCATCCACACGTCCAGGCCGAACAGGCCGTCAGCGTCGACGTGGTCCTCGATACCGTCCAACAGGCGGCTCTTGCCGACTACGTCAACGCGGGCATAACCGAACTCACGCAGGTCCGAACCTTCGACCTTGCCGCCCAGCTGTTCAGCCATGGTCTGCATGCCGTAGCAGATACCGAAGACGGGTACGCCCAGGTCGAACACGGCTTGCGGGCAGCGCGGGCTGTCGGCTTCGTGCACGGACTCCGGGCCGCCGGCGAGGATGACGCCTTTAGGCGCGAATTCGCGAATCGCTTCGTCGTCCATGTCGAACGGATGCAATTCGCAGTACACACCGATTTCACGCACGCGGCGGGCGATCAGTTGGGTGTACTGGGAACCGAAGTCGAGGATCAGGATGCGGTGAGCGTGAATGTCGAGGGCCATGACTCATTCTCATGTAGTGAATCAGAAACAACTCGGGGCTGAATGAACAGCCCCGGTGATTAACGTTTTGCTGAAGGCCTTAACCTACGCGGTAGTTCGGCGCTTCCTTGGTGATCTGCACATCGTGGACATGGGACTCGGCCATGCCAGCGCCGGTGATACGCACGAATTCCGGCTTGGTGCGCATCTCTTCGATGTTGGCGCTGCCGGTGTAGCCCATGGAAGAACGCAGGCCGCCCATCAGTTGATGGATGATGGCGCTCAGGGTGCCTTTGTACGGCACGCGACCTTCGATGCCTTCCGGCACCAGCTTCTCGGCACCCGCGGAGGAGTCCTGGAAGTAACGGTCGGAGGAGCCCTGGGCCTGGGACATGGCGCCCAGCGAACCCATGCCGCGATAGGCCTTGTAGCTACGGCCCTGGAACAGTTCGATCTCGCCCGGTGCTTCTTCGGTACCGGCGAACATCGACCCCATCATCACGCAGGAGGCACCGGCTACGATGGCCTTGGACAGGTCACCGGAGAACCGGATGCCACCGTCGGCGATCAACGGTACGCCGGTGCCTTCAAGGGCGGCGGCGACGTTGGCGATGGCGCTGATCTGCGGCACGCCGACACCGGCAACGATGCGGGTGGTGCAGATCGAGCCTGGGCCGATACCGACCTTGACCGCGTCGGCGCCGGCTTCGGCCAGGGCCTGGGCCGCAGCGCCGGTGGCGATGTTGCCGCCGATCACCTGCACTTCAGGGAAGTTCTGCTTGACCCAGCGAACGCGCTCGATCACGCCTTTGGAGTGGCCGTGGGCGGTGTCGACCACCACCACGTCAACACCGGCACTGACCAGCGCGGCGACACGGTCACCGGTGTCCTTGCCGGTGCCAACCGCAGCGCCGACGCGCAGACGACCTTGGTCGTCCTTGCTGGCCAGCGGGTAGGCCTTGGCTTTTTCGATGTCGTTGACGGTCATCATGCCTTTGAGGGCGAATTTGTCGTCGACGATCAGCACGCGCTCGATGCGGTGCTTGTGCAACAACTCGCGGACGTCGTCCTTGTTGGTGCCTTCCTTGACCGTGACCAGACGCTCTTTAGGCGTCATCACTTGGCGGACGGTGGCATCCAGGCGGTTCTCGAAACGCACGTCGCGGGAGGTGACGATGCCGACCAGGTCACCATCGTGCAGCACCGGAACGCCGGAGATGTTGTGCATGCGGGTCAGTTCGAACAGATCGCGAACCGTGGCGTCAGCCTCGATGGTGATCGGGTCCTTGACCACGCCAGCTTCGAACCGCTTGACCTTGCGCACTTCGGCGGCCTGCTGTTCGATGGTCATGTTCTTGTGGATGATACCGATACCGCCTTCCTGGGCCATGGCAATGGCCAGACGGGCTTCGGTCACGGTGTCCATGGCGGCGGAAACCAGGGGGATATTCAGTTCGATGCCACGGGTGAGACGGGTTTTGAGACTGACTTCGTTAGGCAGTACTTCGGAATAACCGGGCACTAGGAGAATGTCGTCGAAGGTCAGAGCTTCTTGGCTGATACGCAGCATCGCGGGGGCTCCCGAGCGGGAAAATGGAAGCGCGCCATTATACTCATGCACCCCGTCTGGCTCAATGTAAAACTCTGTCTATTATTGCCGGGCTGATTGACGGGCTAAATCGCCGCCCGATTGCCAACACATTCCCCTGTGGAAGCGGGCTTGCTCCCACAGGGGTTATTGCGCCTCTCCTACAACTCCACCTTCACCCAACTCACCGGCTGATCGAGCCAATCGGCGAACTCATCGAGAAAGTCCTGCTTGAACCCCGCCTCCAACCAGTTGTTGAAGATGAACCCCAGATTGGAAAAGCCGCAGGGCTGCAGGAACAGGAAGCCGTTGATGTCATCTTCATGGCCGCATTCGGGGCAGGTGAAGTTGTCGGTGCGCGCCGGCATCCAGTCTTCCAGGCTTTCGAACAGCGCTTCACCGACTTCCTTGCGGCACTCGGCGCAACCGGCTTCCTCGAGAAAGCCCTTGGCCGGTGTATAGATGCAGCGCTTGGTGAGGATCTCCAGACCATTGATCGCCTCACCGAACGGCAAGGCCTCAGGATGCAAGACCACCTCGCGAGCACCGGGGGCGATGGCGTGGGCCATGCGATTGCCGGTGCGCCCGCAGGTGGTCAGTTGTTCTTCGACGATATTCTTGCGCACCAGCCAGCGCACGATCGCCCGGGCCCGAGGTTCGTGGACTGGCAGGGTGGAAATTTTCGGAACGATGATGCTTTGCGAATTCATGGCGAGGCCTGGCTGTTGCCCTGGCAGGGTCTGATCAAAGGCCGGCAGCTTAATCCCTGGCGGGGCCAGGTCAAGCACTCAGGTAGCGCCCGATCAACGCGAGACCGCTGGCAAGCACCAACCAGGTGACCAACCGCACGAATACCTCTCGCGATATCCTCATCGTCAAGCGACGCCCCGCCCACAACCCCAGCGCCATGGCCGGCAACAAACACAGCGCCAGTACCAACAAGGGTAGCTCGGCATACACCCCGGCCACGATAAACAGGCTCAAGCGCACCACCGTGCTGCAACTGATCAGGGCGCTTTGCGTGGCTCGGGCCGAGTCCTTCGGCAAGCGACTGTTCAGGTAGATGGCATATAAAAAGCCGCCACTGCCAAACAACGCACCGAACATCCCGCCCACCGTGCCCATCGCAAACGCCCACGGCGATGACAATTGTGTCGGCCGGGTTTTTATCAACAGGCTATAGATGGCATAGCTACTGATGAACAACCCCATCAGCAGCAACAACAGGTCGGACTTGAGGTTGAGCAGGAAAATCACCCCGAGGGTGCAACCCACCGCCATACAGGGCAACAACCGCAGCAACTCCGGCCGGGACACGTCCCGGCGCGAGGGCAGCAAGTTGCCGAAGGCCGCGACACAATCCAACACGACCAGCAGTGGGACGATTTTCGACAGTGGCATGAACAGCAGCAGGATGGGCGCGGCCACCAGCGCCGTGCCGAACCCGGCAATGCCGAACACGATGTAGACCAGGGCAATGGCCGAGCCGATCACCAGCCATTGCGTAGGGGCGAATGCCCACTGGTCCAACCATGGGAGAAGATTCATCCGGCACTTCCTTGATGAGGAGAGCGACGACTTTAGCCAGATGCCGGGGGGTACATCCAGGATTTGTGGGGACTGCACAGGAGGATTTGTCTGCACACATGGAGATTCCCCTGCGAATGCCCTTATCATGCCGCCCATGATTAAAGATCCCTTTGCCCGACTGGGCCTGGACCGCGAAGTCCTGACTGTCAGCCAGCTCAACGGCCGTGCGCGGGTGTTGCTTGAAGACGTGTTCAGCAACATCTGGGTCGAGGGCGAAATCTCCAACCTCGCCCGCCCGGCCTCCGGCCATGTGTACTTCACCCTCAAGGACAGTGGCGCCCAAGTGCGTTGCGCGCTGTTCCGGCAGAATGCCGCGCGGGTACGCCAGGCCTTGAAGGACGGGCTGGCGGTGAAAGTGCGCGGCAAGGTCTCGCTGTTCGAGGGCCGTGGCGATTATCAGCTGATCCTCGACACCGTGGAACCGGCCGGCGATGGCGCGCTACGCCTGGCCTTCGATGCCCTGAAGGAAAAGCTCAGCGCCGAAGGCCTGTTCAGTGCCGAGCGCAAGGTGCCGTTGCCGGCCCACCCGCAACGCATTGGCATTATCAGCTCACCCACGGGCGCGGTGATCCGCGACATCATCAGCGTGTTCCGCCGCCGCGCGCCGCAGATCGCCCTGACGCTGATCCCCACCGCCGTGCAAGGTCGCGAAGCCACCGCACAAATCGTCCGCGCCCTGAAGCTGGCCGACGCCCGTGGTTTCGATGCGCTGATCCTGGCCCGGGGTGGCGGTTCGCTGGAAGACTTGTGGTGTTTCAACGAAGAAGCGGTGGCCCGGGCGGTGGATGCCTGCGTCACACCGATCGTCAGCGCCGTCGGCCATGAGACCGACGTGTCCATCAGCGATTTCGTTGCCGACGTCCGCGCCCCGACCCCGTCCGCCGCCGCCGAACTGCTCGCACCGGATGCCGGAGACCTGATCCGTCGCGTCGAAAGCCTGCATCGCCGACTGGTGATGCGCATGCGTGACCGGCTGATGCGCGATCAACTGCGCCTCGAAGGCCTCACCCGACGCCTGCGCCACCCCGGCGAACGCCTGCGTCAGCAAGCCCAGCGCCTCGACGACCTGGACATGCGCATGCGCCGGGCGTTCGAACGCAGCCTCAATACCCGCCGTGAGCGCTTGATCCGCCTGGAAACCCGCCTGGCCGGGCAACACCCGGGCCGGCAACTGGCATTGCTGCGCCAGCGCCTGGACAGCCTGGCCGAACGCCTGCCCCGGGCCATGCGCGAAACCCTGAAAACACGCCGCGTGCAATTGCACAACCAGATGCAGACGCTGCACATCGTCAGCCCCCTGGCGACCCTCGGCCGGGGCTACAGCATTTTGCTGGACGAACGCGGCCATGCGATCCGCAGTGCCGACCAAACCCAGACCGGCCAGCGTCTGACCGCCAAGCTCGGCGAAGGCCAATTGCTGGTAAGGGTCGAAGACAATCACCTGACGCCGGTCACCCTTTCTTTACTGGATTGATTCATGCCGCGATATCTCGTCCCATTGCTCTTGCTGTGCCTGACCTTCAACGCCCACGCCGACAGTTACATCACCCGCCTGCTGAACAAACCAGTGCCCGGCGGTGTGGCCGTGGTGGACCTGGGCAGCGCAGCCAAGGCCCCGAAAGCCAGCTACCAAGGCAAGCCGGTGCTGGTGGTCAAGGAACAGGACAACTGGCTGGCGATTGTCGGCATCCCGCTGACGGTCCAGCCCGGCACCCAGCGGATCAGCAGTGGCGGCGGCACCCAGCCGTTCGTGGTCGGCTATAAAAAGTACCCCGAACAACGCATCACCCTGAAGAACAAGCGCCAGGTCAACCCGAACCCGGCGGACCTCAAGCGCATCAATGCCGAGCTGGCCGTGCAACTGAAAGCCTATCGCAGCTTCAGCCCGAACATCCCCAGCAACCTGCTGCTGGACAAACCGGTCAACGGCCCGCTGTCGAGCAAGTTCGGCGTGCGCCGGTTCTTCAACGGCGAAGAACGCAACCCTCACGCCGGCCTGGACTTCGCGGTACCCGCCGGTACACCGATCAAGACCCCGGCCGCCGGCAAGGTGATCCTCACCGGCAACTACTTTTTCAATGGAAACACCGTGTTCGTCGACCATGGACAAGGCTTCATCAGCATGTTCTGCCACATGTCGAAGATCGACGTGAAGGTCGGCCAACACCTGGCCCGGGGCTCCGTGGTGGGTAAGGTCGGCGCCACCGGCCGGGCAACGGGGCCGCATATGCACTGGAATATCAGTTTGAATGATGCGCGGGTGGATCCGGCGATTTTTATCGGGGCTTTTCAACCCTGAATATTTGCGGTGGGGCTACCGGCCTCTTCGCGAGCAGGCTCGCACACATTGGGTTCTCTGGTGAACACAACATTTGCAACCCATAGAGATCCCCTGTGGGGGCGAGGCTGCTCGCGATGACGGCAGCCGCAGCACCACTATCCTCGGAATTGCCAAGCCCTAAATATCGACGCAATCCTTAGGATACAAACTGTCTATATACGCGATTAAATCTCGCAAACCCGCCTAAAAGCAGAACTTCTCTCAATTTTTTCCGACTGCTTGCGATCCTCTCCTCACGCGGTTAGGGTTGAAGGCATGAAAACCTCTCACACCCTCATTCAGCTTCGCCAGCACCGCAGCCTGTGCCTCGTCAGCGCACGACTGCCGGGCTGAATCGCGGCACCTCGCCCCTGCTCTGAAGCCACCCCCATTCGAAACACCGGCAGGCCGCCTCTTTCCGGCCACTACAATAAGGATTTCCCCATGAGCATGCTCAAAGACCCGTCTTCCAAATACCGCGCCTTCCCGACCATCAACCTGCCGGATCGCACCTGGCCGTCGAAGACCATCACCGCCGCGCCGATCTGGTGCAGTTCCGACCTGCGCGACGGCAACCAGTCGCTGATCGAGCCAATGGATGCGGTGAAGAAGCTGCGCTTCTGGAAAACCCTCGTCGCCGTGGGCGTGAAAGAAATCGAAGCGTCGTTCCCAGCCGCTTCGCAGACCGACTTCGACTTCGTGCGCACCCTCATCGAAGAAGGCCACATCCCGGACGACACCACCATCCAGGTGCTGACCCAGGCCCGTGAAGACTTGATCGCCCGCACGTTCGAATCCCTGCGCGGCGCAAAAAAGGCCATCGTCCACCTGTACAACGCCACCTGCCCGTCGTTCCGCCGCATCGTGTTCAATCAGGACAAGCAAGGCGTGAAGGAAATCGCGGTGAACGCGGCCAAGCTGTTCGTCAAATACGCCGCGCAGCAGCCGGAAACCCAGTGGCAGTTCGAATACTCGCCAGAGACCTTCAGCGCCACCGAGTTGGAGTTCGCCAAGGAAGTCTGCGACGCGGTGATCGAAGTCTGGAACCCGACGCCCGAGCGCAAGGTGATCCTCAACCTGCCTGCTACCGTGGAAGTCGCCACCCCGAACATCTACGCCGACCAGATCGAGTGGTTCCACCGCAACATCACCCGTCGTGACAGCGTGCTCATCAGCCTGCACACCCACAACGACCGTGGCACCGGCGTGGCCGCTACCGAGCTGGGCCTGATGGCCGGCGCCGATCGTGTCGAAGGCTGCCTGTTCGGCAACGGCGAACGCACCGGTAACGTCGACCTGGTGACCGTGGCACTGAACCTCTACACCCAGGGCATCAACCCCGAGCTGGACTTCTCCGACATCGACGGCGTGCGCAAAGTGGTCGAGGAATGCAACCAGATCCCGGTGCACCCGCGTCATCCGTACGTTGGCGACCTGGTTCACACCGCGTTCTCCGGTTCGCACCAGGATGCCATCCGCAAAGGTTTTACCCAGCAGAAACCGGACGCGCTGTGGGAAGTGCCGTACCTGCCGATCGACCCGGCCGACATTGGCCGCAGCTACGAGGCGGTGATTCGCGTCAATAGCCAATCGGGCAAGGGCGGTATCGCCTACCTGCTGGAGCAGGAATACGGCATCAGCCTGCCGCGTCGCATGCAGATCGAGTTCAGCCAGGTGGTACAGCGCGAAACCGATCGTTTGGGCCTGGAAATGACCGCCCAGCAGATCCACGCCTTGCTGCAGCGTGAATACCTGCAAGCCAATACCCCGTACGCGCTGGTCAGCCATCGCCTGCAGGAAGAAAACGGCAACAGCGCCGTAGAAGTGGAAGTGGCGAGCAAGGGCCAGGGCGAGACCAACCTGCACTGGCGCGGCAAGGGCAACGGCGCGCTGGAAGCGCTGGTGGCCGGCCTGCCGGTTCCAGTGGAGATTATGGACTACAACGAACACGCCATCGGCGCCGGCACCAATGCCAAGGCCGCGGCGTATATCGAATTGCGGGTCAACGGCGAGCGTGCGGTGCACGGCGTGGGTATCGATGAGAACATCACCACCGCCAGCTTCAAGGCGCTGTTCAGTGCACTGAATCGCTCCCTGAGCCAACCGGAAGCCAAAGCCGCCTGATCGTTCGGCTAGAATACAAAAAGGCCCTGGGGTGAGAACCCTGGGGCCTTTTTGTTTCGCTTGATGTTGGGTTGGCTGTTCCGACGCCTTCGCGAGCAAGCCCGCTCCCACAGGAGGTCTTTGCCAGGCACAGAATTTGTGTCCGCCGCAGGTCCATTGTGGAGCGGGCTTGCTCGCGAAGGGGCCCTACCAGACGACCGGGCTATCAGGCATGGGTATCGATCGAGACTGTCATCGCCTGCAACAGCGCGGCCTGCAAGGTGTGCAAAGTCGCCTGAGTCGCCATGATCTGGGTCTGAACCGCCATGACTTCCTGGGCTTTTTGCTCCTGATCGGCCTGGCGTTTCTGGACCCGGGCCAACTGGGCTTGCTGTTCGGCCAGCAACTTCTCGGTCTGCTCGATCTGCTTCTTCAGCTGTTCGATGACATTGCTGCCGTTGCTGCCGCCTACGCCGGCGATATTCGCACCGCTGGTGTCAACTTCCAGTTTCTTGTCTTTGTCTTCACTGCTATCAGTCGATGCTACAGGACTGACCGCTTTCTCTTCTTCAGCCCCGCGAATGGAGAATTTAGGAGCGGACAACGGATAAGGATTAACGGTGGTTGCGCTGATACTGGTCATACGGACTTCTCCTTGGCTGACCGGTTATCGGCACGAGACACCGTTCCTTAAGGGCTGAATCGTTTCAATCAGATGAATTCAAACGAATCGGCATCCAGGTTCGCCGGAAACCGCGCGCGATAGGCCGCCAGGTCCGCCGCGTTCAAATACACGTTGAACACGCCATCCGCTTCGCCAGCGCTGAGCAGGGTTTCGCCCTGGAAGTCCAGCACCTGGCTGTCACCGGCGTAGGCGAAACCCTTACCGTCGGTGCCGACACGGTTTACCGCCGCCACGTAGCACAGGTTCTCGATCGCCCGAGCCGGCAACAGCCGATTCCAGTGCTGACGCCGCGCCCCGGGCCAGTTGGCGGTGTACAGCAGCAGGTCGGTGTCCTCGGCGTCGCGGCTCCAGACCGGGAAGCGCAGGTCGTAGCAAATCAGCGGACGAATCCGCCAGCCCTTGAGCTCGAACAGCACCTGCCGCTCACCCGGAGTGTAGTGGTTGTGCTCCCCCGCCATGCGAAACAGATGGCGCTTATCGTAATGCAGCACCTCTCCATCCGGCCGCGCCCAGAGCAAGCGATTGCGATGGCTGCCATCAGCGGCCTGGATGATCACACTGCCGGTGACCACCGCGTCCAGCTTCGCAGCCTGGGCCTTGAGCCATTGGTGCGTCGGGCCGCTTTCCGGTTCCGCCAGGGTCTCGGACTCCATGGAGAAACCCGTGGTGAACATTTCCGGGAGGATGATCAGGTCAGCCCCGCGCGCCTGCTCAAGCAGCGCTTGGAAATGCTCCAGGTTGGCCCTGCGGTCATGCCAGGCCAGGGTGGTCTGGACCAGGGCAATGTCGAGGTCTGGCAACGCGCTCAAATCACGCATAGTTTTTCCGCCGCTTCGCGCAGCGTCTCCTCGCGTTTGGCAAAGCACAGGCGCACCAGGCGCTGGCCTTGTGGTGGGTGCTGGTAGAACACCGAAACCGGAATCGTCGCCACGCCATGCTCACGGGTCATCCACACCGCCATGTCGACGTCATTCAGGTCCGGGCGAACCTGCGAATAGTCCACCAACTGGAAATAAGTGCCGGTCACGCGCTTGAAGCTGAACCGCGACGGGGCCAGCAGATCGCAGAACAGGTCACGCTTGGCCTGGTAGAAGTCCGGCAGTTCATCGACGTATTCCGGATGCTCGGCCATATAGTCAGCCAGGGCGTACTGCAACGGCGTCACGCCACAGAAGCTGACGTACTGGTGCACCTTGCGCAGCTCCGCCGTCAGCCCCGCTGGCGCCACCACGTAGCCGGTTTTCCAGCCGGTGACGTGGTAGGTCTTGCCGAACGAACTGACCACGAAGGCGCGTCGGTACAGCTCCTCATGGGCCAGGACACTGGCGTGGGCGACGCCGTCGAACACCAAATGTTCGTAGACCTCGTCGCTGACCAGGTAGATGTCACGGTCGCGAATCAGCGTCGCCAATTGATCGAGTTCAGCGCGGCTGATCAGGGCGCCGCTGGGGTTGTGCGGCGAGTTGAGGATGATCATGCGCGTACGCGGACTCAGAGCTTCGCCGAGCGTCTCGAAGTCGAGGGCGAAATCATCCTGGCCCAATGGCACGTGCACGCAACGCCCCCCGGCCAATTGCACGGCAGGCTCGTAGCTGTCGTAGCTGGGGTCGAAGACGATCACTTCGTCGCCGCTGTGGACCAGCGCTGCAATGGCACAGAAAATCGCCTGGGTCGCGCCGGGGGTCACGGTGACCTCCTGATCGGCATCGACACTGGCGCCATAGCTACGGGCGATCTTCGCCGCGATCTGCTGGCGTAGCGCCGGCAGGCCGGTCATGGGCGAATATTGGTTATGGCCTTGGGCAATGTGCCGGCCGACCGCATCGCGCAGGGCCTGCGGACCATCGAAGTCGGGAAACCCCTGGGACAGGTTCAGCGCGCCCGTTTGCGCGGCGAGCTGGGACATCTGGGTGAAAATAGTGATGCCGACATTCGGCAACTTGCTGGTGATCATCGGAGGTCCCTGCTCTGCACCCGGCTCTGTGCGGCGCGGGAGAGCTCGAGGATAGCCCAATCGCCGAGCATGAAAAAGGGTGCCACCAAGGGCACCCTTTTCTTGTCACCGAATCGCAGGAAAACTCTGTGGCGAGGGCGCTTGCTCCCGCTGGGCTGTGGTAGGAGCTGCCGAAGGCTGCGATCTTTTGAGCTTTCGCTTGAGACTCAAGTGTCAGGGGAAAGATCGCAGCCTCGTTGCACTCGACAGCTCCTACAACGCAACCTAGTGAGAGCAAGCGCCCTCGCCACAAAAACGGTCCTGAGAGAAGTCTGGGTCAGCGCTTGTCGCGGCGCTTCTTGTCAGCCTTCTTGTGGTGCGACATCAAGCGGCGCTTCTTGTTGACCTGGCGGTCGGTGAGCGTGTTCTTGTTGCCTTCGTACGGGTTCTCACCGCCCTTGAACTCGATGCGAATCGGCGTGCCGACCAGCTTCAGGACGCGACGATAGGTGTTCTCCAGGTAACGAACGTACGACTTGGGCACCTTCTCGATCTGGTTACCGTGGATCACGATGATCGGCGGGTTGGCACCGCCCAAGTGGGCGTAGCGCAGCTTGATCCGACGGTTGTTGACCATCGGTGGCGCGTGCTCGCCTACCGCATCTTCGAGGATCTGGGTGAGGCGGTTGGTCGGCCAACGAGTCACCGCCGACTTGAACGAGTTCTGCACCGAAGCGTAGAGGTTGCCCACGCCTGTGCCGTGCAGAGCCGAGATGAAGTGGATGTCGGCGAAGTCGACGAAGAACAGACGACGCTGCAATTCGATCTTCACGAAATCCCGTTCGCTCGGCGTCATGCCGTCCCACTTGTTGATCGCGATGACCAGCGCACGACCGGCTTCCAGGGCGAAGCCCAGCAGGTTCAAGTCGTGATCGACCACGCCTTCACGGGCGTCCATCACGAAGATCACCACGTTGGCGTCTTTGATCGCCTGCAGGGTCTTGACCACGGAGAACTTTTCAACTTCTTCGTGGATCTTGCCGCGCTTGCGCACACCGGCGGTGTCGATCAGCGTGTACTTCTCTTCGTTACGTTCGAAGGGAATGTAGATGCTGTCGCGGGTGGTGCCGGGCTGGTCGTAGACGATGACCCGGTCTTCGCCGAGCATGCGGTTGACCAGCGTCGACTTGCCCACGTTCGGGCGGCCGATGATGGCGATCTTGATCCCGTCTTTCTCGCTTGGGCCCGGAATGCGCTTGGCTTCCTCGCCTTCGGCAACGATCTCTTCCTCGCCCTCTTCCGGCTCTTCCAGGTCATCTTTCGGGAAACTCTCCAGAGCGATTTCCAGCATCTGGGTGATGCCACGACCGTGGGCGCCGGCGATCGGGATCGCCTGGCCCATGCCCAACGGGGCGAACTCGGCGCGGGCCATGTCCGGGTCGATGTTGTCGACCTTGTTGGCGACCACGTAGGAACGCTTGTTACGCTTGCGCAAATGCTCGGCGATCATCTGGTCGGCGGCGGTAAAACCGGCCTTGGCGTCTACCAGGAACAGCACCACATCGGCTTCTTCAATGGCGAGCAGCGACTGCTCGGCCATTTTTTCGTCCATGCCGTGTTCATCACCGGAGATGCCGCCGGTGTCGACCAGAATATAGGTACGCCCTTGCCACTTGGCCTCACCGTATTGGCGATCACGGGTCAGACCGGACAAGTCGCCGACAATGGCGTCGCGAGTCCTGGTCAGGCGATTGAACAAGGTGGACTTGCCGACGTTCGGTCGACCCACCAGGGCGATTACGGGAACCATGCGGCTCTCCACTTCGTTATTTCAGAAAATACAAAAGCCGCTGCGAGGCAGCGGCTGGTGCTCGGGGCAGTCTGTGGAAGCACTGCAAGCCTTGTGAACAAGGCCGCTTGGGGGGATTAGCCCCAAGCATAGTCTTACTTGATGGTCAGGGCTTCCAGTTTGCCGCTGTTGCCATACACATAGATCATGTCGCCCACCACCAGCGGACGGGCACGCAGGCCGTCGCTGTCGATGCGCTCACGGCCGACGAAACGACCGTCCACCTGGCTGAGCAGGTGCAGGTAACCTTCCAGGTCACCTACTGCAACGTAACTGGAGAACACCTCCGGGGCCGACAGTTGACGACGGGCCAGGGAGTCGTTGCTCCACAATGCGGTGGTGGAACGTTCGTCAACGCCTTCGACGGTGCCCGAGGACAGGCTTACGTAGACGCTGCCAAAACCTTGGGCGACACCAGCGTAGCTAGACGCATCGCGCTGCCACAGCGGACGGCCGCTTTCCAGGTCCAGTGCTGCAACGCGACCCTGATAGCTGGCGACGTACAGTGTGCCGCCGGACAGCAGCAAGCCACCGTCGATGTCGACCACACGCTCCAGCTCCGAACGACCTTGCGGGATCGCTACGCGTTGCTCCCAGACCGGCACGCCGTTGGAAATATCCAGGGCCACCACTTTACCGGTCGACAAACCAGCCACCGCCAGGCGGTTGGTCACGATCGGCGCGCTGGTGCCGCGCAGGGTCAGTACCGCCGGGGTGCTGTCGTACAACCAGCGTTGGTCGCCAGTCGCGGCATCCAGACCGATCAGACGGTCGTCCTGGGTCTGGACCACTACCACGTCACCGTTGCTGGCCGGCGGTGCGAGCACTTCACTGGTCACGCGGGCGCGCCATCTCTCTTCACCGCTGCTCGTGTCCAGGGCAACGATCTCGCCCTTGAGCGTGCCGATCATGACCAGGCCATAACCCACGCCAACGGCGCCGGAAACAGGCAGCTCAAGATCTTTCTTCCATTTGACGTCGCCGTTGGTGCGGTCCATCGCCATCACCACGCCCGTGACATCGCCGGCATAGATGGTGTCGCCATCGATGGCCGGCACCAGCATGTTGTAGGTTTCACCCTGGCCATCGCCGATGGAACGGCTCCACTGCTTCTGCAGCACGACTTCTTCTTTGAAGTCGGTCAGTTCGGCCGGAGGCAGTTCTTTCTTGCTGTTGCTGCTGCAACCCGCGGCCAGAATGGCCAGAGCCAGCAATGCTGCATGTTTCCAACGGATCACGTCACGCATCCCCTTTGGCCAGGTCGTCCAGCTTGATTTGCAGGCCACCGACTGCGGCTTCATCCGACAGCGCAGCCTTGGCTTTTTGGTAGGCCGCATGGGCCTCATCGGCACGGCCCAGTTGTACCAGCAGGTCGCCCTTGAGTTCTTCGCGGGTCGCCAGGAATGCCTTGTCGGCATCACCGTCGAGCAGCTTCAAGGCGTCTTCGGCCTTGTTCTGTGCCGCCAGCACCTGCGCCAGGCGCTGACGCGCCACTTCGCCCAAGGTCGGGTTAGCCGGTTTGTCGACGATACCTTTGAGCTCGATGGCCGCGTCGTCCAGTTTGCCGGTGTCCACCGCCACCTTGGCCACGAACAAGCGACCGTATTGGGCGTAGGCGGTGCCGCCGAATTCCTGGTCCAGCTTGCCGGCCAGGTCCGCCACGCGGGCCGCGTCAGGCTTACCGTCCGGGGTCAGGGTGGTTTCCAGCAATTGCTGGTAGAGCACCGAGGCGCCTTGCGACTGGTTGCTCTGGTATTTCTGGTAGGCCTGCCAGCCGAACACGATGACCAGCGCCAACAGGCCGCCAGTGACCAGCGGCTTGCCGTTGCGCGTCCACCACTCCTTCAAATCCGCCAGCTGTTCATCTTCGGTACTCGACACCCCAATACTCCTTAATCGCTAAATCGGCTGTTTGACAGCTTCAACCCTGCACGACGCAGGTGGCCAGGTGTGCAGCAAGCGCATCCCAGGCAATGCTTTGTTGTTCGCCCTGGCCACGCAGGGGTTTGAAACCTACCACTTGTTGGGCCAGCTCGTCGTCACCGAGGATCAATGCGTACAGCGCACCGCTCTTGTCGGCCTTCTTGAATTGGCTCTTGAAGCTGCCGGCACCAGCGTTGATCTGCAAGCGCAGGTTGGGTAACTGGTCGCGGATCCGCTCGCTCAACGACAGGGCTGCCAGCTCGGCGGCCTCGCCAAAGGCGCACAGGTAGACGTCGACCTGACGGGACAGTTCTTCGGGCACCTTGTCCAAGGCTTCAAGCATCAGCACCAGGCGCTCGATGCCCATGGCAAAGCCCACGCCCGGGGTCGGCTTGCCGCCCATCTGCTCCACCAGCCCGTCGTAGCGGCCGCCAGCACACACTGTGCCCTGGGCGCCGAGCTTGTCGGTGACCCATTCGAAGACGGTCTTGCTGTAGTAATCCAGGCCACGGACCAACTTGGGGTTGATCACGTAGGGAATGCCCGCGGCGTCGAGGCGTGCTTTCAGCCCTTCGAAATGCACACGGGATTCGTCGTCGAGGTAGTCGGCCATTTTCGGCGCGTCGACCAGGACCGCCTGGGTGTCGGCATTCTTGGTGTCGAGCACACGCAGTGGGTTGGTCTTCAGACGGCGCTGGCTGTCTTCGTCGAGCTTGTCCAGGTGCGCGCAAAGAAATTCCACCAACGCTTCACGGTAGCGGCCACGGGACTCGCTGGTGCCCAGGCTGTTGAGCTCAAGCTTGACCGCGTCACGGATGCCCAGCTCGCCCCACAGGCGCCAGGTCAGCACGATCAGTTCAGCATCGATGTCCGGGCCATCGAGGTTGAACACTTCGCAACCAATCTGGTGGAACTGGCGATAACGGCCTTTCTGCGGACGTTCGTGACGGAACATCGGACCGATGTACCAGAGTTTCTGCACCTGACCGCCGCCGGTGATGCCGTGCTCGAGCGCCGCTCGCACACAGGCCGCCGTGCCTTCGGGGCGCAGGGTCAGGGAGTCGCCGTTGCGGTCGTCGAAGGTGTACATCTCTTTTTCGACGATGTCGGTCACTTCACCGATGGAGCGCTTGAACAGCTCGGTGAACTCGACGATCGGCATGCGGATCTGCCGATAGCCGTAGTTATCCAGCAGACGCGCCACGGTACCCTCGAAATAGCGCCACAGGGGCGTCTGCTCGGGCAGGATGTCGTTCATGCCACGAATGGCTTGCAGGGACTTGCTCACGTGTATTCCTTAATCTTTCGACTTAACCGCGCGCGATAACCGCTGCGTCGGCTTCGACCTTTTCGGCCGCTTTCTGGCGAATCAGCCGTTCCAGCTCATCCACCAGATTGTCATTCGTCAGTTTCTGCGACGGCTTGCCGTCGATGTAAATCAGGTTCGGTGTACCGCCAGTCAGGCCGATGTGGGCCTCCTTGGCTTCGCCCGGCCCGTTGACCACGCAACCGATCACCGCGACATCCAGCGGCACCAACAGGTCTTCGAGGCGCCCTTCCAGCTCGTTCATGGTCTTGACCACATCGAAGTTCTGCCGTGAGCAGCTCGGGCAGGCGATGAAGTTGATGCCACGGGAACGCAGGTGCAGGGACTTGAGAATGTCGTAGCCGACTTTCACTTCCTCGACCGGGTCAGCCGCCAACGAGATGCGGATAGTATCGCCAATCCCTTCGGCGAGCAGCATACCGAGGCCGACGGCGGATTTCACCGTGCCCGAACGCAACCCACCGGCTTCGGTGATGCCCAGGTGCAGCGGCTGGACGATTTCCTTGGCCAGCAGGCGGTAGGCTTCGACGGCCATGAACACGTCGGAGGCCTTCACGCTGACCTTGAAGTCCTGGAAATTCAGGCGCTCGAGATGTTCGACGTGCCGCAGGGCCGATTCCACCAGCGCCGCCGGGGTCGGTTCGCCGTATTTCTTTTGCAGGTCTTTTTCCAGGGAACCGGCGTTCACGCCGATGCGGATCGGGATGCCCCGGTCGCGGGCGGCATCCACCACGGCACGTACACGGTCTTCGCGACCGATGTTGCCCGGGTTGATGCGCAGGCAATCCACACCCAACTCAGCCACGCGCAGGGCGATGCGGTAGTCGAAGTGAATGTCGGCCACCAAGGGGACCTTGACCAGTTGCTTGATCTTGCCGAACGCCTCGGCGGCGTCCATGTCCGGCACCGATACGCGCACGATGTCGACACCGGCGGCTTCCAGACGGTTGATCTGCGCGACCGTGGCGGCCACGTCATTGGTGTCGCTGTTGGTCATGCTCTGCACAGCGATAGGCGCATCGCCGCCCACGGGCACGTTGCCGACCCAGATCTTCCGGGATTCGCGACGCTTGATTGGAGATTCGCCGTGCATGACTTATTGACCCAACTTCAGGCGAGCGGTCTCGCCACTGGTGAACGGAGCGATATCGACCGGCTGGCCGTTGTAGCTGACCTGCGCGCCACGGGCATAACCCAGGCGTACGGCAAAGGGTGGCTTGCCGTTGATGGAGGTGCTGTCGCCCTTGCGCTTGAGGCCACTGAACAGCACCTTGCCGTTGCCGTCGGTGATCTGCGTCCAGCAGTCGGCGACAAACTGAATCTGTACCTGGCCTTCACCTGCGACAGGCGCCACCGCAGCCACTGGCGCTGCCGGGACGACTGGCGCGGCGTTGGTCGCAGGCGCAGCCACGGTCGGCGCTGGCGCGCTCGGAGCGTCAGGTACGGTGGCAATCGGTGCGCTGTCGGTGATCGGTGCAGCCGGCGCTGTTGGTGCAGCGGGCGCAGGGGCTGGAACAGCCGGCTCGACACCCGCCTGGGCATCGGCGGCGTCCTGGCCTTGTGGCAACACCAGGACGGTTTCGCCTTCGGCCTGACCCGCCACGACAGCCTGGTCTTCCGGCTCGTCCAGCGGATGGATCTGAGTGGTACCGTCGGCGCCTTCGACCTCAACGTGTTCAGGGCTCATGGCGATTGGTTCCTTGCCACGCAAGGAAGCTTGGTCCTGCCACCAGACAAAACCGCCACCAATCACCGCGAGCAACAGCAACAGGCTGACGATTCGCAAAATCGTGTGGGAGACGCGAACCGGCTCCTCGATGCGACCCAGGCTGTGCACGCTGCTGCCCTGGGCATCGGAACCGGTGTACTGATCGAATTGCTGGACCAGCACGGTCTGGTCCATGCCGAGTAACTTGGCATAGGCGCGGATATAGCCCCGGGCAAACGTGTGCCCAGGCAGCTTGTCGAACGCGCCCGTTTCCAGATTGCCCAAGGAGGTCACGGTGAGATTGAGCTTGAGGGCCACTTCAGCCAGCGACCAACCATTGCTTTCGCGGGCTTGACGCAGGGTCTCACCGGGATTTACGCGAGTCGCTGCTACAACTTCGGGATGCGCCGCTTTCATCATTGCTCCGACAGGTATTGCTGATATTCCGGCGTACCGGGATAGAGTCTTTTGAGTTGCAGGCCGTAACTTGCAGCCTTGTCGCGATCTTCAAACACATGTGCCAGCCGAACGCCGAGCAATAGACTACGTGCATTTTGCTCGCTCAGCAGGCTAAAACGCTCATAGTAGTCACGCGCGGGCACATAATGCCTGTCTTCGTAGGACAACTCAGCCATTTCCAGCAGCGCCCGCGGTTGCTGGCGGTTGAGCCGCAGCGCCTTTTCCAGGTGCTGGCGGGCCAGGTCACGCTGGCCCAACTGCGCGGCTGTCATGCCGAGGTTTTCGAAAACCCGCGAACGCTCGGGGTAGAGGGTGTCGGTGGCAGCCTGCTCGAAGCGCTCGTAGGCGTCCTTGTAGCGTTTCTGCTCGAAAAGAAAGCTGCCGTAGTTGTTCAGGATCCGTGCGTCTTGCGGGCGGGCAGACAGCGCCTTGCGAAAATGCTGGTCGGCCAGCTCCGGCTCCATTTCGGCCCGGAACACCAGGGCCAGGGCCGCGTTGGCATCAGGATCGGAATCATCCAATTCCAGGGCTTTCTTGAGCGGCACCTTGGCCCGCTCGGTCATGCCCTGCTGCAGGTAGCCAATACCCAGTTGCACGTAGGCCACACGCGCCTCGTCGCGCCCTTTGCTGGTCCTCATCGGGTTGTAGTCACCCGACAGGACACAACCGGAACAAAGGCCGGCCAACAGCAAAACGAGCGCGAAGCGCAGGGACATAGAGTTCCTCTCTTAGTGACTGTTCGCAGCGTTTTGCACCGCATCATCCGCGGCGTTCAACTCACGCACGGCAATGTAGCGTTCGCTGCGACGGGTGCGATCCAGCACCTGTCCTACCAATTGGCCACAGGCGGCGTCGATGTCTTCGCCGCGGGTGGTGCGCACGGTGACGTTGAAGCCCGCGTGGTGAAGCTGATCCTGGAAGCGACGAATCGCGTTGTTGCTCGGACGCTCGTAACCGGAATGCGGGAACGGGTTGAACGGGATCAGGTTGATCTTGCACGGGATGTTCTTGAGCAGCTCAACCATCTCGACCGCGTGTTCGACCTTGTCGTTCACATCTTTGAGCAGTGTGTACTCGATGGTCAGCACGCGTTTTTCGCCCAGGGACGACATGTAGCGCTGACACGACTCGAGCAGCATCTTAAGCGGATACTTCTTGTTGATCGGCACCAATTGGTTACGCAATGCGTCATTGGGTGCGTGCAGCGACAGCGCCAGGGAGACGTCGATATGCTTGGCCAGCTCATCGATCATCGGCACCACGCCTGAGGTAGACAGGGTCACACGGCGCTTGGAGATGCCGTAACCCAGGTCGTCCATCATCAGGTGCATGGCGGAAACGACGTTGTCGAAGTTCAGCAGCGGCTCACCCATGCCCATCATCACCACATTGGTGATGGCACGGTCTACGGTCGCCGGGACGCTGCCAAAGGATTTGTTGGCAATCCACACCTGGCCGATCACTTCGGCGGCGGTGAGGTTGCTATTGAAGCCTTGCTTGCCGGTGGAGCAGAAACTGCAATCCAGGGCACAGCCTGCCTGGGACGAAACGCACAAGGTGCCGCGCTTGCCCTGGGGAATGTAGACGGTCTCGACGCAGCTACCGGACGCCACGCGCACCACCCATTTACGGGTGCCATCGCTGGAAATGTCCTGGCTGACCACTTCGGGGCCGCGAATCTCGGCAACAGCCTTGAGCTTTTCGCGCAGGGCCTTGCCGACATTCGTCATGGCGTCGAAGTCGTCGACGCCAAAGTGGTGAATCCATTTCATCACCTGGCCGGCACGAAAACGCTTCTCCCCGATCGAGTCGAAGAATTTCTCCATTTCCGGCTGGGTCAGGCCCAACAGGTTGGTTTTGCCGTTCGATGTAGTCATGGATTCACCTTCACTCAAAAGCCTGGGCTTAGCGAGTGGTTACTTCAGTAGCGGAGAAAAAGTAAGCGATTTCGCGAGCAGCAGCGGCTTCGGAGTCCGAACCGTGAACGGCGTTGGCGTCGATGGACTCGGCGAAGTCAGCACGGATGGTGCCGGCAGCGGCTTCTTTAGGGTTGGTAGCGCCCATCAGCTCACGGTTGCGAGCGATAGCGTTTTCGCCTTCCAGCACCTGAACGACAACCGGACCGGAAGTCATGAAAGCAACCAGCTCACCGAAGAAACCACGCTCGCTGTGCTCAGCGTAGAAGCCTTCGGCTTCGGCTTTGGACAGCTGCTTCATTTTCGAAGCTACAACGCGCAGGCCAGCGTCTTCGAAGCGGGTAACGATCTTGCCGATCACGTTTTTAGCAACGGCGTCAGGCTTGATGATGGAGAAAGTACGTTGAACAGCCATGGTGTAACTCCAGAAACGGTAATTTGCGAAAAATTAAACCCGCGAATTATACGCGGGTTCAGGGGTATTGCCTAACCTGCCAGGTCGATCAGTCGATTTCTGCGATCCAGAGCGCCTGGACCGCCTCCAAGACCTTCTCGCCACAACGGCCAGAGGTATTGTCGAAATCGGGAAGTTCCATGATCCAGCGCTGCAAATCGACAAAATTCACAGTCAACGGATTCACGTCCGGCTTGGCTTCGGCCAGTTCTTCTGCGATGCGTTGTACATCATTCCAACCATAGCTCATGACAGTGTCACCATCAGTGCGGCGCTTCAGCCGCATGGTTAAGCGAATATTTCGGGATTTCGACGGTCAGGTCTTCGGTACCGACAATGGCTTGGCACCCCAGGCGCGATTGCGCCTCCAGGCCCCAGGCCCGATCGAGGAAATCCTCCTCCAGATCATCCGCCTCTTCCAGCGAGTCGAACCCTTCACGAATGATGCAATGGCAAGTCGTGCAGGCGCAGACCCCGCCACAGGCACTTTCCATCTCTATATGGTGCTCATGGGCCAGCTCGAGAATGGAAATTCCGGGCTCAGCCTCCACGACCATGCCCTCCGGACAGAACTTCTCGTGGGGCAGAAAAATCACCTGCGGCATCAGTTATTCCTCGATTTCATTCAGGTTGCGCCCCGCCAGGGCGGCTTTCACCGTCGAGTCCAGGCGGCGGGCAGCAAAGGCATCGGTGACGTGCGACAAACGCTTGGTCTGCTGCTCGATGGCATAGCCATCGGTGCCTTTGATCAATTCGGACAATTCCTGCATTTGCAGCTCGATGACCATGCGCTCTTCAGCGTCCAGCAACCGCTCGCCGTCGACCTCAAGGGCACCTTGCACGGCTTCGATCAGGCGCTGGGCGTCGACCTGCTGCTCGCGCAGCACACGCGCCACCTTGTCGTCGCCGGCATACTGGAAAGAATCCTTGAGCATCTTGGCGATTTCGCCATCGGTCAGGCCGTAGGACGGTTTGACCTGGATGCTCGCTTCCACGCCCGAACCCAGCTCGCGGGCGGAGACGTTGAGCAATCCGTCGGCATCGACCTGGAAGGTCACGCGGATCTTCGCCGCACCAGCGACCATGGCCGGGATGCCGCGCAATTCGAAGCGAGCCAGAGAGCGGCAGTCGCTGATCAGTTCACGCTCGCCTTGCAGCACGTGAATCATCATGGCCGACTGGCCGTCCTTATAAGTGGTGAAGTCCTGGGCGCGGGCAACCGGGATAGTGGTGTTGCGCGGAATCACCCTCTCCATCAGGCCGCCCATGGTTTCCAGCCCCAAGGACAACGGAATCACGTCGAGCAACAGCAGCTCGTCGCCATCGCGCTTGTTGCCAGCCAGGGTATCAGCCTGGATCGCGGCGCCGATGGCAACCACCTGATCCGGGTCGATTTCAGTCAGCGGCTGACGGCCAAAGGCCTCGGCAACGGCTTCGCGAACCCGAGGCACGCGGGTCGAACCACCGACCATGACCACGGCCTTGACGTCTTCAAGCTCTACGCCGGAATCGCGCACGGCACGGCGACAGGCCTTGAGGCTGCGGGCGACCATGGGCTCGATCAGGGCATCGAAGGCTTCGCGGGTCAGCGCCGCTTTCCACTCGCCATAAGCCACTTCAACGGTAGCGGCGTCGGTCAAGGCTTCCTTGGCGGCGCAGGCGGTTTGCAGCAGATGGCGCTGCGCACCCGGGTCGAGATCAGCGGACAAACCGGCTTGCTCGATGATCCAGCCAGCAATGGCATGGTCGAAGTCATCGCCGCCCAGGGCGCTGTCGCCGCCAGTGGCCAGGACTTCGAAAACACCGCCAGTCAGGCGCAGGATCGAAATATCGAAAGTACCGCCACCCAAGTCGTAGATGGCGACCAAGCCTTCGGCATGCTGGTCCAGGCCATACGCGACCGCAGCGGCTGTCGGCTCGTTGAGCAGGCGCAGCACGTTCAGGCCGGCCAGCTTGGCGGCATCCTTGGTGGCTTGGCGCTGAGCGTCATCGAAATAAGCCGGAACGGTAATGACCGCGCCCACCAATTCACCACCCAATGCCGCTTCGGCGCGCTGGCGCAGGACCTTGAGGATGTCGGCGGAAACCTCTACCGGGCTTTTCGGGCCCTGTACGGTTTCGATGAACGGCATGTGGGATTCGCCACCGACGAAGCGATACGGCAGTTGATCGCCCAATTGCTTGACGTCGGACAGACCACGACCCATCAAGCGCTTGACCGACACGATGGTGTTCAAAGGGTCGGTGGCGGCGGCCAGCTTGGCCGATTCGCCCACTTCAACGTGATTGGCGTGATAGCGCACGGCAGACGGCAGGATCACCCGCCCCTGCTCGTCGGCCAGCGGTTCGGAAAGACCGCTGCGCAAGGCAGCGACCAGGGAATTGGTGGTACCCAAGTCGATCCCGACAGCCAGGCGACGCTGGTGCGGTTGTGGACTTTGGCCGGGTTCGGCGATCTGCAGTAGGGCCATCGTAATCAGGACTTATCTGTAATCAGGCGTGCGACCGGAGCGGCACTGGGTTAATCGTCGAGGCGCTCTTCGAGCTGGCGCACTTCGTAGGTGAGCTTGTCGAGGAACTGCATGCGCCGCATCAGGCGTTCGGCCTGTTCGCGTTGCGCGGCATCATTCCAGCAGGCTGCGAAGCTTTCGTTCAGTTCTTGCTGGGCGTCTTTCAAGCGTCGCTTGAATACCGCGACACCGGCCAGGTCGGCACTGTCCTGCAGGTCTTCGAGCTCTTCGCGCCATTGCATCTGCTGCAAAAGAAACTCGGGATCGTGGACCGTGACCTCCAGCGGCAACTCATGGCCGCTGATGGTGAGCAGGTAACGCGCGCGCTTGGCCGGGTGCTTGAGCGTCTGGTAGGCCTCGTTGAGGTTCGCCGACTGCTCGAGCGCCCGCCGCTGCTCCGCCTCGGAAGCATCGGCAAAGCGATCGGGATGGACGCCACGGGCCAACTCAAGGTAACGCGCGGACAACTGCTCGAGATCCAGCTGGAACGCAGGTTGCATCTGGAACAGCGCAAAATGACAAGGAGTACCCACAAGCTGCCTCAGATGTTGAAGCTTTCGCCGCAGCCACATTCACCGCGCACGTTGGGGTTGTTGAACTTGAAGCCTTCGTTCAACCCTTCCTTGACGAAATCCAGCTCGGTGCCGTCCAGGTAAGACAGGCTTTTCGGGTCGATGATCACTTTCTGACCATGACTCTCGAACACCTGATCGTCTTCGCCCACTTCGTCGACAAATTCCAACACGTAGGCAAGGCCAGAGCAGCCCGTGGTGCGAACACCCAGGCGAATACCCTCGCCCTTGCCGCGCCCTGCGAGGGAACGCTGCACATGCTTAGCTGCCGCTTCTGTCATCTGGATAGCCATGGAAAACTCCTTACCGTAACGCGGATCAGATCAAGCCTTTCTTCTGCTTGTAATCGCGAACAGCGGCCTTGATGGCGTCTTCGGCGAGTACCGAGCAGTGGATCTTCACTGGCGGCAGGGCCAGTTCTTCGGCCAACTGTGTGTTCTTGATGGTTTCGGCTTCATCAAGGGTCTTGCCCTTCATCCACTCGGTGGCCAGGGAGCTGGACGCGATGGCGGAACCGCAGCCATAGGTCTTGAACTTGGCATCTTCGATGATGCCTTGCTCGTTGACCTTGATCTGCAGGCGCATCACATCGCCGCACGCCGGGGCGCCGACCATGCCGGTGCCGACATCAGGATCCTGCGCGTCCATCTTGCCGACGTTGCGCGGGTTCTCGTAGTGGTCGATGACCTTTTCGCTATATGCCATTTGCTTCAATCCTCATCAGTGAGTCGCTCTGGTGGCGACTTCTTCAGTGCGCCGCCCACTCGATTTTCGAAATGTCGACGCCGTCTTTGTACATGTCCCACAGCGGCGACAGAGCGCGCAGCTTGGTAACGGCCTCGCAGACTTTCTGCGCGGCGTAATCGATTTCTTCTTCGGTGGTGAAACGGCCGAAGGTGAAGCGGATCGAGCTGTGGGCCAGTTCGTCGTTGCGGCCCAGGGCGCGCAGTACGTACGAAGGCTCCAGCGACGCCGAGGTGCACGCCGAACCGGACGACACGGCCAGATCCTTGAGTGCCATGATCAGCGACTCGCCCTCAACATAGTTGAAGCTCAGGTTCAGGTTGTGCGGTACGCGGGCGGTCATGCTGCCGTTGACGTAGAGTTCTTCCAGGTGCTCGACCTGCTCGAAGAATCGGTCGCTCAGGGCCTTGATGCGCACATTCTCGGCAGCCATGTCTTCCTTGGCTACACGGAAGGCTTCGCCCATGCCGACGATCTGGTGGGTCGCCAGGGTACCGGAACGCATGCCACGCTCGTGACCGCCGCCGTGCATGGTCGCTTCGAGGCGAACACGCGGCTTGCGGCTGACGTACAGGGCGCCGATGCCTTTAGGGCCGTAGGTCTTGTGGGCCGAGAACGACATTAGGTCGACTTTCAGCTTGGACAGATCGATGTCGACCTTGCCGGTGGACTGGGCCGCGTCGACGTGGAACAGGATGCCCTTGGAGCGGGTCAACTCGCCGATGGCCGCGATGTCGTTGACGGTGCCGATTTCGTTGTTCACGTGCATGATCGAAACCAGGATGGTGTCGTCGCGCAGAGCGGCCTCCACCATCGCTGGAGTGATGATGCCGTCTTCACCCGGTTCGATGTAGGTGACTTCGAAGCCTTCACGCTCCAGTTGGCGCGTGGTGTCCAGGACAGCCTTGTGCTCGATCTTGGAGGTGATCAGGTGCTTGCCCTTGGTGTGATAGAAATGCGCGACACCCTTGATTGCCAGGTTGTCGGATTCAGTGGCACCGGAGGTCCAGACGATTTCACGCGGGTCGGCGTTGACCAGATCGGCAACCTGGCGACGGGCGCTTTCGACCGACTCTTCGGCCTTCCAGCCGAACACGTGGGAACGGGACGCCGGGTTACCGAAGTTTCCGTCGACCAGCAGGCATTCACTCATTTTTTGCGCAACACGCGGATCAACCGGGGTGGTCGCAGAGTAATCAAGGTAAATCGGCAATTTCATGGACTCTCTCCTAAATCAGGCTGGCTGGCGTTCCGCGTGCTCTGCGGCAGTCATTCGACGGCGGACGCTTCAATCTTGTCCAGGTGCGGCGCCTTGCTATTGCAACGGCGCTGGTCCTGACGCTGGGCTACTTCTTGCACCTCACGGCGAGTTACAAGGTCAGCCAAGCTGATACCACTTAGAAATTCGTGGATCTGCAGGCTGAGGTCACACCACAAGTGGTGGGTCAGGCAAGTATCGCCGCCATGGCAGTCGCCAAGGCCCTGGCATTTGGTCGCATCGACCGATTCGTTCACTGCATCGATCACCTGGGCGACCTGGATGCCCTGCATGTCGCGCGACAACTGGTAGCCGCCGCCCGGGCCGCGAACACTGGAAACCAGGTTGCTACGGCGCAGCTTGGCGAACAGCTGTTCAAGGTAGGACAGGGAAATGCCCTGGCGCTCGGAGATATCGGCCAGGGACACCGGCCCGTGCTGCGCATGCAATGCCAGATCCAGCATTGCCGTCACGGCGTATCGGCCTTTTGTAGTCAGTCGCATGGACAATTACCACGGAGTTCGGAATGGGGCGAGTATGCAATTCCCGAGTATTTAAGTCAAGTATAAGACCTAGTGCTTTACTCGGGTTTACCCGCGAAAGAGCGCGCGCATGATAGCAAAGGCTGGTCGACGGCGACCAGCCATACCGCGCTATCGCTCATCACGAGCAAGCTTTGCTCCCACAGGATCCTCCCCCATAGAGGAGGCCTGTAAAAACCAGGACTCCCGTGGGAACAAGACTTGCCCGCGATGCAGGCACCTCGGTTTAGCTGGCCTGGGTTTCATCCTTGTCCTTCACACACGCAAAGTCTTCCTCGCGCAGCTCAGGCAGGTCCTTGGCACAGTAATTACTGCCCAGGTCTTTCAGGGCGCCGCACATCCCCTCCAGGCGCCCATCGACGGCCTGCAGGTGATCGAGCAACTGGTTGATGGCGCGGGCGACCGGGTCGGGCATGTCTTCGCCGACACCGTAGGCGTCGAAGCCGATCTTCTCAGCCATGGCCTTGCGCCGGGCATCCTGCTCGTCGTCGGACTTGACGATGATCCGCCCCGGAATGCCCACCACGGTCGCACCGGGCGGCACAGCCTTGGTGACCACGGCGTTGGAACCGACTTTCGCCCCCGCCCCCACCGTGAACGGCCCGAGCACCTTGGCCCCGGCCCCCACCACCACGCCGTCTTCCAGCGTAGGGTGGCGCTTGCCTTTGTTCCAGCTGGTGCCACCGAGGGTCACGCCCTGGTACAGGGTGACGTCGTCGCCGATCTCGGCGGTTTCGCCGATGACGATACCCATGCCGTGATCGATGAAGAAGCGGCGACCGACCTTGGCGCCCGGATGGATCTCGATCCCGGTCAGCCAACGCCCGAAGTTCGAGACCAGCCGCGCCAGCCACTTCCAGCCCATATTCCACAAGGCGCCGGACAGGCGGTGGATCCAGATCGCGTGCATCCCCGGGTAGCAGGTCAGCACTTCAAAGGCATTGCGCGCCGCCGGGTCACGATGGAAAACACTTTGGATATCTTCACGCAAACGTTCGAACATTTTATTTCTTCCGCTTAATCAGCTCGCCACGGGCCGCCTTCTGGGTTTCCGTGAGGATGCCGCGCAATATATTCATCTCCGCCCGGCTGACCGAGCTTCGTCCGTACAACCGACGCAGGCGCGCCATCAAGTGCCGCGGCTTTTCCGGGTCGAGGAACTCGATGTCCACCAAGGTCTGCTCCAAGTGTTCATAGAATCGCTCCAGCTCGTCCATTGTCGCCAGTGTCTCACTGCGCGGCGACGTGACCTCGGTTTTTTCGACTTTGCTGGGCTTGCCTTCGGCTGCCAGCCAAGCCATGCGCACTTCGTAGCCCAACACCTGCACCGCCGCCCCCAGGTTCAAGGAACTGAACTCCGGGTCGGAAGGGATATGCACGTGAAAGTGACATCGCTGCAGCTCGTCATTGGTCAGGCCGGAGTCTTCACGACCAAACACCAGGGCGATCTCAGAGCCTTGCGCGGCCTCATCGACCACTTTGGTGCCGCATTCGCGGGGGTCGAGCAGCGGCCAGGGAATACGCCGGTCGCGGGCGCTGGTGCCGAGCACCAGGTTGCACCCCACCAAGGCGTCTTCCAGGGTAGCGACGACCTGGGCGTTGGCCAGGATATCGCCGGCGCCAGAGGCCCGGGCATCGGCCTCGTGATGGGGAAACAAGCGCGGCTCGACCAGCACCAGCCGCGACAGGCCCATGTTCTTCATGGCCCGCGCAGCTCCGCCGATGTTACCCGGATGGCTGGTATTGACCAGGACGACACGAATGTTCTGCAACAAGGGAGGCGCTCTCGAACACGATAAAGGGAGCAAATCTTACATAAGCACCTACCGTTAAGCTATGAAAGCGAACACCAACCTTCTCCTGAGAAAACTTTCTGATAGAATGCGCGGCTTTCTTTAACAACCTTAGGTGACACATCCATGCAGCCCATGCTGAATATCGCGCTGCGCGCCGCCCGCAGCGCCAGTGAACTGATCTTCCGCTCCATCGAGCGCCTGGATACCATCAAGGTCGATGAAAAAGACGCCAAGGACTACGTGTCCGAGGTTGATCGCGCCGCCGAGCAAAAAATCGTCGACGCCCTGCGCAAGGCTTATCCAAACCACTCGATCCTCGGTGAAGAGACCGGCATGCACGCCGGTACTGGCATCGAAGGCGAAGAGTACCTGTGGATCATCGATCCGCTGGACGGCACTACCAATTTCTTGCGCGGCATTCCTCACTTCGCTGTCAGCATCGCCTGCAAATACCGTGGCCGCCTGGAACACGCCGTTGTGCTGGACCCGGTTCGCCAGGAAGAATTCACTGCCAGCCGTGGCCGTGGCGCCCAACTGAACGGTCGTCGCCTGCGCGTCAGCGGCCGCACCAGCCTGGACGGCGCCCTGCTGGGTACTGGCTTCCCGTTCCGCGATGACCAGATGGACAACCTGGACAACTACCTGGGCATGTTCCGCGCCCTGGTCGGCCAGACCGCCGGCATCCGCCGTGCCGGCGCTGCGAGCCTGGACCTGGCTTATGTGGCTGCTGGCCGTTTCGATGCGTTCTGGGAGTCGGGCCTATCCGAATGGGACATGGCCGCAGGCGCCCTACTGATCCAGGAAGCCGGCGGCTTGGTGAGCGACTTCACCGGCGGCCACGATTTCCTTGAAAAAGGCCACATCGTTGCCGGCAACACCAAATGCTTCAAGGCTGTGCTCACCGCCATCCAGCCCCACCTGCCGGCTTCGCTGAAGCGCTAAGCAACCGGCCAGAGAAAAAGCACCCTTCGGGGTGCTTTTTTTATGCCCGAATTTCGACATACCTCCAATTATTTGCAAGAGTCTGCGGGAGCAAAGCCTGCTCGCGACGACTGCGGCACATTCAACATTGATGCAGTCTGACCCGCTGCTTTCGCGAGCAAGCCCGCTCCCACAGGGGACCTGGGGGGGGGGGGCATGAAATGCGGGCGAAAAAAAAAGCACCCCGAAGGGTGCTTCTTTCATCGCGACTGGGTCACTGAGCCGGTTCGTTCTGCCCCAGGATCAGCTGACCTTCCTTGTTCACCGGGATCTGGTTACCCGGGTCGCGATCCATGCGGACTTTGCCTTCTTTGCCGTCGAGCATGTAGCGAACATCGTAGCCTACAACCTTGTCGCTGATGTCATTGACCGTGTTGCAGCGGGTTTGGGTGGTGGTGTAGGTGTCGCGCTCCTGCATGCCTTCCTGAATCTTGTTACCGGCATAACCGCCACCGGCCGCACCCGCCACGGTGGCGATTTTCTTGCCGGTGCCGCCGCCGATCTGGTTGCCCAACAGGCCACCGGCTACCGCGCCCAGGACGGTACCGGCGATCTGGTGCTGGTCCTGGACCGGCTTCTGCCGGGTTACGGTGACGTCCTTGCAGACTTCACGCGGGGTCTTGATTTGGGTCTTGACCGGCTCCACGGCCAGTACTTGCGCATACTCAGGGCCACTTTTTACCAAGCTGTAGGTGGCGACCGCACCACCGGCTGTTACACCGACAGCACCCAATACCGCACCAACCAGCATCGATTTGTTCACTTGAACCTCCTGACTATCACAAGCGGACTAATCCGCGCTTCTCCCAGCCTTGGAGCACAAAAAAAGGCGCGAGTTCAACTCGCGCCTTTTCAGCTGTGACGGAGGGAGCGGCGAGCCTTACGGGCGGTCGTCCACTTCCGTTTCAGTAGCCGCAGGAGGAATCAGGTCCTCGGTAGTCAAGTTCAGCCAGACCAACACCACGTTGGCGATGTAGATCGACGAGTAAGTACCCGCCAACACACCGATGAACAGCGCGATGGAGAATCCGAACAGGTTGTCGCCCCCAAAGAACAGCAGCGCGGCAATCGCCAGCAAGGTGGAGATCGACGTCGCCATGGTCCGCAACAAGGTCTGGGTGGTCGAGATGTTGATGTTCTCGATCAAGGACGCCTTGCGCAGCACGCGGAAGTTCTCACGCACCCGGTCGAACACGACGATGGTGTCGTTGAGCGAGTACCCGATGATTGCCAACACCGCCGCCAACACCGTCAGGTCGAAGGTGACCTGGAAGAACGACAGGATACCCACGGTTACGATCACGTCGTGGATCAGCGAGACAATCGCGCCCACCGCGAACTTCCACTGAAAGCGGAAGGCCAGGTAGAGCAGGATGCCGCCCAGGGCCATCAGCATGCCGAGACCGCCCTGGTCGCGCAGCTCTTCACCCACTTGCGGGCCGACGAACTCGACGCGCTTGACCTGGGCCGGGTTGTCGCCACCAGCCTTCTGCAAGGCTTCGGCCACTTGGTGGCCCAACTGCGGGTCTTCACCCGGCATGCGCACCAGCAGGTCGGTGGTTGCACCAAAGCTCTGCACGACGGCATCGCTGTAGCCCGACGCTGCCAGTTGCTCGCGCACCTGGGTGACGTCGGCCGGACGCTCGTAGGTCAGCTCGATGAGCGTGCCGCCGGTGAAGTCCAGACCATAGTTCAAGCCCTTGGTGGCCCAGCTGAACAGCGCCAGGACGGTAAGGAACAATGTGACGCCGAACGCAATGTTGCGAACGCCCATGAAGTTGATTGTACGTAACATGGCAGCCCCTTAAATCCACAACTTCTTGAAGTCACGGCCACCATAAATCAGGTTGACCATTGCACGGGTCACCAGAATGGCTGTGAACATCGAGGTAAAGATCCCGAGGGACATGGTCACTGCAAAACCCTTGACCGGGCCGGTGCCCATGGCGAAGAGAATTCCGCCGACCAACAACGTGGTCAGGTTGGCATCGATAATCGCAGTGAATGCCCGGCCGAAGCCTTCGTTGATTGCCCGCTGGACCGACATGCCCGCGGCGATCTCTTCACGTATCCGCGAGAAGATCAGCACGTTGGCGTCTACCGCCATGCCCATGGTCAGCACGATACCGGCGATACCCGGCAGGGTCAGCGTGGCCCCCAGCAGCGACATCAGCGCCAGCAGCAGCACCATGTTCACCCCCAGGGCGACGGTGGCGATGATGCCGAAGAAGCGGTAGATGGCAATGATGAACAGCGACACGAACAACATGCCCCACAGCGAAGCATCGACACCCTTGGCAATGTTGTCGGCGCCCAGGCTCGGGCCAATGGTGCGTTCTTCAGCGAAGTACATTGGCGCGGCCAGACCACCGGCACGCAGCAGCAGGGCCAGCTCCGAGGACTCACCCTGTCCGTTCAGGCCAGTGATACGGAACTGACTGCCCAGCGGCGACTGGATGGTCGCCAGGCTGATGATCCTCTTCTCTTCCTTGAAGGTCTGCACCGCGACGTCTTTCTCGACGCCGTTGACCACCTGCTTGGTGTACGTGGTGGTCGGCTTCTGCTCGATGAAGATCACCGCCATGCTGCGACCGACGTTGCTGCGCGTAGCGCGGTTCATCAGCTCGCCGCCATGGCCGTCCAGGCGAATGTTCACCTGAGGGCGACCCTGCTCGTCGAAGCTCGCCTGGGCGTCGGTCACCTGGTCACCGGTGATGATCAAGCCACGCTCGATCTGCGCCGCCGGACGACCGCCCTCACGGAACTCGAAGCTCTCGGAAGTAGCCCTGGAAGCACCCGGCTCAGCGGCCAGGCGGAACTCCAGGTTGGCGGTCTTGCCGAGGATACGCTTGGCTTCGGCGGTGTCCTGCACACCAGGCAGCTCGACCACGATGCGGTTGGCGCCCTGGCGCTGCACGATCGGCTCGGCCACACCCAGCTCGTTGACGCGGTTACGCACCGTGGTCAAATTCTGCTTGATGGAGTATTCGCGGATTTCCGCCAGCTTGGCCGGGGTCATCGCCAGACGCAGCACCACCTGACCATTGAGGTCGGCCGGAACAATGTCGAAATCATTGAAGTTCTTGCGGATCAACGCACGGGCCTTTTCGCGGGTATCTTCATCGCTGAAGCCCAGCTGAATGGCACCGTCGAGTGGCGGCAGGCTGCGATAACGCACGCGGTCTTTGCGCAGCAAGCTCTTGACATCGCCTTCGTAGACTTTCAGACGCGCATCGAGAGCTTTGTCCATGTCCACTTCCAACAGGAAGTGCACACCACCGGACAAGTCCAGGCCCAACTTCATCGGATGCGCGCCAAGGTTGCGCAGCCATTGCGGGGTGGTCTGGGCCAGGTTCAGGGCCACCACGTAATCGTCGCCCAACGCCTTGCGTACCACATCCTTGGCAGGCAGTTGGTCTTCAGCCTTGACCAGGCGCAACAAGCCGCCCTTGCCGTTTTCGGCGATGGACGCAGCCTTGACCTCGATGTTGGACGCCTTGAGCGCAGCGCTCGCACGGTCCAGATCGGCCTGGGTGACCTGCAGCGCAGTGCTTGCGCCACTGACCTGAATGGCCGAGTCATCCGGGTATAAATTGGGAGCGGAATAAATCAGACCGACCGCCAGCACCGCCAGGATCAGTACATATTTCCACAGAGGGTATTTGTTCAGCATCACGCCGCCCGCTTATGACGCGGGGCGCCTTGCGCGCCCCGTCGATTGAAAAGAAGTTGTTACTTAGATCGCTTTCAGCGTGCCTTTTGGCAGCGTGGCCGCGATTGCGCCCTTCTGGAACTTCATTTCAACAGTGTCGGACACTTCCAGTACCACGAAGTCATCAGCCACTTTGGTGATCTTGCCAGCGATGCCGCCGGTGGTGACCACTTCGTCGCCCTTCTGCAGGCTGCTGAGCAGGTTCTTCTGCTCTTTGGCGCGCTTGGCCTGTGGACGCCAGATCATCAGGTAGAAGATGACCAGAAAACCAACCAGGAAAATCCACTCGAAACCACCGCCCATAGGGCCGGCAGCCGGTGCAGCCGCGTCAGCCATGGCATTAGAGATAAAAAAGCTCATTTAGCACTCCAGTTGCAAGTATTGAATCTAGGGATCGGAAAACTCAGTCCAAGGGCGGTACAGGCAACCCGCGCTTGGCATAGAAGGCCTCGACAAAGGCGGCCAATGTACCTTGTTGGATAGCCTCGCGCAAACCAGCCATAAGCACCTGATAATGGCGCAAGTTGTGGATGGTATTGAGCATACTGCCGAGCATTTCGCCGCATTTGTCCAAATGATGCAGATAAGCGCGGGAGAAGTTCTGGCAGGTATAGCAATCGCAGGTCGGATCCAGCGGCGAATCATCATGGCGATGGAACGCGTTACGAATCTTCAGCACACCCGTGTCGATGAACAGATGCCCATTGCGGGCATTACGGGTTGGCATCACGCAATCGAACATGTCCACCCCGCGGCGCACACCCTCAACCAGATCTTCCGGTTTGCCAACGCCCATAAGGTAACGAGGTTTGTCAGCCGGCATTTCGCCCGGTAAGTAATCGAGCACCTTGATCATCTCGTGCTTGGGCTCGCCCACCGACAGGCCGCCAATCGCCAGGCCGTCGAAGCCGATCTTGTCCAGGCCTTCGAGCGAGCGCATGCGCAGGTCACGGTGCATGCCGCCCTGGACGATGCCGAACAGCGCCGCGGTGTTGTCACCATGGGCGTTCTTCGACCGCTGGGCCCAGCGCAACGACAGCTCCATGGAGACCCGCGCCACGTCTTCATCGGCCGGGTACGGCGTGCATTCGTCGAAGATCATCACGATGTCCGAGCCCAGGTCGCGTTGTACCTGCATCGACTCTTCCGGCCCCATGAACACCTTGGAACCATCGACCGGAGAAGCGAAGGTCACGCCCTCCTCCTTGATCTTGCGCATCGCGCCCAGGCTGAACACCTGGAAACCGCCGGAGTCGGTCAGGATCGGGCCTTTCCACTGCATGAAATCGTGCAAGTCGCCGTGGGCCTTGATCACTTCCATGCCCGGGCGCAGCCACAGGTGGAAGGTGTTGCCCAGGATGATTTCCGCACCAATCGCCTCGATGTCACGCGGCAGCATGCCCTTGACCGTGCCGTAGGTGCCCACCGGCATGAACGCGGGGGTTTCCACGGTACCGCGGGGGAAGGTCAGACGACCGCGACGAGCCTTGCCATCGGTGGCGAGCAACTCGAAGGACATGCGACAGGTGCGACTCATACTGTTTCCTCGGGCCCGCGTGGCGCGGGATTACGGGTGATGAACATCGCATCACCGTAGCTGAAAAAGCGGTATCCATGCTCGACGGCGGCCTTGTAGGCGGCCATGGCTTCGGGATAACCGGCGAACGCCGAAACCAGCATCAACAGCGTGGATTCGGGCAAATGAAAGTTGGTGACCAGGGCATCGACCACATGAAACGGCCGGCCCGGGTAGATAAAGATATCGGTGTCGCCACTGAACGGCTTGAGCACGCCATCGCGCGCGGCGCTTTCCAGGGACCGCACGCTGGTGGTCCCCACCGCCACCACCCGCCCGCCGCGCGCGCGACAGGCCGCCACGGCATCGACCACGTCCTGGCTGACTTCCAGCCATTCGTTGTGCATGTGGTGGTCTTCGATACGCTCCACGCGCACCGGCTGGAACGTCCCGGCGCCGACGTGCAGCGTCACGAACGCCGTCTCCACGCCCTTGGCGGCAATCGCCTCCAGCAACGGCTGATCAAAATGCAGCCCCGCCGTCGGCGCCGCCACCGCCCCCAGGCGCTCGGCGTACACGGTCTGATAACGCTCGCGGTCCGAACCTTCGTCCGGGCGGTCTATATAAGGAGGCAACGGCATGTGCCCGACACGGTCGAGCAACGGCAACACCTCTTGGGCAAATTCCAGCTCGAACAACGCATCATGCCGCGCCACCATCCGCGCCTCACCGCCACCGTCGATCAAGATCGACGAACCGGGCTTGGGCGACTTGCTCGACCGCACATGGGCCAGCACACGGTGACTGTCCAGCACCCGCTCCACCAGAATCTCCAGCTTGCCGCCGGAGGCCTTCTGGCCAAACAAACGCGCGGGAATGACGCGGGTATTGTTGAACACCATCAAATCGCCTGGGCGCAAATGCTCAAGCAAATCAGTGAATTGACGGTGAGCCATGGCACCGCTGACCCCGTCCAGGGTCAACAGTCGACTGGCGCGACGCTCGGCCAGAGGGTGGCGAGCGATCAGCGAATCCGGGAGTTCGAAGGTAAAGTCAGCAACACGCATGATGGGGTTCGTCTAGCAGGGCCGCAAAGTCTAGCGGAAATATCAAAAATTCTCCATGAAACGTGATTGACCAACGGTAGTCACCTCTCTATACTTCGCCGCCATTGAGCCCTGATGGCGGAATTGGTAGACGCGGCGGATTCAAAATCCGTTTTCGAAAGGAGTGGGAGTTCGAGTCTCCCTCGGGGCACCATATAGCAGTATCTGAAAGTCTCTACCAGACTCTCAGACCCAAAGAAACCGGCCACTTGAGCCGGTTTTTTTGTGTCTGGCTATCTACCTCTGTATCCCCTTATCCGTTGTATCCCTGTATCCCTGCTTGTATCCTGAGAAAAATACCGAACTTTGGGATACAAGGATGAAGCGCGCAGACATCAAGCGTCGCCCTCTCGCAGATACAACACTTGCGGGATTGGAGCCGGAATCAAAGGAGTACCGGGAGCTGGACGGAAACGGCCTCTACTTCAGGGTCAAACCTGATGGTGGTAAATCCTGGCAGCTTCGCTACAAACGTCCGGCGGGCAATTGGGCTTGGATGGGGCTGGGGGGTTATCCAGAAGTTAGTGGTGCATCAGCACGAGAGAAAGCTGCCGATCTACGCAAAGTAGTGAGCAGCGGTGTTGACCCCCTCGAGCAAAAACGATTTGCGAAAGCTGCTATTGATGCGGCCAGAGCTCGAACCTTTCGAGCGGCTGCTTATGACTGGCTAAAGGCAAAGGAGGAAAAAGGTCTCGCACCCTCCACCCTCAACAAAATTCGTACCTATCTCGAAAAAGACATACTTCCTGCCCTGGGGGACAAGCCCCTAGACGAAATTACACGTACTGATTGTGCAGAACTCCAAGCATCAATCGAAGCGAGGGATGCGCACAACGTCGCGGAAAAGTGCCGTACCTGGATAAATCAGATCTTCGGGCGCGCCATCGGCTTAGGCCTGACTGAAAACGATCCAGGAAGCCGCCTTCGCGATATCGCAGCCAAAGCCCCTAAAACCCAACAACATCCACATCTGCTGGAGCCTGAATTGGGTGAGTTTTTACAGGCGCTCAAGAACACCCCAAGTAGGCTGACAGCCCGCACTGCGGCATGGCTATGCGTCTGGACAGCATCACGACCGGGGATGGTCCGCTTGGCAGAATGGAAGGAGTTCGACCTTGAGAAGGCCATTTGGACCACTCCTGCCGCCAAGATGAAAATGCGCAGGGACTTTGTATGCCCTCTTCCCAGTCAGGCTGTTGCCGCGCTGAAAGAGCTGCACTGTCTGACAGGTCGTAGTCGCTGGCTCTTTCCGGGCGTCGGCGCCAAGAATCCCACTATCAGTGAGAACACAATCAACAAAGTCTTCGCCACCATCGGCTACAAAGGCCGCTTAGTGGGGCACGGTACTCGCCACACCGCGAGCACATTGCTGCGTGAACATGGATGGCCGAAAGAGCACGTCGAAGCGCAGCTTGCTCACAAAGAGGAAGGTATCTCAGGGGTGTATAACAAGGCCCAATACCTTGAGCAGCGCGTAAAGATGATGCAGTGGTATGCAGATCACCTCGATGCTTTGGAGGCAGGCAATGTCGTGCAAGGCCAATTCGGAAAGGCTGTATGAGTACGAATACCCAGCCCACCTCTAAAACCGGTGTAACGCGTGTGACACGTGTAACGGACGACACCAACCAATTGAATTTATTGTGTTTTTTTCGAGTTACACCGCGACCACCTCAACGATACACCGAGTGTAACGACACCAAGTCGTGTAACGAAAATCCGCCTCCTTCAGCCCTGTGGGCGGTGGCGTCTTCATATGTGCATCGCTGCGACTGCCCCCGAGCTCCGGGGCGACGGGGTGCCCAACATGCACATTGAATCAAGCACTGGAATAGAGGAGCTGGAAATTGCAGGGATCGATGTAAAGTGCTTAATCCAGGACATGGACGACGTCGAACGTGCCGTTCGCGAATTGGCTCTCTATCGCCAGTTCAGCGAGCACTTCCGACAAGCATTCGACCTTATCGACGACGCTACTTCATTCTGGCTTGAGGATGGCTCCTATGCGCTGTGTGCTGAGCCAGTCACAACAACGATCTTTGAGCTACGTGACGTCATCGATGACCATGCAAGCTTCGCGGGAGCAGCCTCACTGCCAAATGTCATTCGACATCTCCCTGGCTTCAACCATCAAGCTACAGACTCGCAACTGGCAGCGGCCTTTGCTCTCGTGCTTGGCACCGAAGCTGTAGAGGTACTCGGAAACTGGTTGTTTGAACTTGAACTTGCGACCTACGACATCGATGCAGAACTGCTAGAGCAGCTGAGAAATGACTCGCCCCCCCAATATCTAGACCTGGTCGAAAAAGAACGATACCGCCGCAGTGGAACCGAAATCAAAGCGCGAGAGCGATTCGCTGAATTGCTGGGTGAAGCCAAACAGACCCTATCGATGGCAGTACTGTATAGGCAAGCGGAAAACATCGACGTATTCAAGACTGGCTTCAACGCATCCAGCCTGATGCACCGAATGCTCGATGAGGCTTTCTCGGCAAAGGCATCGAAGCGGGGCCATGAAGCCGGTAAGGGAAATCGAGCCCCTGAATCAAAAATACAATCGGACACGATGTATAGGCGCGCAAATATCAAGGCAGCAGCCGAAAAAATCATTAGTGGCCGCTTGATTGAAAAGCGCAGTCTGAGCGATGCAGAGCTAACCAATCTGCTTTTCGACCAGAACGTTCATGGAACCAAAAAAACCATCAGGGACCACCTGACCATCCTGGGTCTTAGACCACTCAAATAAAAAAAGGGGAGCGGACACAGTCCGTTCCCCCTCCCCTACGTAGCGTATGGCCTGTTGTCTCATTTCACACAGGTTAGGCTCGCTATGAATACCGCATCAAAAACCATCGCTTCTCATGACCCAGCATCGACCCTCATTCGAATGCCAGAGGTCATTTCAATCGTAGGGCTCGCACGCCCGACCATCTACAAGCTCATGCGCCAACCGGACAGTGGATTCCCAATGCCGGTGAAGCTCAGCAACAGCAACGCCCGAAGCGCTCCGGTTGCATGGGTTTTGGCAGAAGTTCAAGCATGGACACGGGCACGCATCGCTGCCCGTGATCAGGTGGCCGCATGAGCCGCAAGATCGCCAACAAAGCCCTGATGTACCCGTTTTCCATTCTTCGCCAGATCGGCTTTTCGCCTCGCCTCATGCAACGCCTGGAGCGCTACCGCAGCCAGCAGGACAAACAAGGTCGTGTGGTCAGCGTGCTCAGTTGGGCCGACGGCACCTGGTGTGCGCTCTCCCTCCACTGCGAGAAGACCGGGGCGGTGATTGTCGACGAGGGCCAGCAAGCAGAAGCCTATGAGGATGCCCGCTCGATGCTCCAAGGCGGCTTCCTGCCCCTGCTTTCCCTACGCTTCGACTTTCATGCCTGAAACGAAAACGCCTCCGGGGGCGATCCGGAGGCGTTGAGGTAAATCTACATGCCCGAACAATTTATGCCGCACCTGACAATTCCGCAAGTCATCAACGCAGTTGCACTTTCGAAAAACGGACGTTACTCTTCGGTCGTCGCTGCAAACTCAGCGGCCGGGCTTGGTAACCCGTTGAACAATAGGCGCAACAGCGCCCATATCTCTTTTGCAGGCGCTTTTTTTACGCCCGCAATTTCGTTTTATGGTGGCTGTGCGTGGGAGACCTTCGGGTCTGCCGGGTTCCTATTGTCCCGGTTTACCAACCTGCGCACAGCTGCCACCCATTCGCTTGGTAACGAACGTGGCAGCTCCTCAACAATAGGAGCTTCGCCAGATGCACGCCCTCAATCCGTTCAAAAATCGCGCCGCTGCACACCGTGCAATGGCTCTCGCCGCTTTACACGCCAACTCCAGCCTCGCTACTCGTCTTGCCCGCTACAACGCCCATATGGTCAAAGCTCGCGCTCTCGAAGCCGCAGGCGGTGCTCAATGAATTCTTCCCTCAGTTTCGCCTTGCCCGAAGACCTGCTCTGCGTCAGCAAAGACATCGAGAAGGGTGTCCCTGTTGATGCAATCACCTGTGCTATCAACCGCGCAGAGTCCGTACTGATGTTGCTTGAGGACCATTTCGAAAGCGAAAGCGACAGGCCACGCCTAGCCAATCATGTACTCGCCGCTGTTATTTGGGATGTCCGGGGCACCCTCGGACTGATCAAAACCCTAACCCTGCACGGTGACACCACGTCCGTTCCGATGGATCAGAAAGGCGGTGCCGTATGAGCGCTCCCACCACACTAGGCCGAGCGTCGTTTTTCAATAAAACCTCCGGCAAGGGCTTATTTCGGGTGAATGCGGGCATTCCTATTGAGGACGCGCTCGAAACAGTTTCGCTCCTCCAGCACTACGCCAATCAACTCTCCCTTGATGCCGCCATGAGTGACAAGGGCGAGCGCTACAGCTGGTGCGCGCTGTACCTCGGCGAAATGGCAAAAGCCCTGATCGATGACGTGAACGACGCGATGTTTATGCCGGGGGCCGAGACATGACCCAGCGCACGAACAGCCCAACAAAACGCCCCAGCTTTGCCGACGTGAAAAGCGCCGCACTCAAAGACATTGATCGCGTGTTGTCTCACTGGCTGCCCAACGGCAAGCGTGTCGATGGCGGCAAAGAATACACCGCCCCCAATCCAACCCGCACAGACAAACGTGCCGGGTCGCTCAAGGTCAATCTGAGCAAAGGCACCTGGGCGGACTTTGCTACCGGTGACAAAGGCGGCGACCTGATCGACCTGGTGCGCTACATCGACGGCGGCACAGACGTCGAAGCCTGCAACAAGCTGGCGGACCTGCTGCACGTATCGGCAGGAGCCGCGCAATCGAAGCCAGCACCGAGCAAAGGCAAAGCGCCGGAATGGATTGCCATTCAGCCGATCCCGGTCGAGGCCATGAATAAGTGCCCGGCCAAGCATCGGCAACACGGTGCGCCTTCTAAGGTATGGATCTATCGCGATGCCCAAGGCCAGCCCCTCATGGCGCTTTATCGCTTTGACCTGGGGCTCGACGAAGACGGTAAGCCAAGGAAAGTCTTTGCACCGTTGACCTGGTGCCAACGCGCCGACGGTCAAACCACTCAATGGCGTTGGCAAGGTCTGCCCGATCCGCGCCCTCTTCTGCATCTGGACGAATTGTCGCAACGGCTCGATGCGCCGGTTGTACTGTGCGAAGGCGAGAAAGCCGCCGACGCTGCCGCTGAGCTGATGCCAAGCTACGTGGCGACCTGCTGGCCGAACGGTTCTAACTCTTGGCACAAGGCCGACCTTACACCGCTCAAAGGGCGGTCGGTCTTGTTGTGGCCGGACAATGACTCCAGCGGTCAGAGCTGCATGGAAACCGTAGCGGAAAAGCTGCGTGACATCGGCGCCGCCTCAGTGCGAGCAATCGCCCTGGACATCTTCAAACGCAAGCCCACGCTAAAGAACGACAAACCGACCTTCGCCAAAGGTGGTCAATGGGACGATGGCGACGATGCAGCCGACGCACTCGCCAAGGACTGGACATCGGCCCACCTCGCCGAGCTGGAGCGCACTGGCGAGCTGTTTGGCTCGGCACCCGCTCCCGCTCCGGCCGGAGAAGTCGAACCAAAGGTGCAGCCCAAAACCAAGCGGCCAGCCAAATCAAAAAATGACCTGCTGCCCGGCGGTTTTCGCCTGACGCCGGAAGGCGTGTTTTATTCCGGCGACGACGGCGAAGCGCGGCCTGTGTGCTCGCCTCTGGAGATCCTCGCCCGTACCCGTGACGACAAGGGGCACAACTGGGGCTTACTGGTCGAGTTCGACGACCCGGACGGCCAGAAAAAACGCTGGAACATTCCGGCCCGCACCATGACCGGCGACTTTGGCAAGGACGTACTCGGCCCCCTTGTGGACATGGGCCTACGTCTGGCGGGTAGCCGCTCTGGACGTAACGCACGCAACGACCTGCAAAGCTATTTGCAGGGCTTTGACAGTGCGCAACGGGCTCGACTGGTCACCCGTCTCGGCTGGCACGGGAATGCCTTCCTATTGCCCGAACGCCAGATCGGCTCGCATGACGAACATCTGCACTTCTATGAAGCCGGTGCTCAACTTCCACCGATCAGCGAGTCCGGCACGCTGGAGCAATGGCAAGAGCAAATCGGCGCATTGTGCGTCGGCAACCATCGTTTGGCGTTCGTCGTCAGCGTGGCTTTTGCTGGACCATTGCTGAACATGCTCGGTCACGAGTCGGGCGGGTTTCACCTCTACGGTGACAGCTCCGGTGGCAAGACCACCCACCTGCAAGTGGCCGCCTCGATCTATGGCGGGCCGCGTGTAGTGCGTTCCTGGCGCTCGACAGACAACGCCCTGGAATCCATCGCCGCCGCGCATTCCGACGGGCTCCTGGTGCTGGATGAAATCGGCATGTGCGACCCGCGCATCATCGGTGAAACGGTGTACATGCTCGGAAACGGCACCGGCAAGGCTCGCGCCAATGATCGAGGACAAGCGGGCCGACAGGTACAGGAGTGGCGCTTACTGTTTCTCTCGACCGGCGAGAAGACGTTGGCGCAGCACATGGCCGAGGCCAACAAGGAGCTGAAAGCCGGTATGGAAGTTCGCATGCTGGCCGTACCAGCGGATGCCAGTAAAGGCCTCGGCATGTTCGATGTGTTGAGTGGTTTTGACGACGCAGCGGCCCTCTCTGACGCGCTCAAGGCTCGGGTAGCCAAATACTACGGCACGCCACTCACCGCGTTCCTGGCGGCCCTTTGCGAGCCCGGCAAGATGCATGGATGGTCAACCATCCTCCGCCGTACTCTGGAAGGCTTTGTTTCCAAAGCGCTCCCCGCTTCGGCCAGTGGGCAGGCACATCGAGCCGCCGCACGCTTTGGGCTGGCCGCCGCTGCCGGAGAGCTGGCGACCGCTCTCGGCATTACCGGCTGGCCCGACGGCACCGCGACCACAGCGGCACGTGTGTGCCTGAGCGCGTGGCTGAATGAGCGTGGCGGTGCCGGAAACCTTGAAGGCGATGCGATCTTGGCCCGTCTGCGCCAGATCATCGAGCGCTTTGGTGAAAGCCGCTTCACCCGCTGGGAAACCGCCGCCGCGAAGATCGACGAGCACGGGCCCCGCACCATTGACCGCCTGGGCTTTCGCAAAACGCTGGAGCACGGCATGGGCGACACCATGCACACCACCCACACCTACTACGTGCTGCCCGAGGCATGGCGATCCGAGATATTTCGGGGCATGAACATCAACGCCGTGAACAAGGAGCTGCTGCATCGGGGTGTGCTAGAACCTGGTAGCGATGGGAAGGCATCGAGCTTGGTTCGGTTGCCAGGTCTAGGCCCGCAACGCTGCTACATCGTGAAGACGATACCGGGAACGGATGAGAGCGAGGCTCGGGCTGCCTGACGGCCTCCCTACAGATCGAGGTAGTGCCGGCTGATTCCCGGCCTCGCCAGCCGCTGAACCCAACCCAATCGAATTACACAGAGACGAAACAATGAACGACATCCAAAAACTGAAAGACCGCCGTGAACAGCTGACTTCCGAAGTGGAACGCCTGCGAGCCGAACTCTTGCACTATGAGACCGCTCTAGCCGCCCCCGAGTCTATCCAGCGAGGCCGGGAGCGGGACGTGCAGGATCAGTACGCCGACCGGAAAAGGAAATGTGATTCGCTGGACTTTGAAATCAATCAGTTAAATCAAAAAATTCTTCGACGCGAAAACATCGCTAATCACGAAACCCTGATGGCGGGCTACCGCGACGCTATGGTGACGTGGAAAGCCGACGAGCACGAGCTCAACGAAAAGCGCCAGAGTGTCAGCACACGCTTGAATGAAATCCGTCAGCAAGCCACAGACGAAATGGCGAAGGCACGTCAGGCCGAGACCGAAGCAGCAACTGCCTATGCCCAGGCTGTCGCCTGGGGCGATACCGAGGGCGAGAAGACCGCTAATGCTGACGCTCAAAAAGCCGCCAAAAACCTCGCGACGGTAGCCGAACAAAACCGCCGTCAGCAACTGATGATCAGCGCTCTGGAACAAGAGCTGACCACCATCGATCAGCACATCTCTGAAGCGCAGCAAGAACATCAAAAAATTGAGAACAAGGCGCTGCACCTCGCGAACGCGGTGCTCGAAGAGAAGTGGAATGAGGCCGCTCAGGCATTGCTCGATGTAGGCGGGCAACTCTGTGCGGCGCGTCGAATGATCGACCGAGATCCTGTTGCGCTGCTCAAGCTCAACGTTCCAGAGCAAGGCGAGAACTTCAGCAGTTGGGCCTGGAGTGACCTGTCGGAGCGCTCAGTGCGGTACAAGGTGCAAGACGTGCTGGCTTTGTAACGACCTGCCCCACCTGAAACAGCCTACGCGTGTGGGCTGTTTAAACACTGCCCAAGGATCAGCACTATGAACACTGCCACGCAGAACAGCCCCAGTCGTACCGAAACGCTGAAGGCAAGGAAAGCCCATCTGAGCGCCCTGCTAAAGATCATGGGCTCTCGCTGGGGGAAAAGCACAGCAATGCAAAGCCTCACCGCCAATGCGATCAAAGCGGAACTGAGCCTCATCGATCAGCAATTGAAGCGCCGGAGTTAATGTACGTGGAAGCCTATCCGGCTTCCGCTGCCTGCTCTATAGGTAATTGGTTGAGCCGACAGGTCTAACTGTTCAGTCCCACCCGCACATCTAAAAGGGCAGCTTTCGGCCGAGGCTGCGTAAAAACGTTTTTGCGCGCGTCAGGTACTCAAAATCGGACTGGAAATCGCATTTCTACGCGAAATCCACATCTGCTGACGTGCCGATAAATTTCAGATTTAACGTAGACGCGCGCACTTCAATTTTGGCGAAGCATTTTTACACACTCTGGGCCAAAAGCGGTCGTTGGACACCATACTGGCGAAACGGTAGCCTATCGCATGGCGTGACCATCAAAGGGACTTGCCGCTTATGTCACGATTAGCTTGAAAATTAACCATGACATAGCGACAAGGGGTTCTATGCGACATTCTCTCGCTTTTATACGCGACATGCATGTCATATAATTGTAATTATAAGCCAAGGATTAACATTGAGAGAGTTCAGGTTTGCCCTCCTAGCCTTCATCACTGTATCGGCTGTCGCTGGAATACCATATTTCTTGGCGATGTATACAGCAGGAAATTTGAGTATCAGCTCAAACAACCAAGACTGGGGCGGTTTTGGTTCGTATATTGGTGGAGTTATAGCTCCTGCAGCGTCGCTTCTGGCAGGGTACTTAGTATATAAAAGCTTCGCTTCAAATGCACATCAGCAAAAACTGCTATTGGCGCGAGAGGCAATTTCAAGATTGGACTTGGTGTTTGAGAAAAAATTGGACGCGCCATTTAACAATTTCTGCTTCGGTACTGAGCATCATGGCCGGCCGCTTAGAATCGTTATTTATGCTCTATCAAATAATGAAATAGAGCCAACCGAGGCAGCAAACAAAGCGATATTATCATTACTACACAATATAGCAATAATGACTGGTTCGATAAGATATTACATTGGTCTTTTAGGTGAGTACCCTTCGGCCCAAAAAAATACCCATTGGTTAGGCGAGTTAGAAAGAAGTTACTGGATTGAAAAATATTCTGCAATTTGCTCGCGAATGGTGCGGATTGTTGGTCAAAGCTCGCTTGAAAAGAAGTTGAGCGCGGAGGAACTCAGGAGCTTTCAATTAGTGCTAGGCGGCGAGTATGGATTATAGCAATGCGCTAAAATCGTTCGATGTCGTGCTTAGCAGAGAAAATTTGGAGCAACCGGCACGACAATTTAGCATTTAATGAAAATTATAATGGCTTGGAGGTTTCGATTGGCAACGATCAGGCAGCATTTCGTACCACAGGCATTTTTAAAAGGATTTGCTGAAGATTCTGGCTCGCCATTCATTTGGGTTTATGATAAGAGAAGTGGATATCGTCCAAGCAGAAAATCTGTGAAGTCTGTTGCCTACGAACATTACTACTACTCTCAAGAAACCGAAGCCGGCGAGCAAGATATAGACTCTTTAGAAAAAGCATTTGCCAAGACCATAGACAATGATTTGCCGCTCATAATTCAGAACATCAAGGCTGTGCCGAACCGCGGGGTTTCTCTTTCCGACGAACATAAAGGAAAGATTGCCTACTTTATTGGACTTAGCTTAACAAGGGTTCCTAGCTTTCGGGATGGTATCAATCAAATCTATTCCTGGGCGGCACAAATGGCCCTAAATGAAGTAGCCAAAGATAACGATGCGGTTTCAGATTTAATCGATAAGTATGGCTTGACTGCAGAAGCAAAAGCTTGGGTTTCATTGCGCCCAATGCTCGAGATTGCAAATAATATTAGCGAGAGTGTATTGAGCAAAAATTGGCAGTTTTTTGTAGCCGCTGACAATGTTAGTTTCATGACATCAGATAATCCTGTTGTAATTGGTGGTGGCGCCGGTATGGGGCCGGGACATCCGATGGCAGAGCTGATGCTTAGTCTACGAAAAGACCTTGCACTGGTATGCACCCCTCGCGGAAAAAAATCGGTGGAAGTGTTTAAGCAATCTCCAAGTGAAACAAGAAATTTCAACCGCGGGATTGTCAGGGCAGCCCGGCATAGAGTTTTCTCAGATCATCTTTCATCGACAGTTGACGCTTTTGTTAAGAAATACAGCCATGAACAACAACAAATAGTCATATAAGTTTTATCTGGCTGTCTTTGCTTCTCCCCGTCGAAAATTCGCTACCTTGGGAACGCGTGGGTTTCTATGACCTAGGGTTCGTGGACTCATCAGATGACTGCGTGAGACGAGCACGCTCGTCGAGTGAGCGTCTGCTTCTGGCACACTCACGCCTGCCATGGTGGTCGGGATCGACCAGATGCGAAATGGCCCGAGCGTGTACATTCTTAGCTCCCTATCTGCCTTAGGTCCGCCAGTAACATAGCAGGCCTTATTCCGCTATTTCCCACAGCAACGTGCCACCTAAGCCGCTTCAAAAGCTGTAGACTGTTCGTAATTTACTTGCGGTAATCTATCAGCGATTTGCGACGGGTTCGTAGAAAATAAGGCCAATTAGGTTGAACATGAAAGACCTTCTCAAGCGGATAATATCGAAAGAAAAAGGGGGGGCGACCAGCAAACCAGTCTGGCCTCGTCCGAAACGCTCCCGCGATGTAATGGCTCTTACTGTAAAGCTGGTTCTTATTTTTCTGAGCATGGTTGCATTGCTCGCCTCACTTTACCCGCTCATAGATACAAAACAGATCACACCCACCACTGCTTCGATAACATCTATAGTAGGAGTCATCCTATTCTTCCTCTATGGGTTCTTGGTCTTCTTTGAAGTTTACACACTGGATGGGAAGCGGGTCTTTGAACAATCCGACTCCGACTCAATACGTAATTATATGCTTCACTGGATAGCCTATGGCGGTCGAGTAGCAATCTGGACTCGCGACATGAGCTGGGCCAAAGATGATCAGTCGAAGAGGCTTCTTCTAGAAAAGGCAAACAATGGTGAGTTAATTATCTGCTTGCCAACTCATACGTCCTTTTCTGAGCAGCTGGAAAAAGAAGGCGCAAAAGTATATGTTTACGGCACGGAATTGCTCAGTGATCCAAGCGCACGCTTTACCATTGCCTATTATGGCAGAGATGGGAGCAAAGTAGCCATTGGTAGAGCCAGAGCAGACAAACATATAATTGAGGAGTTTGACTCTGGTTCTCATCCGGCCTTTCATTTGGCCTATGAACTTGTGCAAATCGCCAAGAATGTCTCCCAGAAACAGAATGGAAACCAGACATGACATCGAAGTTTTCTCACATTGAGAATATCTCCTCTCAAGAGCTAGCCAATGAGTGGGACTGTTTAGCGTCTGAGAGACATCATCAGATATACGAAGGTTTAGATATAACCTTCACTCATGTGATGGCGCCATTGGTAGAGTCGCTAGTTGGCCAAAATCTTGATGCGACTTTAATAGATATCGGCTCAGGCACGGGAGAGCTTACCGGGCGCCTTGCCATGCGCTTCAACAGGATCGTATGTATTGAGCCATCAGCTCGAAGTTTAGATATTGCGAAATCTATCCTGTCAATTTTCACTAATATTTATTTTATTAATTCAGACTTTGAAGACTGCGGCGGGCAGTTACTACGCGATTCTGATGAAAAAATTATCTTTTTGGCAGCCATGATGCTGTCGGCAGACCCACAACTTGATAAGTTTGCTCAAACATTATCCCAAGTCGCGCGGAAAGGGGATGAATTTGTTGCGACGATTCCTCATCCTTGCTTTTGGCCTAGATACTGGGGATATGAGAAAGAGTCGTGGTTTTCTTATAAAAAAGAACTCATGATAAAGGCTCCGTTCAAAATATCGTTATCTGATTCGGAGTTTAAAACAACACACATCCATCGGCCGATAGAGAAATACATTTCGATTTTTTCAAAATACGGCTTCGAACTGCTTAATATGGCAGAGCCTATGCCCGATCCAAAAATTCAATCTTTGTATCCTAAAAAATGGGAGTTTCCTCGCTTCCTAGCTTTTAAGTGGGTTAAATGCTGAGCTATCCCATTCGAGAAATGCCAGCCAGAGTGCTGGATTTTTTCGTTTACTCCCAGCGGCGCTTTTCCTCTAACACCAGTAATTTTAATGGCCAAACCATCGCCAATGGCTCTGCCCTATTATTGAAATTTTTGTGGTTGCCCGAGTAATTTTCGAGTTTCCTCTGTCCATAGATATGTGCGCGGGTCGGCTTTTGGCCAATTACTGCCTGACAAAGGGGAGCTAGGGAAACTCTGAAAAAGACTTCCTGATTTGGCAAAATTACCGGACACCAGTCGCCGAGCTTTTCAATGATGAAACAGATGACCTTCGCCGATGCCGAGTACGCCGGCAAGCGCAAGCAGACCCG
>NZ_CAXAPD010000030.1:0-67548 GCF_963970515.1 Pseudomonas sp. RL_5y_Pfl2_73 | reverse complement strand
CGGCCATTGCCGGTTCATCTGGTAGTGGCGCGGCGCAACATTGTCCAGCGGGCGGGTCAACTGCGCAGGCACCGGGTCGTGCAGCGTGCCGATCACGCCCTGCAATCGGCTGATCAACTGCTGCAAGGCCTGGTCGCCCTGGGTCTGCACGGCATATTGGCCTTTGAAACCCAGGCATAGGCACAGGTACATGAGCAGCAGTACGTCGCGGTATTGCTCCGGGGTTTCCTGCAGGCGGGTCAGCAGGGTGAAGAAGGTCTCGCCGCCCCAGGTTTCCTGGTGGAAGGTGCTCAGCAGCGACTTGGCCTGCCACACCGACCCTGTGCCCCAAGGCGTGGCCAGCACCGCCTCATCGACAAACACGCACAGCGCGTAGGAGAACAGCCGCAGTTCGGCCTCGCTGTAGCCGTGTTGGCGCAGTTCTTCCAGCATCACCTTGATCTGGTTGGTGAGGTGCCCCTGTAACTGTTCCACCGACGGGTAGGTGTCGGTCCTGCGCAGGCGCATCACCAGTCCGAACAGCGGCATGGCGACGTCCATCAGCGGGTTGAGGCTATGTCCGCGCAACTGGAATTCCAGTGGGTCGTGATGGCAGAACAGCTCACCGTCGGGCCGGCCGTCGCGGGCGTCGCCGTGGGTGCTGGAGAAGGTGCTGGTGGGGTTTAGAGTTGGCATACAGGTCTCGGCGGATTAAATGATCGGTTGCTGGCCGGTGCGCATTGGCCAGGTGAAGGCGGTGTGGTCGGCAGCGTTGATGATTTCCAGCTGCTGGAAGGCGTTGGTGCTGGCGTACAGCGCCATGAAATGCGAGAGCACGCTGCCAAACAGGTGCAGGTCGCCGGCGTTGCTGAAGCCGGCGGGGTCGATAGTCAGGGTGGTGCAACTGCCGCGCACGGGCACGCCCTTGATCCACCAATCGACCGGTGCGGTGCTGATTTGGCGAATACCTTCCAGGCGGCGTTGGGTGGCGCGGCGGTGGGGCAGGTCGTGGGCTGCGATGAAGTCGTAGACTTGCAACACCGCCTTGAGGGCAGCCGGCGATGACAGCGACAGGTTATTCAGGGCCAGGTTGGAGATCAGCGCCCATTGCACCTGGCCGTCGAGCATCGGTGGGTAGGCGCGGGTTGGGTGGGTGAGGTTGCGGTAGGTGGCGAAGGAGGGCGTGGTCTGGGTGGTACGGTTGAGTTCGCCCACTTGCAGCTGCCGAGGCAGGTCGCCATTGCAGCAGGTCAGTTGGATGTTGAGCACTTCACGCTCACCCAGGTACGGGCGCTGATCGGCATGGATCAGGCGCAGGCTGTGTTTGGCGCAATCCTTGAGCAGCTCCGGTTCAATGATGTGGCTGTAATAGCGCGCCGTGCGCTCGCCGACCGGTTCCACCTGACGCTGCAACGACTCATACGGGGCGAAGTCGACGCGATAGTTGTCTGCCGGGGTTTGCGGTTTGCGACGCCGGGCGCTGACCTGGTCGATGCTGAAGATCTCATAGGCGTGGGCGTGTGGGCCGCGCGGCTGCACGGGTTCGTGCAGTGCTTTGCCATCCAGCTGGATCGGTTCGGCCGCGTGTTCGAACAGGTTGATGGCGGGGGTGCAGTACAGGCAGAGCGTGTCGGGGTTGACCTGGACGGAGGACGGCAGCGGGGTGGAAAAGTGCAGTTCCAGGCGAATCTGGCTTGCCGTGGTCTGAGGCCAGAGGCGGCGCAGGCCGCTGACACTGAAGCCATGAAAGCGCTGGGGGAAGTAAAAGTATTCCTGGAGCAGGCGATAGCCCTCCAGTTGGTGCTCCAGGCCGGGCAGCAATGCGTCGCGGGGCTCGAAGCCGGCAAAGCCGAGCGCATCCGGGGGCAGGGCTAAGCGTTTGTCGTCAAGGCACAGCACTATCTTGTGCAGATGTTGGGCCAGCCATTGGTAGAGCGTCAGTGCGTTGTGGTCGCCGCCGCCGAGGTGGAAGTCCAGGCGATCGCCGTTGATCTCGCTCAACGGCTGGTCAGACAAGGTCTGCAGCTGAATGCTCACTATCGACCTTTGCACGCTATGGGAGACGCTGGCGTTGGTTATCTGCAATGGGTAAAGGGTTACGTCGGTACAGGTACGAAAGGTGCAACTGACACCTTCCACCGGCCGCGAAAACAAGGGCGTGCCTTTGGCGATCAGCTGCGGACCGCTAAGGGCGTGCAGCACCGGGTCAAACCGTACTAGCGTCAGGCTGGGCAACGGGCGCAGGTAGTTGGGGTAGACCTGTTGCAGCAGAGGGTGGGTGATCTGCGGCAGATCGTCCTCGATCTTCAGGGCCAGCTTGGCGGTGAGGAACGCGAACCCTTCCAGCAGGTGCGCAGCCCCCGGATCCGACGCCTGCTCACCCAGGAAGGGCGCCAGCTGAGGATTGTCTTCAGCGAACTCGCGCCCCAACTCGCGCAGGTAGCGGAGTTCTTCCGAGAAGCGATCTTTTAGTGACATGGCTCAAGCCCGTTTAGTTTGTTTAGTTTGTTTAGTTTGCTGTGGGAAAACTCTGTAGGGGATTGGTCTTTGTTGTTTTAAGTGTGCCTGAAGAATATTCTCAGATGTTTCTGTTGGTGGAGGTGTTCCGTCAAGATAATTAGAATGATCAGATGTAAGCTTTTGTTTCTTTTGGGTCGTGCATTGAAAGTTAGTTATTTGCGCTGGTAGTGTTTGCCGGAATATACGAATGAAATCCGCCAAGACAAATATTTTTTTCGCGCAGGCTGCGGAGATGATTTTTATCTTGAAAAATTCAGGGGCGAACAGTAATGAACAAGAGGCTGGGTACATTGGCGCGTGGATTTTCCGCTCTCCAGCGCCATGGGGCACTCATCGCCATTGCCGCTGGGATGTTGGTCATTGCCGTGGTGCTAGGCTGGCTCTGGTGGCAGGGCCCGACCTGGACCTGGCGCGACGAGCAGCCGTTGGCGCCCTGGCCGCTGCGCCTGGCAATCAGCGTTGTACTGGTGGTGCTGCCGCTGTTGGGCTGGACCTGGCTTGTGCACCGTCGCCAACGCCGTTTGCGGCGGGAACGTGAGCAACAGGCACAACGGGTGCAGGATCCTTGCCTTGTTTACCTGCAAGCCCAGGAACGTTCATTGGAAAACAACCTGGCGCGGGTACGGGACAACCACCAGGGCCGCCGCTTGCACCAGATCCCCTGGTACCTGGTGCTGGGGGAGGAGAACGCCGGCAAGTCGAGCTTTATCAGCCGCTCCAGCCAGAGTTTCGCCCTGACCCGCACTGCGCGCAGTGGCGTTACGCAAGCTGCTGCAGACCCGGATCTTGCTTTCGATATCGACTGGTGGATCGGCGATGAGGCGGTGCTGATCGACCCGCCCGGCGAGCTCATCAGCCAACCCGAGCGGCAACCGTCGCCGACGCCAGCCCCAGCTGCGCCCACTGAGGATGCGGCGGCGGACACTGGCGCGATCGCCGAACCCGTGGTCGTTGCCCAAGTCGAACAACCCACCGGGCTGCCCGTCGGCGCCGAGAAACGCCTGTGGCACCATATGATCGACTGGCTGGCGCGCAGCCGCAGCCGCCGTCCGCTCAACGGCGTGGTGCTGTTGGTGGACATGGTCGGCCTGTTCGAGCGCCCACCTAACGAGCGCCGTAACCTGGCCTATCTGTTGCGCGCCCGCTTGAATGATTTGGGCCATGAACTGGGCACGCGCTTGCCGTTATACGTGGTGCTGAGCAAGTTCGATTTGCTCGATGGCTTTGAAGAGCTGTTCGCCAAGCTCCCAGCATCGGCACGGGAAGAGGTACAGGGCTTTACCTTCAGCCTTGATGCTGTCGATGATTTCGATGCCTGGCTGCAGGAATTGACGGTCGCCTATGACCACTTCGTCGATGCGTTGAACAGGCAGGTGATGCGGGCCATGGGGGATCCCGAGCCCGCCGTGGTGCGTGAGCGTCTGTTTTGCCTGATGCGTCAGCTCAGCGGTTCGCGGGAGATTCTGCTGCGCTTTCTCGGTGATGTGCTGGGCAGTGACCGCTACACCACCCCGGCGTTGGTGCGCGGGGTGTACCTGTCATCGGTATACCAGCGTGGCGTGGTGGCCAACCTGTTTGTCGAGGCCTCGGCGCGGGCCTACGGGTTCCCGGCACCGGTCAGCTCGGCCAAGCCGCAAGGGCATTCGGTGGTGTATTTTGCCCAGCACCTGTTGCAGCGGGTGGTCTACCCGGAGGCCGGCTTGGCCGGGGACAACTTCAAGGTGGCACGGCGCAAGCGTCGCCTGCTGCTCAGCGGTTCGGTATTGGCCGGGATTTCCAGCGCGTTGCTGGTGGGCGGTTGGTGGTACTACTACGGCATCAACCGCGACAAGGCCGATCAGGTCCTGGCCCAAAGCCAGGCCTTCAGCAGCAAGGCCAGCGACCTGCAGGCCGATCCCACTGGGCTGAACTTGCTGGTGCCGCTGGATGAAATTCGTGATGCGGTCACAGTGTATGGCGACTATCGAGCCACCTGGCCGCAATTGGCGGACATGGGCTTGTACCAGGGGCAACTCATCGGGCCGATGGTCGATCAGGCCTACCTGAGTTTGTTGTCGCGGCGTTTCCTGCCGGCGATTGCCGAAGGCGCGGTCGAGGTCATCCGCCGCGCCGAACCGGGCAGCGACGAGCAACTTGCCGCCCTGCGCGTGTACCGCATGATCGAGGATCGCGACAATCGTCGCCCGGAGATCGTTGCGCAATGGATGGCCCAGCAATGGCAGCAGGCCTATCCGGGGCAGGGCCAACGCCAGGCCGCCTTGATGCGTCACTTGACCTATGCGCTGACCTACGCCGATGTCGAATTGCCCGAACACCGCGCACTGATCGCACAAACCCAACAGCAACTGCGCAAGCTGCCCATGGCGCAGCGGGTATACATGACCCTGCGCCAGCAGGCCGAGGAACGCCTGCATGGCGAACTGGATTTGCGCAATGAAATCGGCCCGGCCTTCGACGTGGTCTACCGCTCCCTGAACGAACGCGACAGCGGCGCGGCACTGGACGAAAATCTGGCATTGCCGCCGCTGCTGACCGCACGGGGCTTTCGGGATTACTTTGAGCCCAGTAGCCAGAACGTCACCGAGCTGGCATTGATTGACCAATGGGTGCTGGGCGAGCGCCGTAGCCTGGATTTTTCCGAGGCTGACCGCCGAGTGCTGACCGAGCGACTGCGGGCCTTGTATAGTGCCGATTACGTCGACAGCTGGCGCCGCGCGTTGAACCAGTTCGCCGTGACCGATTTCACCGATCTGGCCCAAACCTTGGAAGTGCTGGGGCAGGTTACCGGCCCGGCCGCACCGCTGCGCCGCCTGTTGGAGACCGTTCGTGACAACACCCTGATCTACCCGCCGGTCACCAACAAGGAGGAACTGCCAGTCGGCGATGAGGCCGGGCACAACCAGGCACTGGGCATTCACCGGGCGTTCGCGGGCCTGTCCGGGTTGCTCAATGCTCAGCAGGACAAGCCGTCCTACTACGAAGAAACCCTGCGTGGGATCAATGCCGTCTACGACTATGCCAAGGCGGTGCAGGATCATCCCAACCGCGGTAAAGCTGCCCTTGGTGTGGTGCTCGCTCGCTTCTCGCAAGCCGATCCCGGCCCGATTCGCAACTTGCAACGCATCGCCGCCGGCCTGCCGGAGCCGCTGAACCAGCAGGTTCGGCACCTAGCGGACCAGACCTCGCAGGTGTTGATGGTGATGGCCCTGCGTGAGCTGGAACAGCGTTGGGAAGCGGACGTTTACAGCTTCTACAAGGAGCGCCTGGCCTCGCGCTACCCCTTGAGTGTTAGCCAGGACGACGTCTCGCTCAAGGATTTCGAAGCCTTTTTCGGCCCGGCCGGCATTGTCCAACGCTTCCACGACCAGTATCTGAAAGTGTTCCTCAAAGACAATCTCGACACGCTGTATTCCGACAGCCAGGAGGACTACTTGATACGCCCCGAGGTCATCGCCCAGCTCAAGACCATCGAGCAGATCCGCGACACCTTCTTCGATAACCGTGGCGTGTTCAACGTGCCGTTTACCCTGGAGCCCCTCGCGCTGAGCGCCGACCACCTGAGCAGCGCCTTGAGCATCGACGGCCAGTTGCATCTCTACTCCCACGGGGCGGTCCGAGGTATAGCGATGAGCTGGCCGGGCGTAAAGGGCGAGAGCAGTGATAGCCGCCTGACCTTGGTCAAGAGCGACGGCACCACGGTCAGTATGGGCTTTCGAGGGCCGTGGTCATTTTATCGCCTGCTCAATCGCGCCCAGCTCAATGCGCGCACCGCTACCAGCGTGGACCTGAGCCTGCAGGTGGTCAGTGGGGTCATGCGCTACAAGGTGTATGCCGAAGGGATCAACAATCCGTTTACCCGGACGCCGTTCAAGGGCTTTAAGTTGCCGCGTACGTTGCTGCGTGAATCACTGGGGCAGCGGGTGGTGGAACGGTAGTCAGGCAATGGTTCCTAGGGATGGTTGTTGAAAGCCCCTATCAGACGAGTGATTTTTACAATGTTCAATGATTTAAGGGGGGGGGGAGCGTTTTGGTCGTTGATGGATTTTTCTGGACGGTTGCCACATGCGTCACTCTCTCCGCCAAATCGTCCTATCTCTCCGCCATATTTAAAGGCCCCGAGCGCTTAACCGCCTCGGGGCTTTTTTGTATTTGGGGGCGTTTTGGGGGAATGGGTGCGGACGTCATTCTCCACCGTGCTGGGATCTTCCTCCACTCTGCCCCGTCACGCCCTTGGCCCTTTCTGTTGCACCGTTAGTATGGCCGCCCGTCAGAAAGTAACCGTATTCGGTGGGCCATGGCTTGATCGTACGCGACTTGTATTGCGGTACAGAGATGCGCAAACCGACGTTTGATATGACTTTTTCGTCTGCTCTGGTCATCCGTACAGGCTTCGCCATCTGTTACATCATCACGCTTTCTTTATTCGGCTTTGATGGTGTTAAATGCACTCCTCGTGAACCATAGTGATCCTACAGAGGGCACGGAAATGCCCCATAAGGCCGTGCTCGCCATGACGCGTTCAGGTCATGTCCTGCTGAAAATGCAGGAAAATTTGCGATGGGGAGAAGTCATGTCTAAAGGTAATGTCGTCTCGTTTACCGAAAGAAAGGCGGAGATTCAAGCAGGTATCGAGTTCCTTGATCTGCTTGACAGGGATATCAAGGAAAACCCTGAAGGTATCCAGCCTATTTCCTCGCGGCCTGCTGCAGCGAATTCAAGCAATTCGCAATCAGGCAGACGACAATCGTCGCCGCGAGCTTCAAGAAGGCTAAGCGTAGAATAAAGCCATCCGTTTCCCATAAAAGCCCGGCGTATCCGCTGGGCTTTTTCGTTTCTGGCGTTTTGTCGCGTGAAAACGGGGACAGACCAGAATTATGAATCGGGGCGATTACAAGTGAACTCGAAATCGTGGTCTGTCCCCTCGTTCCCCCGAAGCGGCCCCAACACCAACTCATTCAACCAGACACACAGGGTGTCTGGCTTTTAGGACTGCTTTGCAGTCCAGCGGGGATAAAGCCCCTCGCCACAGGGGCTGCGTCGATTAGCTGATCGGCATCACCTTGTTGAGGCTCTTTGAACTAGGCCGGCTCCGCATCCAATCGTCGGGCTATGACATCGAGTACGTCGCAACCATCCCTCAAGGGAATGCAGCACAGTTGTGCAAAGTCCTGAAGGACCACTGAGTCACTCGGAATGTCCCCTCGCATGGCGAGATTCTCTAAAAGCTGGGTGACGGCGCGAATTCTATAGCCTGCCGTGTCGAGCAGGATGTGCAAAGGTGCAGAGGTATCGACGAAGAGGGGTTGATCGTCGGCATTGCTGGTAAGAGCCATGTATCTATTCATTTCAAACACCATTTGATTGAGGGTCTTCTTACCATTTGTCATTGAGTCGCCAAACCCAAGCCGCTCTTACGAACGACGTTTGGACTATAGGGCCTCGCCGGAGAAATCATCAATCAGATGATGAGTCAGAAAATTCCCTAAATTATGTGGGCGGGAAATGTCAGAAAATTCCCCGCTGCAATTGCTTTCCCCACCTTTTTTATCCCGCCCAACCCCCTCCGCGACTTGCGTAACCCCGGTGCCTGCCAAACCCAAAGCTTTGTAACAATTAGACTAATGGTCTATAGCTCAAGGCATGGCTGCCGATAGGTCAGTTAATCCCCATGAAAGGAGTGACACCTCATGCTGCGGTTTTTTGCCGATTTGGGCTTTCGCTGGAAAATCACTCTGCCCATTGGGTTCCTGGCGCTGCTGTTGGTGCTGATGGGGTGGTCGGGCATGCGGGGTATCGCTCAGGTGACGGAGTCCAGCACGCAATTGACCAAGCGCTACCTGCCGGCCATCAGCCTGTTGCTCAACGCCGACCGTGATCTTTATCAGGCTTTTGTCGCTGAGCGTAGCCTGCTGGATGGTCATGCCAGCGAGCATCTGAAAGCACTGAGCGCCAGTCACAGCGAGAATGCGAAGCAGGCTTATGACCGCGTGCAGCAATATGCTGCGATGCAACCCGGTGCTGAAGCGCAGGCGCTGGTCAGTCAGTTCAATGACAGTTTTGGGAAGTGGCTGCAGGTTTCCCGGCGGGTCCTCGAGCAGTCGGTAGGCGATCCGCAGGGGGCCAGTGCCCTGAGTTTTGGCGACAGTGAGCGCCTTTTCGAAACCATGCGCGATGCCATCGACAAGTTGGGTGAGCTGGAAGACGCGGCGTCCCATCGCGAAGGCGATGCAGCGATTGAAAACGGCGAGGCAGTCGGCGTGCATCAGGGCGCGATTCTGCTGATCGGCCTGCTCAGTTGCATCCTGGTGCTTGTCGTTCTGCCACTGGTGGTGTTGAACCCTATGCGTCGACTGCTGCACCGCGTCGAGCAGATTGCCGAGGGCGGAGGTGATCTGAAAGGGCGTCTGGAGGTCCGTTCGGCCGATGAGTTGGGCCAGCTCGGCAGTGCTTTCAACCGTTTTCTCGACAAGTTGCAGCCCCTGATCGCCGAAGTTGGACGGGTGACCGGGGAGGTCGATTCCGCAGCGCGCGCCATGGCCGATATGGCCGCGACGAATGACCGGTTGATCAACAGCGAGCATGCGGCGCTCGATCAGGTCAGTACCGCCGCCACCCAGATGAGCGCGGCGGTGCACGAAGTGGCGCATAACGCGGCGAACGCCTCGGGCGCCGCGCAGCAGGCGAGCAGTCAGTCTCGTGACGGCGCCGAGGTGGTCAGCAGCACCATCGAGTCGATCCGCCAGTTGGCCCAGGAAGTGGAGAGCGCTTCGGGCACGATCGAGGCATTGGCCCAGGAAACTTCCAGCATTGGTGCCGTGCTCGAGGTGATACGTGGCATCGCCGAACAGACTAACCTGTTGGCGCTGAACGCTGCCATCGAAGCCGCGCGGGCCGGTGAGCAGGGCCGTGGTTTTGCCGTGGTGGCCGACGAAGTGAGGGCGCTTGCGGCGCGCACACAGGATTCGACCAAGGACATCCAGGTTCGCATCGAGCGGTTGCAGAGCGGTGTCGCCAAGGCTGTACAGGCCATGCATGTGGGTAGCAGTAAGGCCCGGGACAGTGTCGAGCGTGCGGCGGGTGTCGATCAGGTGCTCAGCGGTACCGGCGGTTCGATCCAGCGGATCAACGACATGGCCGCGCAAATCGCCAGTGCCTGTGAGGAACAGAGCAGCGTCACTGAGGAAATAGCCCGCAATATTTCTGACATCCGTGATCTGTCCAACGAGGCGGCCTCCAATTCCACCCAGAGCATGCAGGCCAGCCAACAGCTGTCCAGCCTGTCGAGAAACCTGGCAGAACTGACCGGCCGCTTCCGCACCTGAAGCAGGGGGGAGGCGTGTCCACTGACGAGCATTTGCGAGCGCTGCATCAGGACGGGTTCGTCCTGATGCCCGGCGTGTTGAACGCTCGGCAGATTGCTGACCTGCGCCATGCCATCGACCAATTGAAGCCCCAGCATTGGGACTACAGCGGTGTTATCGATCATTACAAATGTGTGTTCAATCGCGATCCATTCTGGCTGCCGTTCCTGGAGGTAGCCGGGGTGATCGAACTGGCCGAGGCGGCCCTGGGCGATGATTGCCATGTCATCGGCCAGACGGCCTGGCGCTGCCACCCCGGTTTTAGCGGGGCGCCGTTGCACCTGGATTATCTGGCGATGCAATTGCCGCCAGGCCTGTTGGCCGACCCTGCCTTTGAGCTGCCGATGCAGGCTTTTACCGCGCAGTTTTACCTGAATGACATCGACGCCGACTTGAGCCCGACTCAGGTCATTGCGGGCAGTCACAAGGCTGGCCGGGGGCCGGTGAAGGGCGAAACGCAGTGGCAAGGGCGCCCTGCGCAGCCGGTGCTGTGCAGGGCGGGCGATGTGCTGATACTGCGCAGCGAGCTATGGCACGCCGGTAGCGACAACCGCACCGCCAATCGCACACGGTACATGCTCCAGGTGCATTATGGCCGGCGGATGGTCGCGCAGAAGTTCTCACCCTACCTGCACTGGCAGTTCAACCCTGAGGTCCTGGCCGCCGCGACACCTCGTCAACGGCGGTTGCTGGGCGACCACCAGGAAGCTGAATACGATTGAGCCTGGCTCAGTCAGATCCACACATCATTGATCGCCGTTCGCTCATTGGTTTGTTCGCCGGTATTGATGACGCCGCGAGGCTCGATCAACAGCAGTTTCACTTCCTGTGCGGCGCTGGGCTTATGCTCCACACCTTTTTTAACCACGTACATCTCGCCCGGGCCAATCGTCACTGCACCGTCGCGAAAGTCGATACGCAACTCGCCCTCCAGCACGATGAAGGTTTCATCGGTGTCGGCGTGGCTGTGCCAGATGAATTCGCCTTCGAGCCGGGCGATCTTGAATTGGTAGTCGTTCATTTCGGCCACGACTTTCGGCGTCCACTGTTCCTGGAAGAGGGTGTATTTCTGGGCGAAGTTGATGGGGGCGTAACGGGTCATCGAGGCATGCTCCTGGGTCGGATGGTGCGTCCTACTTTATTGTTTGAGCCAACGTTGCGTATTGGATGATTGTGCAGCTTTTTGCGGCGTACAGTCGCTGTTTTAGCGTCGCATGTTCAGCCAGCGTGCTGGTGAAATACCGAAGGCCTGTGTATGCAATCGGGTCATGTGGCTCTGATCGAAAAAACCACAGGCCAGGGCCGCTTCGTTCAATGGCGTGCCGTGGAATGCCAGGCGCCGGGCTTCATTCAAGCGACGCTGGGTGATGTAGCGATAGGGGCTGGTGCCGTACAGCGCCCGGAAGTCCCGGGACAGGCTCCATCGATCCCGGCCGCTGGCCTGTACCAGGTCATCCAGGGTGATCACCTGGTCGAGGAGGGCGCCGTGGATGAACAGGCGGGCACGCTCCGCCGCCGGGTAGTCGATCAGGCGCCGTCCACGCCTGTTGCCGGCCGCGATGTCGAGTGCCTGGGCCACGTCGTAGATGGCATCCTCTTCCTCCAGCGGATTGAGGGGATGATCCAGGCTGTTCAATAGTCGACGGGTCGCGATGTTGAGGCGAGGGTCGCTGGACAATCCTCCTTCGATGAAGGGCAATGGCTTGCCCCCCAGCACTTGCTGGATCAACGAGGGTTCTATGTAGAACATCCTGTAGCGAAAACCCTCGCTCGTCCCGGCTTCGCCATCGTGCACCTCGTCCGGGTGCAGGACGATGGTGCCGCCGGGCTGGCTGTGGCGTTTGTTGTGGCGATAGTTGAAGCTCTGCACACCGGAAAGCGTAATCCCGATGGCGTAGGTGTCATGGCGATGGGTGGTGTAGCCATGCCCGCTGAAATAGGCCTCGATGCGTTCCATTTTCCTCGATTCGGGCGCCCGCACCAGCCAGTCGCGATTATGGATGGATCGAGTCATTGCACCGGCCTCCTGCTTTTGTCCGCCTACCCTACCGCAAAAAAAACTGAACTGACGTAGGAGCTGTCGAGTGCAACGAGGCTGCGATCTTTCCCCTGACGCTTGAATCTCAAGTGAAAGATCAAGATCAAAAGATCGTCCGAACGCGGCCCAAGCCTTCGCCAGCTCCTACAGAGCCCACGCGTCGCTGTTAGATCTCCTTTACGGGCGTTTCGCCCTGAACATTCTTGATCAGCCCGATGACATGAAGGCAGTCACTCTTGTTCACATAGGATTCGCCACTGGCGATCGTTTCGTGGTTGCCGGCTCTCAAGCGCCAGCGCCATTGGCCTTTTCCGGTGGTCGGGGTGCCTCGGGTCTGTCGATAGATTTCAAAATACATCGGTTCGCTCCCTGCGATTCATTCAGTCAAGACATGCGTTGGACATGTGGTTGCCAGCCTAGCCAAGTAGGTGGTTTTGGCTACAGGAAATTCGTTTCCATTGGTTATCAAATATTGCTGACATGAGTCTGGATCGAACATGTGACCCTTTATGTCCTTGCTTTGCCTTGACCGAAAGAGCCCAGGGACTGAGATCCCTGGCCGTGAAGTGAGTCTTTTTGCGCATAGACGCGCAGCCCCTGGCGTTTCTACACTGCATCCCATCAAGGAGCGAGGGCTGTGGATGAACCGCAACGAATTGCGCAAGGCCGATATCAACCTGATGGTGGTTTTCGAAACGCTGATGCTTGAGCGTAACGTGACACGGGTGGCGGAAAAACTGTTCCTGGGCCAACCGACCATCAGTTCGGCCCTCAATCGTTTGCGCAAGATGTTCAACGACCCGCTGTTCATTCGCGTCGGCCACCGCATGGAGCCGACGGCCCGGGCCGAAGAAATCATCCAGCATCTATCACCAGCGCTCGATTCGCTGTCGGTGGCTTTGAGCCTGACCCACGATTTCGACCCTTCCAGCAGCACCATGACATTTCGCATCGGCCTGTCGGACGATGTCGAGTTCGGCCTGCTGCCGCCACTGTTGAGCAGCCTGCGGCAAGAGGCGCCGCAAATCGTGTTCGTGGTCCAGCACGTCGATTACTGGCGCATCCCCGATTTGCTGGCATCGGGCGACATCACCGTGGGCATCAGCCAGACTCGCGGTCTGCCGGCCAACGCCAAGCGCAAATTGTTGCGACACATCCAGCCCCGCGTGTTACGCGCCGATGCGTCGGACACGCCGCTGACCCTGGACGAGTATTGTGCGCGGCCTCATGTGCTGGTGTCCCATACGGCAAACGTCGCCGGGTTCGCTGACGAATGGCTGGCCGAGATTGGACGCACGCGCCAGGTCGTGCTGTCGGTGCCACAATACAGCGCATTACCGGCGTTGCTGGCCGGCACTGACCTGATCGCCAGCCTGCCGGACTATACCGCCGCCGCCATGGCGGCCTCGGGGCAACTGTTCAACGAACCCTTTCCTTTCAAGACCCCGACCCTGGATCTGTCCATGGTCTGGTTTAGCCATGTCGACAGTGACCCGGCCGAGCGCTGGTTGCGGTCGCGGTTGGAGGTCTTCATGGGCGAGCGTGGGGGCTTGGCGCAACCCTGACACCGGCCCGCAACGAAACAAACCTGCCCCAGAGTTTAAAGTCGGGGTAAGGTTGTGACGGTTGAAATCCCCTTGTCATATTTTCGAATCGGAGTCGAACACATGCCTCACCTGCACATGGAGTACACCGCCAACCTGCCCGAGCTGAAGGCCGATGTCGCACTGCTGCGCCTGAACAATGCGCTGGTGGCCTCCGGTCAATTCGCCGCCGAGCTGGACATCAAGAGCCGGGCCGTGAAGCTTGAGACTTTCCGGGTGGGTACGGGGCTGGGCGAGCGAGGTTTCGTGCACGTGAAGCTGGCCTTGTTGAGCGGTCGCTCGCCGGAAATCAAGAAACAACTGGCCGAGAGCCTGCTGGTCGTGATTCAGGAGCTGGGGCCATGGCCGGCCGACGTTAGCGTGCAACTGTGCGTGGAAATCCTCGACATCGATCGAGGCCCGTATGCCAAGGCCTTGATCGGTCAATGACGATCAGGTGTCGTGGGCGGCGCAGGCCTTGATGATCTGTTCGCGCAGCCAGGCGTTGGCACTGTCCTGATCGACGCCCAGGCTCCACTGCATGTTCAGGGTGAACCCCGGCAGGCCCTGGGGCGCTTCGTGATGATTGAAGATCGCCTCGTTGGCTAGCAGTTTCTGGATGCGGCGGGGCAGGGTCAGGATGAAGTCGGTGCCGGTGATCATCTTCAGTGCGGCACTGTAGCTGTTAGCACGGGCGGCGATCTGGCGTTGATGCGCCTGCTGCGACAGCCAGCCGTCCACCATGTTGGTCGCTGACGTCCAGGGTGTCGGAAACACGTGTCGGCGCCGTACGAAAGACTGAAGGCTCAGTTGCGGCTCAAGTGGCGTCGCCCGTTTATCCACGACACAAACCAAGTCCTCCTCCAACAACTGCCGGGATTTGAAATCGGCATGGTTGCTGTGGAAGTTCGGGCCGAAGCAGATCAGCAGGTCCAGGCTGCCGTCGCGCAACTCTTCGGCGGGAATGTCGGCTTCGAGCTTGTGCACGTTCACCACCACCGGCAGATTGGCGTAATCGAAGCCTTGCAGCAGCTGCGGCAGGATCAATTGTTCGAAATATTCCGGTGCGCAAATATTGAAGGTAATGGCTTGCCGGGTTGGATCGAAGGAGGGGGTACTGGCATGGCACAGGTTGATGCTTTGCAATATGGCGCGCACATGCTCGTACATGCCCTCGGCCTTATGGGTGGGGCGCATGCCGGTGCGGGTGTTGGTGAATAGCTCGTCTTCGAAACAGGTTCGCAGTTTCTTGAGGCAATAACTGACGGTTGACTGACTGACACACAATGCCTCGGACACGCCGGTGACACTGCTTTGCTCGTACACGGCGCTAAACACCATGAGGTCCTGCATGTCGAGCTTTCTGAGGGAGTTACTGTTCAGCATCCGTTCTGTCTCTCGCTGTGCTCCTTGCGCGGATTTTGCGCAAACCAGGGTGATGATCCTAGCGGAACGACCGTGCCAAGAGAATGCCTGGCAGGCGCTTTCATGGTCGGGAACGGGACAGATACTGTAGCGAACACGACGTGCCTATCCCCTCAGTGGCAGCTTGCAGCGCATGCCGTGGCGGTTGCTTCCTACGGCTGCCGTGCACGTCAGCCTGCATCCCCGGGAGGGCGCGCCGACGACCATCGCCAATCCGCGTTATCATCCAGGGCGCGGAAATCGTTTGGCGATGAGTTTCTTGGCGTTTATCTGGCGGTCAAGCGCGTCGAATACCGTCAATTCATGGGGGAAGTCGGGGAGCAGGACTGACGCAGGTATCTGAAGCCGGCGTGAAACTGGTTGGCCAGTGGTTTTTTAATAATTATTTAGTGGCAATTTTTTCACGAAAAATTGATGGTGAGCTACCTAAAGTTTGCGTTGCCGTAGGAAAAGAATTTTTTCACATTTTCTGCGGTACTTCTTTTTCAAAGAATAACTTTCAGGAAACCGTCATCCATTATGCTGACTATTAAAGCCGTGCGCCCCGAGTGGGTGACACTGGCCGCCAGTGCCTTTTTATTAGCGGGCTTCAACGTCGTTCTCGGGCAACACTTACTGGCGATCACCACGGCTGACGCTCGGGGTCTGCTGATGTGCATGGCGTTTGGCCTGATGATTTTCTGCGCGTTCAACCTGATGCTGACGCTCGTGGCCTTCCGTCTGCTGCTCAAGCCTGTGTTGATACTGTTGTTCCTGATCAGCGCTGGCGTCGCCTATTTCATGGCCCAATACGGTGTATTGATCGACGCCGGCATGTTGCGCAACTTTGCTGAAACCAATGCCACGGAAGTGCGCGATCTGTTGTCGCTGAAGTTGTTTGCTTATATCGGATTGTTGGGGGTGTTGCCTTGCTGGTTGTTGTTAAAGACACCGATCAACTACCGTCGCTGGCCAAAAGAACTATTAAGTAAATTACTGGTCGGTGTGGCCTCGGTCGCGGTAATTGGCATGGTCACCCTGATCAATTACCAAGGCCTGTCTTCATTGTTTCGCAACCACCACGAGTTGCGCTTGATGATCGTGCCGAGCAATTACATCGGTGCTTCGCTCGGCTACTTGCGTGAGCAGCTCGCGTCGGCCAAGCAGCCGTTCACCAAGTTGGGCGAGGACGCGAGCCGTAACCCCGCCTGGCAAACCCACGGCCGCAAGTCCTTGACCGTACTGGTGGTGGGCGAGAGTGCCCGGGCCGAGAACTTCGGCATCCTCGGCTATAACCGCGATACCACACCGACACTGAACAAAGAGGCCGGCCTGATCGCCTTCACCGACGTGCATTCCTGCGGCACTGAAACCGCCGTGTCGGTGCCCTGCATGTTTTCCAACATGGGGCGCAAGAACTACGACGCCAGCATCGCCAAGAATGAAGAGGGTTTGCTGGATGTGCTCAAGCGCGCCGGGCTGGAGGTGATCTGGCGGGACAACCAGTCCGGCTGCAAGGGCACCTGCGACCGGGTCACACTGCAGGATGTCAGCAATCTCAAGGACCCGGCCCTGTGCGCCAACAGCGAGTGCCGCGACGAGATCCTGCTCCAGGGGCTGCAGCATTTCATCGACGCGCTCGACAAAGACACGGTGCTGGTGCTGCACCAGATGGGCAGCCACGGGCCGGAATACTTCAAGCGCTACCCCAAGGAGTACGAGCATTTCACCCCGGTCTGCGAAAGCAACGCGCTGAATAATTGCAGTCGCGAGAGCATCGTCAACGGCTACGACAACACGCTGGTGTACACCGATCATGTGCTCTCGACCCTGATCGATCTGCTGCGGGCCAACCAGGACAAGGTTGACACGGCCATGCTGTACTTGTCGGACCATGGCGAGTCCTTGGGCGAATACAACCTGTTTCTCCATGGCACGCCCTACATGCTCGCCCCGGAGCAACAGAAACACGTGGCGATGCTTGCCTGGTTTTCCGACAGCTATCAGAAGTCTTTCTCGGTCGACACCCATTGTCTGCAACTGAGTCGGGAAAAACCCTTGAGCCAGGACAACCTGTTCCACTCGATGCTCGGGCTGCTGGAAGTCAACAGCCAGGTCTACAACCGGGACCTGGACCTGTTCGCTAATTGTCGCGGCGCGGTGATTGACGGTGTCCTGGCGCGCAAGTGATGGCCTGGACTTTTTTTTCACGCAGCGTTGGTTAACCTGTCATTCAATCTTTTCCAAGAGCCGTTCGTATGTCCGGGCTACCCCCATCCACCGTCGAGCTTGAGTTCGCCAGGCAGCATGACCAGGAACATGCGCAGGTCTGCTGTCGGCCGGCGCCTCGACGCTTGCGCCTGGCGTTCTGGCGCGACGAGCACATGGTGCGCAACGCCCTGAAGGTGGCGGGCGAGCCAGGGCTAGTGCTGGATGTGGCCTGTGGCGCGGGGCGGTTCTGGCCGGTGCTGGCCGAGCACGCCAACCGGGTTATCCTGGCGGCGGACCCGTCGCCGGACATGCTCGAACATGCGCTCACCCACCATGGCGGCGCGTTGCTCCAACGGGTCAAGACTTTCCCAAGTTCGGCGTTCACGATCGGGCTGTCGGCCAACGCGGTGGATTGTATTTGTTGTCTGCAACTGTTTCGCCACGTCAGCGCCTGCGAGCATCGCCTGGCGCTGTTGCGCGAATTTCATCGGGTCAGTCGCGACACGGTGATCGTTTCGGTGCACATCGAAGGACGCCTCAAGATTGGCCAGGCGCCGCGACGAAGCCTGGCCGACAAGGCCAATCTCGAAGCCGAGTTTCGCCAGGCCGGTTTTAGCGTGCTCTGGTATCAGGATTTCCTGCCCGGTTTCTCGCTGACGCGTGTTTATGTGTTGCGTAAGACCGGTTAAGTCCTGATGTAGGACTATTCTTGCTTTTTCGCAGGCGATTTCTCTTAGGCTGCTGCTCGATGGGTGCTCGCAATCGCCGGCGGCGATATATACTGCGCGCCATTCTTCAAGGGAGAGCCGTGTGGCCATCGATATTCACTGGATTCGCGACAACGATAGCCTCGGCCAGTTTTGCGCCGAGTGGCAACAGTTGCCATTCGTCGCCCTCGACACCGAATTCATGCGGGTCGACACCTTTTACCCTATTGCCGGTTTATTGCAGATCGGCGACGGCAAGCGTGCCTACCTGATCGACCCCTTGACCATCGACAATTGGCAACCCTTGGCCGCACTGCTGGAAAACCCGGCGGTGCTCAAGGTGTTGCACGCCTGCAGCGAAGACCTTGAAGTGCTATTGCGCTTGACCGGCAGCCTGCCTGCGCCGCTGTTCGATACTCAATTGGCCGCCGCCTACCTGAACCTGGGTTTCTCCATGGGCTATTCGCGGCTGGTGCAGGAAGTGCTGGGTATCGAGCTGCCCAAGGGCGAAACCCGTTCCGACTGGTTGCAACGGCCCCTGTCCGAGACGCAGATCAGCTACGCGGCAGAGGATGCCGTGCACCTGGCAGAAGTTTTCGTACTGCTGCGTCCAAAACTTTCCGACGAAAAATACCGTTGGGTCCTGGAAGACGGCGCCGAACTGGTGGCCAACCTGCGTCGCGAAGTCGACCCGTACGAGGTCTACCGCGAGGCCAAGCTCGCCTGGAAACTGTCTCGCGCCCAATTGGTCGTGCTGCGTGAGCTGTGCGCCTGGCGCGAACGCGAGGCGCGGGCCCGTGACCTGCCGCGCAATCGCATCATTCGCGAGCATTCGCTGTGGCCCCTGGCCCGTACCCAGCCGGATAACCTCGGCGCGTTGGCCAAGATCGAAGACATGCACCCGCGCACCGTGCGCCAGGACGGCCAGTTTCTGCTGGACTTGATCCAGCGCGCCGCCAGCGTGTCGCCCGAGCAGTGGCCGCCGGCCGTGGCCGAGCCACTGCCCATCGAGGCCTCGGCCCTGGTCAAGCGTCTGCGAGCGCTGGGACAGGCTGAAGCCGAGCGCTTGGAAATTGCTCCGGAGCTGATGCTGCGCAAGAAAACCCTCGAAGCGCTGATCAAGAGCGGCTTCCCCGAGGGGCCTTACCAATTGCCTGATTCGCTGCGTGGCTGGCGTCGCGAATTGATGGGCCAGGCGCTGCTCGACAGCCTGGCCACTGCCGGAGAACAGCCTTGAAACGTATCTGCTCCATCTACCGAAGCTCGAAGAAAAACGAGATGTACCTGTATGTGCTCAAGAGCGATGCCTTGGAGCGCGTACCTGAGCCGTTGATGGCCGCCTTTGGCAAGGCGATCCATGCCTTTGACCTGGTGCTGAGTCCCGAGCGGGCGCTGTCCCGGGAGGACATCAACAAGGTGCTGGAAAACCTCGACACCCAGGGCTATCACTTGCAAATGCCGCCGGCCGAAGACGAGTACATCGAGCATTTGCCCGAAGAGTTGTTGCGCCGCAACGACCCGGTCTGACGCTCTCTGAGGCACCTGTCCTGGGTGCCTCTGGAAAAACACTGGAATGGTTTATTGACGACGATCGTATGGATGGAGCGACACTCTATCAGCGGTTGTCTGCACTGTTTTTGAAAGGTTTGATTCATGCGCGTTCTGATTGCCGAACACGACCACCCGATGTACGCCCAGCTTCTGCGTCAGGCGGCCCCCGATATTGAAGTCCTGACCAGCGGCGACTCCGCCGAATTGTCGCGACTGGCCACCGATTGCCCGGTCTGGCTCGGCCAACCTGATCTGCTGGCCACCCTGTTGCGTCAGGGCCATAGACCCAGCTGGCTGCAATCGACCTGGGCGGGTATCACGCCGTTGCTGGCCGAGGGCTTGACGCGCAATTACCGCCTGACCCGTGCGGTGGGCATTTTCGGCCAGGTGATGGCCGAGTACGTGCTGACCTACATGCTCGGCCATGAGCGCGAGGTATTGGCACGCTTGGTCAGCCAGGTCGAGCGCAAGTGGGACAACCGCCAGGGGCACGGTCTGGCCGGGCGCAAGGTGTTGATCGTCGGGACGGGGGATATCGGCCTGCGTGTGGCGCAGTTCCTCGTGCCGTTCGGTGTGCAGTTGTATGGCGTTGCCCGCGAAGCCCGGGCGTTGGCGCCGTTCATCGAGGTCGGGGCGCTGAAGGATCTGCCACGCCTGGTGGGTGAGGTGGATTACGTGATCAATCTGCTGCCCAACACGCCCGATACCCATGATGTGTACGACGCGGCGCTGTTCAAGCAGTTCAAGCCGACCGGGTTGTTCATCAACGTCGGCCGCGGCGTGGCAGTGGTGGATGCGGACCTGGTGCAAGCCTTGAAAGAAGGGCATCTGGCCGGTGCGGTGATTGACGTCTGCCGCCAGGAACCGCTGCCGCAGCGCCACCCCTTCTGGACGGCCTGGGGCCTGCTGCTGACCGGTCACAGCTCGGCACCGACCTCGCCATCGATGATGGTGCAGTTGTTCCTGGAAAACCTGCGGGCCTACCAGGCGGGCGACGCGCTGCGCGGGGAAGTGGACTTCAGCCGGGGCTACTGAGTTGGCGAGGGAGCGTGCTCCGCCCGGACCTGTAGGCGCTGGCGAAGCCTGCGATCTTTTGATCTTTTGATCTTTCGCTTGAGATTCAAGTGTATTGGGAAAGATCGCAGCCTCGTTGCACTCGACAGCTCCTACACAGCTCACAGCTGTAGCCCGGCGGGAGCAGCTCGCTCCCACAGTGGACCTTAAGTGATCACAAAACAGGGTTACAGGGTGAAATCGCCTTCTGCCACCAGTTCGCTCAATGGTCGGCGTGGGCTTGGGGTTTCACGGGCCTGGAGGTACTCGGCCAGTGTCGATTTGTCCCCTAGCTTGCCAATCGCCAAGGCGGCGTGCAGGGCGTAACCTTCCGGGATCTTCAGTTCCTTGCGGGTCAACGCCTGGTCGAAACCGGCCATGCCGTGAGTGTGCCAGCCGTTGAGGCTGGCTTGCAGCGCCAGGTGGCCCCAGGCCGCACCCGTGTCGAAGGTGTGGGACTGCGCAGGGGTTTCCTCGGTGGCGCCAGGCACGGCGAAGGTGGTTTTTGAAACAATGATCACCAGTGCCGAGGCGTGTTGGGCCCAGCCGCGGTTGAATTCATTGAGCAGGCCCAGGAAACGCTGCCAATTTGGCGTGTCGCGGCGCGCATACAGGAAACGCCACGGCTGGGAGTTGTACGCCGACGGCGCCCAGCGTGCAGCTTCGAAGAAGCCCAGCAGGGTTTCTTCTGCAATGGTCTCGCCGGTAAAGGCGCGGGGCGACCAGCGTTCGATGAATTGAGGGTGAATCGCGTAATCGGCAATGCGGGGATTGGCACTCATGGGCTTACCTGGCTGGAGTTGGGGAAGTCAATCAAGCAACCTACGTCCCGCCGCCCGACCTGACAAGCCCCTGGCTACCGACAGTCGCCAATGCTTGGCCTGAAGAGGTCCGGGCACTAGACTGTCGGCCTTTTCACCACCTGATATTGATGCTTGAGCCATGGCCGCCAAAGTCGAACCGTTCTGGATACGCAAAACCCTCGATCAGCTCGATCCGCAGGAGTGGGAATCGCTGTGCGACGGCTGTGGCCTGTGTTGCCTGCAAAAACTCGAAGACGAAGACGACAACAGCGTCTACTACACGCGCATCGCCTGCAAACTGCTGGACCTGAAAACCTGCCAGTGCACCGACTATCCCAACCGCCGCGACTTTGTCCCCGACTGCATCCAGCTCACGCCGGGCAAGGCCGATGAGTTCAAGTGGCTGCCGCCGACTTGCGGTTATCGGCTGGTCAGCGAGGGCAAGGACTTGCCGTTGTGGCACCATCTGGTCTGCGGAGATCGTGATGCCGTGCACCACGAGCGCATTTCCCAGGCAGGGCGCATGCTGGCCGAAGGCAGCGTGCCGGAAGACGATTGGGAAGATCATCTGATTTTTCGCGCCGGCTGAGCCGCTGCGCGGCGCGCCCCAGGGAGAACCCATGGCTGCAGGATTGAAACGGATGCTGGTGGCCGGGCTGCTGGCGGTGTGTGGGCCGCTGTGGGCGGCGCAGAAAGTCGACCTGGATTATCACGTGCACCTATTGCCACAGAGCGATCAGGCCGAGGTGCGCCTGACGCTGGCCCGGGGGGGGGCGGTGCGCAGCCTGGATTTCGACCTCGGCGACGGCAGTCGCTACAGCGATTTCAAGGCCGACGGCCAGTGGCAACTCATCCCCGGCAAGGCGGCGCGAGGTGTCTGGCGGCCGGCAGCCGACAAGGCCAGCCTGAGCTACCGCGTGCGCATCAGCCATGCGCGCAAGAACGCCACCTTCGAAACTTGCATGACTGCGACGTGGGCGTTGCTGCGCGGCGACGACCTGGTGCCGTCGGCCAAGCTCGACCAGCAGGAGGGCGTCGAACTGGTGGCTCGTCTTGAGGTTGAATTGCCTGAAGGCTGGAAAAGCATCGAGACGCCCTGGCCGCGCATCGGCAAGCAACGCTTTCGCATCGACAACCCCTCGCGCCTGTTCGACCGCCCCACGGGCTGGATGCTCGCCGGCAAACTGGGCAGCCGCCGCACCCGCCTGGGCGAAACTGAGGTGACGGTGGCCTCGCCCCAGGGCCAGGGCATGCGCCGGATGGATGTGTTGACGCTGCTGACATTCGTCTGGCCGCAGGTCCAAGCGCTGGTGCCGCGCCATCCTGCCAAGTTGTTGATTGTCGGCGCCGGTGATCCGTTGTGGCGTGGCGCCCAGGCCGGCCATGACTCGATCTACCTGCACAGCCGTCCGCCGCTGGTCAGCGAGCGGGGCAGTAGCCCGTTGTTGCGGGAGTTGGTGCAGGCGCTGGCCCGGGTCAATGATCATGATCGTAGTGACTGGATCAGCGAGGGGCTGACCGAGTACTACGCCATCGAACTGCTGCGCCGCGCCGGCGGCCTGAGTGATGAGCGCTATCAGACCTTCAATGACCGGCTCGCCCGCGAGAGCAAGGGTGTCACCACCTTGCGCGGCGAACAGATCAGCCCTGCGGCAGTGGCCAAGGCGGTGTTGCTATTGCAGGAACTGGACCGCGAGATTCGCGTGAGAACCCGTAACAAGCGTTCGCTGGATGATGTGTTGCAGGGGGCGATGCGGCTGGAGACGGTTGATACCGAGGAGTTTGTGCAACTCAGTGAAAGTGTCCTGGGCGGGGCTTCTACTGTGCTCGAAAGCCGGTTACTTCAGTAATACCGCTATCGCGGTCAAGCCTTGCTCCCACTGGATCGAGTCGTACCCAATATCTCATCCGGCGAAGATCCAGTGTGGGGGTAAGGCTTGTCCGCGATGAGGCCATCAGCGGCACTGCAAAAGTCAGAGCCCAACCTTCGGCGAATCCAACGAATCATTTCCCGTCACCGTAGCCGTGCCAGTCGCCGCCTCGGCATTGGCCTTCAGGCGGCTCAGCTCATCACCGGCCTGTTCGATGCGGGCGCGGGCGTTGCTGAGGTTCTGTCGGTTCTTTTCCAACAAGGCCTTGGCAGAACAATGCCCGGTGATCCCCCGCGCCAACGCCATGCCGCCGATCGCCAGTTGCGCCAGCCCGATCACACCGCCGCGACGCAAACCCTTGCCCATCATCAGCACACCGCCGGCCAGTGAGCCAATGCGTTCCCAGCCATGCACGTTTTGTGGCGGATGGGATTGGAAAGGGGGGCTCTCAATCGGCTCGAACGGATTGTTGTCGCTCATGATCTGTCTCCAGTGTGGGGATTGGTATAAAGCTGACTGCCCGAGCGATTGCCTTGTTCAATCGAATGTTGCGCCGATCAGCGGAATTGCGGCCCCGAACGGGTGTTGTTGCCTTTGGCCATGCGGTCATACAACACGACGTTGACGGTGGCGGCCAGGTTCATGCAGCCGCTGGTGGGGATGTACACCACGTCCTCGCACCAATCGCGGATGTCCTTGTCCAGCGAGCCGTCTTCCGGGCCAAAAATGTACAGCGCCCGGTCCGGGTGGGTGTATTCGGGCAGTGGGCGAGCGCCTTCCACCAGTTCCACGGCCACTGGCACACAGCCCAGGGGCAGGATTTTCTTCAGGTCGTCGATACCGATCAGCGGAATGTCGTAGTGGACTTTCTTGGTGTCGGTGACGAAGTCGGCGGCGCGCTCATAGCGCTTGCCGGTGTAGAACACCGACGCCACGCCGTAGCAGCCGGCGGCACGCATGACCGAACCGACGTTTTCCGGTGACTTGGGGTTGAACAGACCGATGCAGCTATAGCGTTTGTTGGCCACGGGCGGGGTGCCTTTGGGGAAAAGGCGCGATTATACGGGGAATGGGGGAGGGTGGTCAGTTCCGAGGTGTGAGGTTCACAAATCCTGTGGGAGCAAAGCTTGCTCGCGAAATAGGCACCTCGGTTTTTGAAAGACCGCATCGGCTTCATCGCGGGCAAGCCTTGCTCCCACAAAACGGGGCTCACCCTATGGCTGGATTACTCGTCTTTCTTCATCAACCCGGCCAGTGCGGCGAAGGGGTTGTGGGTTGCCTTGGCAATTTTCGGGGTGCTCAGGGAGCCATCGCCGAAATATTGCTGGTCGGTATAGCGCGAGTGTTCGTTGTCGTGGCAGTACAGGCACAGCAGTTCCCAGTTGGAACCGTCCTGCGGGTTGTTGTCGTGGTTGTGGTCGCGGTGGTGAACGGTCAGTTCGCTCAGGCGCTTGCCGGAAAACTCACGGGCGCAGCGGCCGCAGACATGGGGGTACATTTTCAGGGCTTTGTCGCGGTAGCCCATCTCCCGATCGCGCTGGGCATCGGCGAGGATGCGGTCCAGCTTGGCGGTGTTGGACGGTGGCGTTGACGAACTCATGGGTTCACCTTTGTAAACAAGACGGATGACGGTTGGACAGAGTTTAGCTCAGCCCTTGAGCTTCTCGGCAATCCAGATGGTGTGGCGGGTGCCTTTGTTGCCGTGGGCGAACACTTGCACCTCTTCGGCCTTGAAGCCGGCCTTCTTCAGTTTGTCGGAAAACTGCCGGTCAGCGCTGGCCGACCAGACCGCCAGCACGCCCTTGGGCCGCAGGGCCTTGGCGCAGGCGGCCAGGCCTCCAGCCGAATACAGCCAACTGTTGGCTTTTTGGGTCAGGCCTTCCGGGCCGTTGTCGACGTCGAGCATGATTGCGTCGAAACCTTGAGGTTCGGCTTGCAGCACCTTGGCCACGTCTTCCATGCGGATCACTGTGCGCGGGTCCGACAGCGGTCGCCCGGCCTTTTCACTCAAGGGGCCACGGTTCCACTCCACCACGCCGGGCACCAGTTCGGCCACCACCACTTCGGCGGTCTTGCCCAGGTACTTGAGGGCCGAGGCGAGGGTAAATCCCATGCCGAGGCCACCGATCAGCACGCGCGAGCCAGGGCGACCGGCCACCTTGCGGCAAGGAATCTCTGCCAGGGCATCTTCGGAGCCGTGCATGCGGGTGTTCATCAACTGCCCGCCGTCACCGCCCTGGATCTTGATGACGAAGTCTTCGCCATACTCGAACAGGCACAAGGCACCGCCGTTATCAGGGATGGGCGTGGTGTCGAGCAGAACGAAACGTTTCATGGAAATCTCGTAGGAGGGCAAACCGCGCGGTAACGACTAGCCTTAAAGCAGACAATAGCCACGGAGCCATTGATGAAGTGCGTCATTCTAACGGCCATTGCCCTGGCGGCGCTCTCAATAAGTTGCGCGCAGGCTCAACAACCGACGATTCCAGTCAACCCACCTAGCATCCCCGGGTCGCCAGGCACCGCCACTCCCATGCCCTATCCGCCGGTCACACCCAACGGTGTGCCCAAGGCTGGCCCCGGAAGCGGCGGGCCACCCTTGCTGCCCCCCATCGAAATGCCCAATCCACCCAAGGACCAGCCGATACCGGGCATGGCGCCGAAACCGGTGAAGGCCAAGTCGCCGGGGGGGGAGACCGGAAGTCATTCGATGAAACAACTGAATGGTAAAACCTGTGGTTCGGGCTTTGCTCCCACAGGCTTGCTCCCACAGGTTCTGTGTTTCAACTGACAGAGGGGGTCAGACCTGCTGCGACAACAACTGCCCATCGGCCATGCGCAGGCGCTTGGACAGGGAGACGGCGAGGGCGCGGATGATCTTGGCGGCGATCTTGGGGGCGTCGTTGAGCATTTTTTCCAGGGAGTCCTTGCCCAGGTTCAGCAACTGGCAATCGCTGGCGGCGATGCAACTGGCCGAGCGTCGCTCGCCGTCGAGCACGGCCATTTCGCCGAATGCCCGGCCACTGCGCAGCGTGGCGATGGTCACGGGTTGGCCGTCGGGGCCGGTTTTCTGCACGGCCACCTGGCCGGTGTGGATGATGCACATGAAACTGCCGGCATCGCCCTCGCGGAAAATCGCTTCGCCCTCGGCGATGGCGCTGATGCTGAAATAACCCGACGCCGCGGCGAAGTCGACGGGCAGCAACTGGTCAAACAGACCGCAGTCCATCAACCAGTCGCGAATTTCTTTGTTCAGTAAGGTCGGTTCTGACATGTTGGCACGGTCTTTTTCTTGTGTTTGTTGCAGGTTCAGTTTGGCCCGGGTGTAAGCAGATCTCTGGGACAGACGGTTGTGGGAGCAAGGCTTGTCCGCGATGGCATCAGCTTGATCTGACAGACAGAACTAAGTTGCCTGTATCGCGGGCAAGCCTTGCTCCCACAAAGCCTTGCTCCTACATTGGACTGGGGTTTATCTGGGCCCGGCGCATGGAGCTAAGACCCGGTCATCCCACAGAGTTCCTCAGACCACCCTCAAAATCTTCAAGACAAATGCATATTCGAGCGCTACGTCACGTAATCCCTGGTAGCGCCCACTCATACCACCGTGACCGGCGCCCAGTTCGGTCTTGAGCAGCAGGGGGGTGTCGTCGGTCTTAGTGGCCCGCAATTTCGCCACCCATTTGGCCGCTTCCCAGTACTGCACACGGCTGTCGTTGTAACCGGCGATCACCAGCAGCGCCGGGTAGGCCTGGGCGCTGACGTTTTCGTACGGGGCGTAGGCTCGGATCCGATCATAAACGTCCGGTACCTCTGGATTGCCCCATTCGTCGTATTCGGTGACGGTCAGCGGCAAGTCCGGGTCGAGCATAGTGTTGAGCACGTCGACGAACGGCACCTCGGCAATCGCAACCTTGAACAGCTCTGGGCGTTGATTGAGCACCGCGCCGATCAGCAGGCCACCGGCGCTGCCGCCGCTGATTGCCAGTTGCTCGGCGGTGGTGAAACCCTTGCTGATCAAATGTTCGGCGCAGGCGATGAAATCGCTGAACGTGTTGTGCTTGTGTTCCTGCTTGCCGGCGCGATACCAGGCTTCCCCCAGCTCGCCGCCGCCGCGCACATGGGCGATGGCAAACGCTACGCCGCGGTCAAGCAGGCTCAGCCGCGAATGGGAAAACCACGGGTCGAGGCTTTCACCATAGGCACCGTAGCCGTACAGGTACAGCGGTACCGGCTGGCCGAGGGCTTCGCGCTTGACCACCAGGCTGATGGGCACCTGGGTGCCGTCCGGCGCCGTCGCCCAGAGCCGCTGGCTGACGTAGGCATCGGCGTCGAACGGGCCCAGGACCGGTGTTTGCTTGAGCACGACCTGTGCGCCGCTGGCCAGGTCCAACTGGCGGATCTGCGCCGGACGGTTCAGGGCCTCGTAGCGCAGGCGAATGCGATCGCTGACGAACTCCAGGCTGTTCTGCACATGCAGGCTGTAGGCTGCATCCGGCAGTTGCACCCGATACGCCGGCAAGCCCTGTGGGTGAACCTCGATGATTGGCAAGCCGCCCTCACGCAGGCTCAAGGTCATGGCCCCTGCGTTCAGGGTCAGGCCGTCGATCATCACCGTGTCACTGTGGGGGATCAGGTTCTGCCAGTCGGCCTCGGTCGGCGCTACGCCCGTGTCGGCGGCCTGGTACAGGGCGAAGTTGATCCCGTCGCGGTTGCTGCGGATCAACCAGGTCCATTGGCCATCGAGCAGGCCGTGGTCGACGTCGTATTCATGGTTTTCCACACGGGGCGCCAGGCAGGTAAAGGGGCGCTGCGGTTGCGCAGCGTCCAGCACCCAGACTTCACTGGTGGTCTTGCTGCCCAGGGACAGGATCAGCTGCTTTTCCGAGCTCGAACGATAGCAATGTAGGAAGAAACGCCCGTCCGGCTCATGGAACACTTCTTCGGCGGCAGTGCCGTCCAGGCGATAGCGCCAGAGCTTGTGGGGGCGATGGGTGTCGTCCAGCTCGCCATAAAACAGCGTCAGGCTGTCATTGGCCCAGGTCATGCTGCCGTCGCAATCGGCGAAGGACAGTTCGCTGACCTTGTCGTTGGACAATTCCTTCACGAACAGGGTGTAGATCTCGTCGCCTGTGGTATCCAGGCTGTAAGCCAGGCGCTGGTGGTCGGGGCTGATGCTGAAGGCGCCCAGGGAAAAGAAGCCACCGCCGGCCAGAGCGTTTGGGTCCAGTAACAGCTGTTCACGGCTTTCATCCACGCTCAGGCTGTCATCGGCCGGACGCGGGCAGCGGTAGTGGCGCGGGTATTCGTCACCGGCCGTGGTGCGGGTGTAGTACAGGTACGGGCCCCAGGGTGAGGGCAGCGACAGGTCGGTCTCGAGGATCCGGCCCTTGATCTCCTGGAACAGGGTTTCGCGCAGTTCGGCCTGCTCGGCGAGTTGCGCCTCCTGGTAGCTGTTTTCCGCCTTGAGGTAGTCGAGCACGGCGTCGGTGTCGCGTTCCTGCAGCCAGGCGTATGGGTCAACACCGGCGTCCCTGCGGGCAATCGGGGCGTTGGAAACGTGGGCAGATAGGGACATGAAAGGCTCTCGAACGTTGTACGAAAAGGGACGCATGGCCTGGACAGAACCAACCACGCAGGCCATTCGCCAGACGCCGGGGCAGCCTGACGAGCGAAAAGCCGTTACTATAAGCGCCTCTTTGCCTGCCTTGCCATGGACACCATGACCGAGAATGACTATCTGATTGCCTGGGGCCTCTACGCCTTCGCCGCCTTGGGCTGCCTGCTGGTGTGGATGCGCTTGACCCGCTGGATGTGGCGCTGGTTGCGCGAACCGCTGCGGTTGCTGATGGCGGTGTTGCTGTTTTGCCCTACCATCGTTGATCCGGTGAAGGACAAGGTCGCCCCAGCCCTGGCCATTGCTGCCCTGGACGTGCTGTTCAAAGTTGGCAACAACGTCTGGCGGGCGGCTTCCGATCTGCTCATGTACGGCATGATCGCCTTCGGCCTCTACTTCATTTTGGTGCTGATTCGCTTCCCCATCGAGCGGGCCGCCAACGCTCGCAAGGAGCGGGCCGCCGCCGCAAAAGCCGCCGCCGCGGCCGATGAGCCGGAGGACGAGCCACCGTTTGGCGTGGCCGGTGATGACCGTTACGGTCGCCCGCCCGTGCCAAGCAACCCCCAGCGTTCGCGTATCGACCCACGCCTGTAACCGGGCCTGCCCTTTGAAACGAGAGTTCGAGCATGTGTGAGTTATTGGGCATGAGCGCCAATGTGCCGACCGACATCGTGTTCAGCTTCACTGGGCTGATGCAGCGCGGCGGCAAGACCGGGCCGCATCGGGACGGTTGGGGCATCGCCTTCTATGAGGGCCGTGGCCTGCGCCTGTTCCAGGACCCGGCCGCCAGCAGCGAATCGGAAGTGGCGAACCTGGTGCAACGCTATCCGATCAAGAGCGAAGTGGTGATCGGGCACATTCGCCAAGCGAATGTCGGCAAGGTCTGCCTGTCCAACACCCACCCATTCGTGCGTGAGTTGTGGGGCCGCAACTGGTGTTTTGCCCACAACGGCCAGCTCGCCGAATTCCAGCCGGGCGTGAGCTTCTACCGTCCGGTGGGCGATACCGACAGCGAAGCGGCCTTCTGCGATTTGCTCAACCGCGTGCGCCAGGCCTTCCCTGAACCGGTGGAGGCGGAACAGCTGTTACCGGCGTTGATCGAGGCCTGCGCTGAATACCGCAGTAAAGGCGTGTTCAACTGTTTGCTCAGCGATGGCGACTGGCTGTTCTGCTATTGCTCGACCAAACTGGCTCAGATCACCCGTCGCGCGCCGTTCGGCCCGGCGCGGCTCAAGGATGTGGATGTGATTGTCGATTTCCAGGCTGAAACCACGCCCAACGACGTGGTCACGCTGATCGCCACCGAGCCCTTGACCGAAAACGAAACCTGGACCCGCTACGAACCGGGCCAATGGAGCCTGTGGCGACGCGGCGAATGCGTCAGCCACGGCCGGACCGAATAAGGACGTCACGCTATGTTGCTCAGTTATCTACGGCTGGTGTTGTTCGCGGTGGGCCTGTTGGTTGGGGTCCAGGTGCCGGGTTTTATCAATGATTACGCCAAGCGGGTCGAGGCGCACCTGATCGAGGCGCAGGCCGGCCTGCAAGGTTTCCAGGGCACCGCCAACCAGTTTTTCAAAGGTGACATGCAAGCCCTGGTGGCCCATTACCGCGCCAGCGAAGACCCGATTTTTCGCAGCGACGCCGACAGCCTGAACACCTTGCTCGTGCGCCAGCAGGCCCTGGACAAGCAATTCCAGGCGATGCAAGGCCCGTGGTACATCCGCTTGCTGCAAGTGGCACTGGCCGCCGATCCGGACATCCGCAAGGAAACCTGGAACGGCTACAGCTACCAGATCCTGTTGACCCCCGAGGCCATGATCTGGGGCATCAGCGGTGCGTTGTTGCTGTCGTTCGGCCTGGAATGCCTGTTCCGCCTGATCGACTGGGTGGTGCTGGGCGGCAAGCGCCTGCGCCAGGGCCGGCCGATTGAAGAGCGGGATTTGCGCGGGCTCTGACACCGCAGGGCTTTTGTGGCGAGAGGGCTTGCTCCCGCTGGATTCTGTAGGCGCTGGCGAAGGCTCGGGCCGCGTTCGGACGATCTTTTGCTCTTTTGCTCCTTCGCTTGAGACTCAAGTGTTTGGGGGAAGATCGCAGCCTCGTTGCACTCGACAGCTCCTACAACGCGCCCCAGCCGTTCCGCCGGCCTCCGCGATCAGATTCGCCATCTGGGTATTCATCCAATCAAGTTTTTCTTATGACCCAGCCAAGGTTTTATTCGTTGGACGGGATCGGCCGCGCGCTCAAGAATCGGCGCATCGGTCTCCACGTCAGCGTCGTCGAGACTTACAACAATAAAACTGCGGAGAACCACCATGAGTGCACCCGACACGCTCGGCGTCCCCCAACCCCGGGCCCGTTCCGGCCCATTCGATTGGTATCGCAACATCAATCAGCAGGAACGTCGCACCTTCTGGAGCTGCAAGATCGGCTACGCCCTGGATGGCATGGACACGCAGATGCTCAGTTTCGTGGTGCCGACCCTGATCGCGATGTGGGGCATTACCACCGGGCAGGCAGGCCTGATTCACACCAGTACCTTGATCGCTTCGGCCATTGGCGGCTGGGTGGCGGGTATTCTCTCGGACCGCATCGGGCGGGTGCGCACCCTGCAACTGACGGTGCTGTGGTTCGCCTTCTTCACGTTCCTGTGCGGTTTTGCCCAGAACTACGAACAACTGTTGATCGCCCGCACATTGATGGGCTTTGGCTTCGGCGGCGAGTGGACGGCCGGCGCGGTGTTGATGGGCGAGGTGATCCGCGCCAAGGATCGCGGCAAGGCGGTGGGCATGGTGCAGTCAGGTTGGGCCCTGGGCTGGGGCATGACGGCGATTCTGTATGCGCTGCTGTTCTCGGTATTGCCGCGGGAAGACGCCTGGCGCGCCTTGTTTATCCTGGGCATTGTCCCGGCGGTATTCGTGATATTCGTCCGGCGCCTGGTCAAGGACCCGCAAGTCTATAATCAGGCCAAGGCCCGGCAAACACCGAGCAATCCGGCGAAGTTCTACGAGATCTTCGCCCCCGGCATACGCTTCACCACCATTCGTGCCTCGTTGCTGACCACCGGTGCCTTGGGCGGTTACTACGCCATCACCTCCTGGTTGCCAACGTTCCTGAAAAATGAGCGTGGCTTGAGCGTGTTGAGCACCGGTGGCTACCTGGCGATGGTGATTGTCGGTTCCTATGTGGGTTACGTCATCAGCGCGTACCTGTCAGATATCCTGGGGCGCAAGAAGAACTTCGTTCTGTACGCCGTCGGCTCGTTCACCATCGTCTTGCTGTACACCCAGGTGCCGGTGAGCAATAACGTGATGCTCTGGCTGGGCTTTCCCTTGGGGTTCTTCGCTTCGGGGATGTTCAGCGGCATGGGCTCGTTCCTCACCGAACTGTTTCCTACGCGCATCCGTGGTTCGGGGCAGGGTTTTTGCTACAACATTGGCCGGGCGGTGGCGGCATTGTTCCCGCTGTTGATTGGCCTGCTGAGCCAGAAAGTGCCGCTGAGCGTGGGCATTGGGGCGTTCGCCGCCGTGTCCTATGGCGTGGTGATCCTGGCGGCCCTGAGCCTGCCGGAAACCAAAGGCAAGCAGTTGGACGCTGAGTAACTGATAACCTGCGGACACATGTCCCACAGTTAAACTAAGAAAGAACCTACAGGAGCGTTCACCGTGAGCCGCCTGCTATTGAACTGCGACATTGGCGAAAGCTTCGGCAGCTGGACCATGGGTCTGGACGCCGAGGTGATGCCCTTCATCGACTGCGCCAACATCGCCTGCGGCTTTCATGCCGGCGACCCGAGCATCATGCGCAAGACGGTTGGCCTGGCCTTGAGCCACGGCGTGCGAATCGGCGCGCACCCGGCCTATCAGGACCTGGCGGGCTTCGGCCGCCGTTCCATGGCCTATGGTGCCCAGGAATTGCAGGACTTGCTGCACTACCAGATCGGCGCTCTCGACGGCATCTGCCGGGCCCAGGGCGGGCGGGTCAGCTACGTCAAACCCCATGGCGCAATGTACAACGACATGATGGCCAACCCGGCGCAATTGCGCGCGGTGATCCAGGCCGTCGCGGCCTATGATCGGCAACTGCCGCTGATGCTCATGGCGACCCGGGACAACAGCATCGCCCAGGCCTTGGGTGACGAGTACGGCCTGACCCTGTGGTTCGAAGCCTTCGCCGACCGCGCCTATGACAGTGCCGGTCGCCTGGTTTCGCGGCAAGTGCCGGGCGCGGTGCACCACGACCCTGAGGTCATTATCGGGCAGGCCCTGACCATCGCCCGCGGCGATGCGTTGGCCGCCAGTGATGGCAGTGCCTTGCTCCTTATGGCCAACACCTTGTGCGTTCACGGCGACAACGCCAGTTCCGTGGCAGCCGTGCAACGCATCCGCGAAGCCCTGGACCGGCAGAGTGGGCCATGAGACCACGTTTGGAAGTGGTGGCGGTGGACTGTTTGATGGTGCGCCTGTTCGATGAGATCGCCGAGGCCAACATGCCCTGGATGCTCGCCGCCAGCGAACGCCTGCGAGCGGTATTTGCCGAGCATCTGATTGACCTGGTGCCGTCCTATACCACGTTGATGGTGCATTACGATTTGCTCGCCCTGAACCCGGTGCAGGCTCGTGAATTGATCGACGAGGCGTTGAAAAACCTTTCACCGGATGCCCGGTCCGCCGGCCAATGCCACGTCCTGCCGGTGTGGTACGACCTCCGCGTCGGGCCGGAGCTGGAGTTGCTGGCGGGCCGCAGCGGGCTGACGGTCGCCCAGGTGATCCGCCGCCACAGCGAGCGCGAGTACCAGGTGTTTGCCCTGGGCTTCGCTCCCGGCTTCGCCTTCATGGGGTTGGTGGACGAGGAACTGGCCGCACCGCGTCTCGACACGCCACGCAAGCGCGTGGCAGCGGGCAGCGTCGGCATTGCCGAGCGCCAGACCGCGGCGTATCCGGTGGTATCGCCCGGTGGCTGGAACCTGATCGGTCGCACCCCGACCAAGCTGTTTGATCGCGAGCGCGACGGCTACAGCCTGATGCAGCCGGGGGACACGGTGCGTTTTGCCCCCGTGGACCATACCCAATTCATCGCGCTGGGTGGCGACGACACACCGTTGGAGGCCCAGGCATGAGCCGGTTGTTGATCGAGGCCAGCACCCCGCTGTGCCTGTTGCAGGACGCTGGCCGTTTCGGCGTGAGGCATCTGGGTGTGACCCAAGGTGGCGCGGCAGACTGGTTGTCGATGGCCTGGGCCAACTGGATGCTCGGCAATGCCCTGGGGGCGGCGGCGGTGGAGATTACTCTCGGCGGTTTCACCGTGGTGGCCGAAGAGGACTGCGTGCTGGCGCTGGCCGGTGCGGACCTGGGCGCACGGATAGACGGCCAGGAGGTGGCGTCGTGGCGTTTCTTCAGCTTACGCAAGGGCCAGGTGCTGGCGCTCACCCAGCCCGTGCTCGGTGCCCGGGCCTACCTGGCAGCTCCCGGCGGTTTCAATGCGCCTGCGGTGCTGGGCAGCCGGGCGACGGTGGTGCGTGAGGAACTCGGTGGCCTGGATGGGCGAGGGCGGGCGCTGAGTCGTGGCGCGCACCTAAGCTATTCAGGCTCGGCGATGGCTCGGCCCATGCCGCACACGCGGATTCCGGACTTTCAACAAGCGCAGCCGCTGGACTTGATCCTGGGTGCGCAGAACGGTGCGTTCAGTGGACGGAGCCTGTTCGATGCGTTCAACACCCCGTGGACGCTGGACAGTCGTGCCGACCGCATGGGCATCCGCTTGCTGGGCACGGCGTTGGACTATCAGGGGCCGGCGATGATTTCCGAAGGTATTCCGCTTGGTGCCGTGCAGGTGCCGCCGGACGGCCAGCCGATTGTGTTGCTCAACGACCGGCAAACCATCGGTGGTTATCCACGCCTGGGCGCCTTGACCCCGTTGGCCCTGGCCCGGCTGGCGCAATGCTTGCCGGGGGCGCAGGTGCGGTTGCGGCCGGTGGTGCAGGCGGTTGCGCATCGGCAGCAGGTTGAGTGCCTGCGGTATTTTCATCACCGCTAGAAGCTTCGCGAGCAGGCTCGCTCCCACAAGTATCCCCTATGTGCCAGAGATCCAGTATGGGAGCGAGCCTGTACGCGGAGAGGTCCTGTCAGACAACAAAAAAACCTACTTGGAAAGAAACCGCATCCCTTCCTCCAACCCCCGCAAGGTCAGCGGATACATCCGGTCTTCCACCAACTCACGCACGATGTTGGTCGAGGCGGTGTAACCCCAGGTGTCCTTGGGGTACGGGTTGATCCAGATGAGTTTTTTGTACTTCTCCATGAAGCGCTGCATCCACACATAACCGGCTTCTTCGTTCCAGTGTTCGACGCTGCCGCCGGCCTGGGTGATTTCATAGGGCGCCATGGCGGCGTCACCGATGAAGATCACTTTGTAGTCGGCGCCGTACTTGTGCAGCAAATCCTGGGTCGAAGTGCGCTCCGAAGTACGGCGCAGGTTGTTCTTCCACACTGATTCATAGACGAAGTTGTGGAAGTAGAAATACTCCAGGTGCTTGAACTCGGTCTTGCAGGCCGAGAACAATTCTTCGCAGATCTTCACGTGGGCATCCATCGAGCCGCCGATGTCGAACAGCAGCAACAACTTGACGGTGTTGCGTCGTTCCGGACGCATCTGGATGTTCAAAAGGCCGGCGTCCCGGGCGGTGTGGTCGATGGTGCCGTCGATGTCCAGTTCTTCGGCCGCCCCCTGGCGGGCGAACTTGCGCAGGCGGCGCAGGGCGATCTTGATGTTGCGGGTGCCCAATTCCACCTGGTCGTCGAGGTTCTTGTACTCGCGTTGGTCCCAGACCTTCACGGCCTTGCCCTGGCGCTTGCCGGCGTCGCCGACGCGGATGCCTTCGGGGTTGAAGCCGCCGGAGCCAAACGGGCTGGTGCCGCCGGTGCCGATCCACTTGTTGCCGCCGGCATGGCGTTCCTTCTGTTCTTCCAGGCGTTTCTTGAACTCTTCGATCAGCTTGTCCAGGCCACCCAGGGACTGGATCTGCGCCCGCTCTTCATCGGTCAGCGAACGCTCGAACTCTTTGCGCAGCCAGTCCTCGGGAATCAGCGCCTGGAGGTGATCGTCGAGTTTCTCCAGGCCGTTGAAGTAGGCGGCGAACGCCCGGTCGAACTTGTCGAAATGCCGTTCGTCCTTCACCAGGATCGCCCGCGACAGGTAATAGAACTCGTCCATGTCGGCGAAGATCACCCGCTGTTTCAGCGCGTTGATCAGGTCCAGCAGTTCGCGTACCGACACGGGCACCTTGGCGGCGCGCATCTCATTGAACAGGTTAAGCAACATGGCAATCGCCCTCGCTCTTGTTGGACGAAGAGGATCAGCGAGTGCCGCGACGGCTCATGAACGCCAGGCGCTCGAGCAATTGCACATCCTGTTCGTTCTTGACCAGGGCGCCGGCCAGCGGCGGGATGGCCTTGGTCGGATCACGTTCGCGCAGGACCGCTTCGCCGATGTTGTCGGCCATCAGCAGCTTGAGCCAGTCCACCAGTTCGGAGGTGGAAGGTTTTTTCTTCAGGCCCGGCACCTTGCGCACGTCGAAGAACACGTCCAGCGCTTCGCTGACCAGGTCTTTCTTGATGTCTGGGTAATGCACGTCGACGATTTTCTGCAGGGTGACGCGGTCGGGGAAGGCGATGTAGTGGAAGAAGCAGCGGCGCAGGAACGCGTCCGGCAGTTCCTTTTCGTTGTTGGAGGTAATGATGATGATCGGCCGTTGCTTGGCCTTGATGGTTTCATCGGTCTCGTAGACATAGAACTCCATCTTGTCGAGTTCCTGCAGCAGGTCGTTGGGGAACTCGATGTCGGCCTTGTCGATTTCGTCGATCAGCAGGATCACCCGCTCCTCGGACTCGAACGCTTCCCAGAGCTTGCCTTTCTTCAGGTAGTTGCGCACGTCGTGGACCTTGTCCACGCCCAACTGCGAGTCCCGCAGGCGGCTGACCGCGTCGTACTCATAGAGGCCCTGGTGGGCCTTGGTGGTGGACTTGATGTGCCAGGTGATCAGGCGCGCGCCAAAGGACTCGGCCAATTGTTCGGCCAGCATGGTCTTGCCGGTGCCCGGTTCGCCCTTGACCAGCAATGGCCGCTCCAGCGTGATGGCGGCGTTCACGGCCAGTTTCAGGTCATCGGTGGCCACGTAGGCGCTGGTGCCTTCGAACTTCATCTGCAATTCCTCGAACGGTGTCGCCGGCCCGGCGAGGCGGGGCGCGCGAAATATATATCGTGCCCGACTATAACGCGGCGCCCCGCCGACTGTGAACGCAGACGCTGTATTCAGTCTCTGAATGGAGCGTCACATGCTGACTCCAGTCTCGGCGCCTTGCCAGTATTGCGGTCAGCCGCTCTTGTGGCGAGGGAGCTTGCTCGCGCTCGAGTGCGCAGCGCTCGCAGGCTTTTGGGGCCGCTTCACGCCCTGAGCTCTTCCGTCAACATACCTTTGTTGCATGCGATGCCCTCGTCAAAGGCGAGTCGTGGCATGCCTGGGCTGGGACTCATTGCAGCCTGGAGCGGGAATAGCGGCGGCAGAAGCGCCCAGCCGTTACATCGTCACGCGCAAGCCCTAGTCCGACGACGGCGGCGGTTGTTCATAACGGGCATTGAAGGCCTGGATGAAACCGTTGCGCAGGATCTGCAGGAAGGCTTCGAAGGCGCTGATGTCCTGCTGGTGAACATTGCCGCTGAGCTCCACCCGTGTGGCGAACTGGTTCTTGCGCTGGTTCTTGAGGGCCGTTTCGCCTGTGCCGACCAGCGCTTCCCAGACCGAGCGGAAAATGTTCTTGTTCTGGTTTTCCACGTCCTGCTGCCAGTCGAACACATCGACATCGTGCAGCAATGGCTTGATGTAGCCGCTGAGCTTGGCGTTATCGGCTTCGGCCTCGATCACCAGATCGCCATGGCCGGCATTGAAATCGAATTTGCCATAAGCCGCGGCAAAATCGTTCAGGCGCTTGAGCTCGATGTTCCTGGCCCGCAGGCGGAAGTCGAAATCCTCGAAGTTGCTCAACGGGTCGAAGGTGGCCTGCATTTCCAACGGCGCATGTTCGGCCACCCGGGCCTTGCCCTCGAAACGGGCGTCGCGCTTGCCTTTAGTGTCGACCACGTTGGTCAGGTTGTAGAAGCTGGCGTTGACGTCGGTGGCCCGCAGGTTGACCGGTGGCTTGGAGTTGAAGTTGCGAAAGCTGACCTTGCCATCCCTGATGCGCACTTCGTTGAAGGTGATGGGCAGCAGTTTTTCCAGTTGCTCGCGCCAGTTGGTGCCCCGGCCGGTCTGGGAGTTCTGGCGGTCGGCGCCGCCGTCGACGAAGTTCACTTCCGGGCGGTCGAATTCAACCTCGGCGACCACCGCATGGTCATACCAAAGCGAATGCCAGCTCACAGACAGGTCCACCAGCGGCGCGCTGACGAACGGCACCGGGACCTTGCCATCGACCTTGACGATTTCCAGGCCGTTGATCCGGTAGGCACCGCGCCACAGCGCCAGGTCCACGTCGGTGATCTGGCCGCGATAATCGCCCATGTCGGCCAGTTTGTCGTTCAGGTAGTCGCGTACCAGATAAGGCAAGGTGAAATGCAGGGCCACCAGCACTGCGGCGATGGCGGCGAGAACCCACAATGGCCAACGGTATCGACGCTTCATGTCAGTCAGTCTCCAGCGTTTGTTGAGGGAGCGCCTTCTAATGCCATTGACTGTCGCAACAACGGGAACGTTCGGTGCAACTGGACGCCCATGGGCAACAGGCATACCTTTAAAGGCTTACATTCCCGCTGCATCAAGGACCCAGCCATGAGCCGTATATTCGCTGACAACGCCCATTCCATCGGTAATACGCCGCTGGTGCAGATCAACCGCATTGCCCCGCGCGGTGTGACCATCCTGGCCAAGATCGAGGGGCGTAACCCAGGGTATTCGGTCAAGTGCCGGATCGGCGCGAACATGATCTGGGACGCTGAAAGCTCGGGCAAACTCAAGCCGGGCATGACCATCGTCGAACCGACTTCGGGCAACACCGGGATTGGCCTGGCGTTCGTCGCCGCCGCCCGTGGCTACAAGCTGATGCTGACCATGCCCGCCTCCATGAGCATCGAGCGACGCAAGGTGCTCAAGGCCCTGGGCGCGGAGCTGGTGCTCACCGAACCGGCGAAGGGGATGAAAGGGGCCATCGACAAAGCCGCCGAGATCATGGCCAGCGATCCAGCCAAATACTTCATGCCGCAGCAGTTCGATAACCCGGCGAACCCGGCGATCCACGAAAAAACCACCGGTCCGGAAATCTGGAACGACACCGGTGGCGCGGTGGATGTGCTGGTGGCCGGCGTGGGCACCGGTGGCACCATCACCGGGATCTCGCGGTACATCAAGAACACTTGTGGCAAACCGATCCTGTCGGTGGCGGTCGAGCCCGAGGTTTCGCCGGTGATTACCCAGGCAATGTCGGGCCAGGAGATCAAACCCAGCCCCCACAAGATCCAGGGGATCGGTGCCGGGTTCGTGCCGAAGAACCTTGACCTGTCGATCGTTGACCTGGTCGAGCGGGTCTCTGACGACGAGTCCAAGGCCATGGCCCTGCGCTTGATGCAGGAGGAGGGCATCCTCTGCGGGATCTCTTGTGGCGCGGCGATGGCCGTGGCCGTGCGCCTGGCGGAAAAGTCGGAGATGCAGGGCAAGACCATCGTGGTGATCCTGCCGGATTCGGGCGAGCGGTACTTGTCGAGCATGTTGTTCAGTGATCTGTTTACCGAGCAGGAGATTCAGCAGTAACTGCCTGCGGAACATGGAAAGGCCGCCAGCTCTCGCTGGGCCCTGTAGGAGCTGGCGAAGCCTGCGATCTTTTGATCTTGATCTTGATCTTGATCTTGATCTTTCGCTTGAGATTCAAGTGTCTTTGGAAAGATCGCAGCCTCGTTGCACTCGACAGCTCCTACGCAGCTCCTACGCAGCTCTACAGAGCGCCTACACGGCTCAGCGGTCGCCACAAGAGGCTGTTCAAGCGCATTCGAGAAAGTCGTTGACGGGCGTCAGCCAACGTTCAGGTCACGCATGGTAAGAAGGAAATTATTGCGAAATCCTCAACAGTGAATGTTGCGCCAGACGGTTCCCTGGCCAGGTCATGACCTATAACATGGCCGGCCGCTGCGCGGGGCTGATGGTGTTGCATAAGGTGTTTTGGACAAGGAGTTTTAAAATGACCGTTTCGTTTGCCGCCAAGGCCTCGGTGTTGCTGCTGTTTTTGGGCAGTACGCTTTATGTGCATTTGCGTGGCAAGGCGCGTTTGCCGGTGTTGCGTCAGTTCGTCAACCACTCGGCGCTGTTCGCCCCCTATAACACCTTGATGTACCTGTTCTCCGGTGTGCCCTCGAGACCTTACCTGGAGCGCAGTAAGTTCCCTGAACTGGATGTGCTCAAGGACAACTGGCAAGTCATCCGCGATGAGGCCATGCACCTGTTCGACGAGGGCTACATTCGTGCTGCCGAGAAGAACAACGACGCGGGTTTCGGCTCGTTCTTCAAGAAGGGCTGGAAGCGCTTTTACCTCAAGTGGTACGACAAACCGCTGCCGTCGGCTGAGCAGCTGTGCCCCAGGACGGTCGAGCTGGTCAACCAGATTCCCAATGTCCGGGGCGCAATGTTTGCCCTGCTGCCAGGTGACAGTCATCTGAATCCCCACCGAGACCCGTTCGCCGGTTCGTTGCGTTATCACTTGGGGCTGTCCACCCCCAATTCCGACGACTGCCGGATCTTCGTCGACGGTCAAATCTATGCCTGGCGCGACGGCGAAGACGTCATGTTCGATGAAACCTATGTGCACTGGGTCAAGAACGAAACCCCGCAGACCCGCGTGATCCTGTTCTGTGATGTCGAACGGCCCTTGAAGAGCCGGTTGATGGCCCGTCTCAACCGCACCATCAGCGCATTCCTCGGCCGTGCCACCGCACCACAGAACCTGGATGATGAACACGTCGGTGGCATCAACCGGGCCTATGCCTGGAGCAAATCGTTCAGCGACGGCATCAGTGGCCGGGTCAAGCAATTCAAACGCAAGCATCCCAAGGCCTACCGGGTGATGCGGCCCGTGTTGGCCGTGCTGGTGCTGACGGCGCTTGGCTATTGGTTGTTCGTTTAAACATTGCGTAGTCCGTCGAGCGCTGGTTATAGTCAGCGTTCTTCGGGTTCTCGAACCTCCTCCTTCAAGAGATCGGCTCATGCCTGCATCCCCTGTCATCGCGGTCGTGGTTCCAGCGTTCAACGCTGGCGTCGTGCCGTGTGGGAGTCAGCAGCCTGCGCAGATCGGTCAATACCCCCCACCTGTCCGTAGCTCATCGGTGTACGCCTTCGTATCACCGCCGGGTGTTGGCATTCAGGGCTGATCGGCAACGGTTGCCGTCCCCTGTGCCCGCCTGAAAAAACTACTGGACTTCAGCCTCGGCTGAGTTGGCTTTTTGCCTGACTACAGGTGGTATCCATGTTTTTCCTTTCTAAAAACGCCTTGTTGGCGGCGGCTTCCACGAGCCTGTTCGTTTTACTGTGGAGCAGCGGGGCGATCTTTTCCAAGCTGGGCCTGGCCCACGCTTCCCCCTTCGCCTTTTTGCTGATCCGTTTTGCCATCGCGCTGTCGGCGCTGGTGCTGTTGATTCCGTTGCTCAAATTCAAGCTGCCCAAGACCGGCAAGCCGATGTTGTACGCGGCGACCACCGGGATGGTGCTGCTGGGCGCCTACCAGATCTTTTATCTGCTGGCGCTGCAAATGAATGTCACGCCGGGGGTCATGGCAACGCTGATGGGTGTGCAACCGATCCTGACCGTGGTGCTCATGGAGCGGCAGCGTTCCTGGTCGCGGATGTTCGGCCTGGCGCTGGGTTTGGTCGGGCTGGTGATGGTGGTGTATCAGGGCATCGGCCTGGCCGGCATGTCCCTGGCCGGGATGCTCTGCGGGTTGCTGGCACTGGTGAGCATGACGGCCGGTTCCATCATGCAGAAGCACATTACCGACAACCCCCTGGGTACGCTGCCGGTGCAGTACCTGGCAGGGCTGGTGTTGTGCGCGGTGTTCGTGCCGTTCCAGCCGTTCCATTTCGAGTACAGCACGGGGTTCTTCGTGCCGGTGTTGTGGATGGGGCTGGTGGTGTCGGTGCTGGCGACGTTGTTGCTGTACCGACTGATCGCCCGCGGCAACCTGGTGAATGTCACCAGCCTGTTCTACCTGGTGCCGGCGGTGACGGCGATCATGGACTACCTGGTGTTTGGCAACCGGTTGGCGTTGTTGAGCTTGCTGGGGATGGTGCTGATCATCGTGGGGTTGGTGTTTGTGTTTCGTAAAAGTGGCTGAGCGTTGGCTGCTCGCTGACTGAACAACCGCCATCGCGGGCAAGCCTTGCTCCAAGGACTACACATCACCTGTGGAAACAAGGCTTGCCCGCGATGGCATCTTGCTCCGCGCCGATGGATTACCGGGCAGACGCTTCAGCCTGCTTCACCACCCCAGGCTTCAACACCAGCCACAACGCCGCCGCAATCAACACCCCACCATACAGATGCGCCATTCCCAACGGCTCATCCAACAGCAACGCCCCCCACAACACGCCGAACGGCGGAATCAGGAAGGTCACGGTCATGGATTTGACCGGGCCGATGGAACTGAGCAAGCGGAAATAAAGAATGTACGCCAGCGCGGTACACACCAGCCCCAGCCCCAGCAGTGACAACCAGACGCTCCAGCCCCCCCAACTGGCCGGTGGCTGGCTAATGACGCTGTAGCCAAACAGCGGCAGCAAGAACACCGTGGCGCCGAACATGCTGCCCAGGGTCGAGAGACGGCTGTCCAAGCCACCTTGTTGGTCGAGCCAGCGACGGGTGAGGAAACCGGCAAAGCCATAGCAGGTCGTAGCCAGCAGGCAGGCGAGGGCCCCCATCAGCAATTGCAGGTCGAACGCCACCGGGCCGGCGCGGGTCAGGATGCCGACGCCGAACAACCCCAGGCAGACGCCGCTGACCTTGGCAGGGGTGAGTTTTTCGCTAAAGAACAAGCCGCCGATCAACACCCCCATCAACGGCGTGGTGGCGTTGAAGATCGCCGAGTAGCCGGCCGGCAGCACCTGGGCCGCTAACGAATAGAAGGTTGCCGGAATGCCCGAGTTGATGAGGCCCAGCCCCATCACGACTTTGAGCTTGCCGCGAAAATTCCAGTCGACGCGCATCAGGGCCAGGATCACCAGCAGTCCGACGAAGGCAATGGACACGCGAAAAAAGGCAGTGGGGATTGTGCCAATGACGGGGGCGATAATGCGCATGAACAGGAAACTGGCGCCCCAGATAGCGGCCAGTGACAGTAAACGCAGGATATCAACGAGGTTCACGAGTCATTCCTTCCTTGATTGGGTGGCAAGTGTCGCCGCCCTGAATAGCGATGGCAATGGTTGCGTTGCCGCGTGATTGGCCTCTAAGCTCAGTCGCCAATAACAAGCATGAACCGCCGAGGTTTACCCTATGCCGCAGCCATGGCCCGCCATCGAAATCGCCCGTTCGATCCTCGACGGCTTCGACGATTATCGTGAGCATTTCCGGCAGATCACCGACGGCGCCCGCGCCCGGTTCGAGCAGGCGCTGTGGCTGGAGGCGCAAGCGGCTTCGGCGGCGCGCATCAATTTGTATGAAGAAAAAGTCTTCGAGACCGTCGCCAAACTGCACAAGGCCTTCGATGACCCAACACTGATGGACGTGAGCTGCTGGCCGCTGGTCAAGAGCGCCTACATCAGCCTGATCGACCTGCGCTTCGACGATGAGCTGTCGGAAACCTGGTACAACTCGATCTTTTGCGGGCTGTTCAGCCACGACCTGATCAGCGACGGCACCATGTTCATCCACACCACCCGGCCCAGTCTGCGCCGGGCCCGTGCCGCCCAGACCCGCACCTACAAACCCCAAGGGCAGTTGGACCGGATGCTGGCGAGCGTGTTCGCCGATTACCGTTTCAGCGAGGACTACGTCGATTTTCCGGGTGACCTGCAGCGCCTCGAAGCGCAGTTGCGGGAAAACCTGCCGGACTGGGTCTGCAAGGACCCGGAGCTGACGGTAGAGTTGTTTTCTTCAGTGCTCTATCGCAACAAGGGCGCCTACCTGGTGGGCCGGATCTACACCCGCGACGACCAATGGCCGCTGGTGATCCCACTGTTGCACCGCGAGGGCCAGGGTATCCAGATCGATGCGCTGATCACCGACGAGGCACAGGTGTCGATCATCTTCTCGTTCACCCGCTCCTACTTCATGGTGGACGTGCCGGTGCCGGCGGAATTCATCGGCTTTCTCAAGCGTATTCTGCCAGGCAAGCACATCGCCGAGTTGTACACCTCCATCGGTTTCTACAAGCACGGCAAGTCCGAGTTCTACCGAGCGTTGATCAACCACCTGGCGAACACCGACGACCAGTTCATCATGGCCCCGGGCGTGCGCGGCATGGTCATGAGCGTGTTCACCCTGCCGGGCTTCAACACGGTGTTCAAGATCATCAAGGACCGCTTCTCGCCGTCGAAAAACGTCGACCGGGCCACGGTGATCGAGAAGTACCGGCTGGTGAAAAGTGTCGACCGGGTTGGACGCATGGCTGATACCCAGGAGTTCGCCGATTTTCGTTTTCCCCTGAGCAAGTTCGAGCCGACGTGCCTGGAGGAACTGCTGGAAGTGGCGCCGTCCACGGTGTCGGTGGAAGGCGACACGGTGCTGATTCGTCACTGCTGGACCGAGCGCCGGATGACGCCACTGAACCTCTATCTGGAAAACGCCAACCCTGACCAGGTACGCGAGGCGCTGGAAGATTACGGCCTGGCCATCAAGCAGCTGGCGGCGGCCAATATCTTCCCCGGCGACATGCTGCTCAAGAACTTCGGCGTGACCCGCCACGGCCGCGTGGTGTTCTACGACTACGATGAAATCTGCTTCCTGACCGAGGCCAACTTCCGCCACATCCCCCAGCCCCGTACACCAGAAGACGAAATGGCCTCCGAGCCCTGGTATTCCATCGGCCCGCTGGACGTGTTCCCCGAAGAATTTCCCCCGTTCCTGTTTGCCGATGCGGGTCAGCGCAAGCTGTTCGACCAGTTGCACGGCGAGTTGTACAACGCCGATTACTGGAAAGGCCTGCAGGACGCGATCCGGGCGGGGAAGGTGATTGACGTGTTCCCGTATCGGCGCAAGGACCCGAACAACAAATAACCCAGGGGCAGCCAAGCTTGCTCGCGATGCGGACGCTTCGGTCCCCCGGGAGATCGCGTCGTCTTCATCGCGGGCAAGCCTTGCTCCCACATGTGCGCAAATCTGCGACAATCGCGCCCTGCTCAAACCGACGACCCTTGCGTACCTGATGACTGATCAAGCCCCCGCTATCGACAAGCTGCTGAAGAACCTCGACCACGCCATGCTCGCCGACCGTCACCGGTTGCGGCGCCAGTTGCTCGATCTGCGCAAGAAGCCCGACGAGGCCAAGCTGGCCCAGTGGGTGACACGCATGCAGGCGTCGTGCGATCAGGTGCTGGCGCGCAAGGCGAGCCTGCCGGTGATCCGCTACGACGATAATTTGCCGATTGCCGCCAAGCGCGACGAAATCAAGGAGGCGCTGCTCAAGCACCAGGTGTTGATCATTGCTGGCGAAACCGGCTCGGGAAAAACCACGCAGTTGCCGAAGATCTGTCTGGAAATCGGTCGCGGCCAGCATGGCTTGATCGGCCACACCCAGCCACGCCGGATCGCCGCGCGCAGTGTCGCGAGCCGGGTGGCCGAGGAACTGGCCACGCCCTTGGGGGCGCTGGTGGGCTATCAGGTGCGGTTCGAGGACCAGAGCGATGCCAACACCCTGATCAAGCTGATGACCGACGGCATCCTGCTGGCCGAGACCCAGAATGACCGCTACCTCGAGCGCTACGATACGATCATCGTCGACGAAGCCCACGAACGCAGCCTGAACATCGACTTCCTGCTTGGCTACCTCAAGACCCTGCTGCCACGCCGCCCGGACCTGAAAGTCATCATCACCTCGGCGACCATCGACCTGGAGCGTTTTTCCAAGCACTTCGATGACGCGCCGATCGTAGAAGTCTCGGGCCGCACCTTTGCGGTAGAAACCTGGTATCGCCCGCTGACCCTGGAGCAGGACGAGGAGGGCAACCGGGTCGAAGACGACTTGACCGTGGACCAGGCGATCCTCGCCACCCTCGACGAAATCGCCGCCTACGAGCGCAGCGAGCGCCGCAGCCCTGGGGACGTGCTGGTGTTCCTGCCGGGTGAGCGGGAGATTCGCGACGCGGCGGAGATGCTGCGCAAGGCGCAACTCAAACACACCGAGATTCTGCCGCTGTATGCGCGACTGTCGCCGGCCGAACAGCAGCGGATTTTCCAGTCCCACCCGGGCCGTCGCGTGGTGCTGGCGACCAACGTCGCCGAAACCTCGCTGACCGTGCCGGGCATCCGCTACGTGATCGACAGCGGCACCGCGCGCATCAGCCGCTACAGCTATCGGGCCAAGGTCCAGCGCCTGCCCATCGAAGCCATTTCCCAGGCCAGCGCCAACCAGCGCAAGGGCCGTTGCGGGCGGGTCGAGCCGGGGATCTGCGTGCGGCTGTACAGCGAAGAAGACTTTCTTGGACGGCCGGAATTCACCGACCCGGAGATCCTGCGTACTAACCTCGCGGCGGTGATCCTGCAGATGCTGCACTTGCGTCTCGGCGAGATCACCGATTTCCCGTTCATCGAACCGCCGGATGGCAAGGCCATCAGTGACGGTTTCAACCTGCTGCAAGAATTGTCGGCGGTGGACCGCAACAGCCAGTTGACCCCGCTCGGTCGCCAGTTGGCGCGCCTACCGGTAGACCCGCGCATGGGCCGCATGCTGTTGGAAGCGGCAAAACTGGGCAGCTTGCAGGAAGTGTTGATCGTCGCCAGCGCCATGTCGATCCAGGACCCGCGCGAGCGTCCGCCGGAGCGCCAACAGGCGGCGGACCAGGCCCACGCCCAGTGGAAGGACGCAGACTCGGACTTCGCCGGGCTGGTCAACCTGTGGCGCGGTTTCGAAGAACAGCGCCAGGCCCTGACCGCCAGCCCGCTGCGTAATTGGTGCCGCAAGAACTTCCTCAATTACCTGCGTCTGCGCGAGTGGCGTGATTCCCATCGCCAGTTGAGTCTCATCTGCCGCGACATGCAGTTGAGCCTCAACAAAGAACCGGCCGACTTCCCGAAACTGCACAAGGCGGTGCTCTCGGGCCTGTTGAGCCAGATCGGTCAGAAAACCGAAGACGGCGATTACCTCGGCGCTCGCCAGCGGCGGTTCTGGGTCCACCCGTCGTCGGGCCTGGGCAAGAAGCGTCCGCAATGGCTGATGACGGCCGAGTTGGTGGAAACCACCAAGCTGTATGCGCGCATGGTGGCCAAGATCGAACCGGACTGGATCGAACCGCTGGCCGGGCACCTGATCAAGAAAAACCACTTCGAACCTCATTGGGAGAAGAAGCGCGGGCAAGTGGTGGCCTATGAGCAAATCACCCTGTTCGGGCTCATCGTCGTTGGCCGGCGGCCAGTGCATTACGGGCCGGTGGACCCGGTGGTCTCCCGTGAACTGTTCATCCGCGAGGCGCTGGTGCGCGGCGAGATCCAGTCCAAGGCCAAGTGCCTGAGCGCCAATACCCGGTTGCTGGAACAGCTCGACGAGCTGGAAGCCAAGGCCCGTCGCCGCGACATCCTGGCGGACGAGGAAACCCTGTTCGCCTTCTACGATGCGCGCTTGCCAGCCGAGATCCACCAGACCGCGACATTCGACAGCTGGTACCGGATCAACAGCCAGAAAGACCCGCAACTGCTGATCATGCGTGAAGAAGACGTGCTGGCCCGCGAAGCCAGCGAAGTCACCGCCGCGCATTACCCCGACACCTTGCGTGTCGGTGACCTGACCTTGCCGCTGAGCTATCACTTCGAGCCCAACCACCGGCGTGACGGCGTGACACTGCGAGTGCCGGCGCCACTGCTACCGATGCTGCCGCCGGAACGCCTGGAATGGCTGGTGCCGGGGGTGATCGAAGCCAAGTGCATCGCCCTGGTGCGCAACCTGCCCAAGGCCTTGCGCAAGAATTTCGTGCCGGTGCCGGATTTCGTCAAGGCGGCGCTGCAGCGCATCACCTTCGCCGAGGACTCGTTGCCGCAGTCCCTGGGCCGTGAGCTGCTGCGCATGACCGGGGCGCGAGTCAGTGACGAAGCCTGGGCCGAAGCGGCCCAGCAGGTGGAGAGCCACCTGCGCATGAACCTGGAAATCGTCGACGGCCAAGGCAAGTTCCTCGGCGAGGGCCGCGACCTGGCCGAGTTGACGGCACGCTTTGCCGAAGCCAGTCAGGCCGCCCTGGCCGTACCGCAAACAGCGAAAAGCCAGGCACCGGTGGAGGCGAAGGTCTTCGCGCTGGTGGCCGAGAAAACCCAACAGAAGATCGCCGGGCTGTCGATGACGGTTTACCCGGCGCTGGTGGAAGAGGGCGGCGTGGTCAAGGAAGGGCGTTTTCCGACGCCGGCCGAAGCCGAATTCCAGCATCGCCGCGCCTTGCAGCGCTTGCTGATGCAGCAATTGGCCGAGTCGGCCAAGTTCCTGCGCGGCAAGCTGCCGGGGCTGACGGAACTGGGCCTGCTGTACCGCGACTTGGGCCGAATCGACAGCCTGGTGGAAGACATCCTGCTGGCCAGCCTCGACAGTTGTGTGCTCGAAGGCGAAGCGAGCCTGCCCCGTGACGGCGCCGCGCTGGCCTCCCTGGCCGAGCGCAAGCGCGGCGGCTGGACCGAGCACGCCGAACGCCTGGCGAAGCTGACCCTGGACATCCTCAAGCTCTGGCATGGCCTGCAAAAACGCTTCAAGGGCAAGATCGACCTGGCCCAGGCCGTGGCACTGAACGACATCAAGCAACAGCTCAGTCACTTGGTGTACGCGGGGTTCGTGCGCGAAACCCCGCATCAGTGGCTCAAGGAACTGCCGCGTTACCTCAAGGCCATCGAACAACGCTTCGAGAAGCTCGGTAGCCAGGTGCAGAAAGATCGGGTCTGGAGCGGCGAGCTGTCGAACCTCTGGGCCCAATACCAGGCCCGCGCCAGCAAACACGCCCAGGAAGGCAAGCGCGACCCGCAATTGGAGCTGTACCGCTGGTGGCTGGAGGAATACCGGGTGTCGCTGTTCGCCCAGCAACTGGGGACCAAGGCGCCGATCTCGGATAAGCGCCTGGGCAAGCAGTGGGGGCAGGTGGAGGGGTGATCGTACAAGGCCGGGTATGCACCAGTTTCCTTGTGGGAGCGAGCCTGCTCGCGAAAGCGATGTACCAGTCACCATCAATGCGGGCTGAACCACCGCTTTCGCGAGCAAGCCCGCTCCCACAGGGTTTTTGTCGTAAGTAAGGGAGAATGGGCCAAACGCCAGCGTTTATGGCAAACTTCGCGGTTATAAATGCCGGTCCCGGGGTTTTGAGCTTCAATGTCCCGGGCGGATCGGAATAAAGCGATGCCAGGGCTGCTTCCCCGGATGGGAAAAGTCCCCTTGTGTATTGGTACGTCGGTGCCAATGCTTTCTGCCTGAACAGATCAGAGACACGACCATGCATAACGTCGTCATCAGCGGCACCGGCCTGTACACCCCGGCCAACAGCATCTCCAACGAAGAGCTGGTGCAATCTTTCAATACCTATGTCGCGCAATTCAACGCTGACAACGCCGATGCCATCGCGCGCGGTGAAGTCGAGGCCTTGACCGAATCCAACGCCGCATTCATCGAAAAGGCCTCCGGCATCAAGAGCCGCTTTGTCATGGACAAGGACGGCATTCTCGATCCACAGCGCATGACCCCACGCTTGCCCGAGCGCTCGAACGACGAGTGGTCGGTGCTGTGCGAAATGGCCATCGGCGCCGCGAAACAGGCCCTGGAGCGCGCCGGCCGCACCGTCGCCGATATCGACGGGGTGATCGTCGCCTGTTCCAACCTGCAGCGTCCGTACCCGGCCATCGCCATCGAAGTCCAGGAAGCCCTGGGCATCGAAGGGTTCGGTTTCGACATGAACGTGGCTTGTTCCTCGGCAACTTTCGGCATTCAGGCCGCCGCCAACAGCGTGCAACTGGGCCAGGCCCGGGCGATCCTGATGGTCAACCCGGAAGTGTGCACCGGCCACCTGAACTTCCGTGATCGCGACAGCCACTTCATTTTCGGCGACGCGGCCACTGCCGTGATCATCGAGCGCGCGGACCTGGCGACCTCGCCGTACCAGTTCGACGTGGTCAGCACCAAGCTGCTGACCAAGTTCTCCAACAACATTCGCAACAACTTCGGCTTCCTCAACCGCGCCGCAGAAGAGGGCGTGAGTAGCCGCGACAAGTTGTTCGTCCAGGAAGGCCGTAAGGTGTTCCGCGACGTTTGCCCGATGGTGGCCGAGCTGATCGGCGCCCACCTGGAAGAAAATCAGCTGAACGTCGGCGAGGTGAAGCGCTTCTGGCTGCACCAGGCCAACCTGAGCATGAACCATCTGATCGTGCGCAAACTGCTGGGGCGCGAAGCCACCGAAGAGGAAGCTCCGGTGATCCTCGACCGCTACGCCAACACCAGTTCGGCCGGTTCGGTGATTGCGTTCCACAAATACCAGGATGACCTGCCCAGCGGCTCGGTTGCCGTGCTCAGTTCGTTCGGCGCCGGTTATTCGATTGGCAGCGTGATTTTGCGCAAGCGTTGATCCACTTTTAGCCCAGAGGACTTACTCCGGCTGGGCTGTGGCCTGCCTGTGACTTATGTGACCTGTGGGAGCAACGCTTGCTCGCGATGCAGACGCCTCGGTTTCCCGGGAGACCAAGGCGCGGGCAAGCCTTGTTCCCACAAGCTGCAACCACCGCGATCTATCGAGAAATAGGACTTGAATGACGGTCACCGACGACACCCTCCTGCTCCAACGTCTCCTGGCCGGTGAGCAGCAGGCCTACAGGGAACTGGTCAGTGCCTACCAGAGCCCGATGCGCGCCGTGGCCTATGCCATCGTCGGCAGCCGCCATGCCGACGAAGTGGTACAGGACGCGTGGCTGTCGGTGGTGCGCAATCTCAGCGGTTTTCAGGGCCGTTCCAGCCTCAAGACCTGGCTACTGACCATCACCGCCAACGCCGCCAAAGGGCGCTACAAACAGAACCGTCGGGAGGTGTTGCTCGACGATCTGCCGTCGCCCCATGGCACCCTGGGCGATGATCGTTTCGCCGCTGATGGTCATTGGCTGCAGGGGCCGTTCGCCTGGCATCAGGACACGCCTGAGGCGCTGCTCACGATGGACGAGTTACGCGATTGTCTGGAGCACACATTGCTCAGCCTGTCGGAACTGCAAGGCAGCGTGCTGACCCTGCGGGAACGCCAGGGCTTGGAGCTGGAAGAAATTTGTAATCTTCTGGATATCTCGCTCTCCAATGTGCGAGTGCTGTTGCATCGCGCCCGGCTGAAAGTCTTCGCGACCATTGAACATTTCGAGGAAACTGGCGAATGCTGACCTGCAAGGAACAAATGGTGCACTCGGGCGATTATCTCGATGGCCAGTTAAGTTTTCGTGAACGCTTGATGGTGCGTCATCACTTGATGTTCTGCCCCAACTGCCGGCGTTTTATCCGCCAGATGCGCCTGATGCAGGCGACCCTCAGGAAACTGCCGCAACCGCCGATTCCCGACCTGGATCACCTCGCCGAGAAACTCGCCGCCGAGCGCCGCAAAAACATCCGCCAAGCGCTGTAGGAGCTGTAGGAGCTGTCGAGTGCAACGAGGCTGCGATCTTTCCCCCGCCAATTGAATCTCAAGCGAACGATCAAAAGATCGCAGGCTTCGCCAGCGCCTACGGTTATTCCTATTAGAAGTAAAAAGTTCCGCTGTCATAAAATCTTTATCTGATAGCAACTGCGCTGACACAACCCATCGCCAAGATCCCCTCCCAACACCAGCGGGCCCAGTTCCGCGTGTTTTCTAACGGCATAGACTACCAACAGGGGAATTCTTCGATGATCCGCAAGCACTTCGCAGGTGTTGCCGCCAGCGCACTGGCAATGGCAGTAACCGCCCAGGCTTTCGCCGGCACCGTCACCACCGATGGCGCCGATATCGTGGTCAAAACCAAGGGCGGCCTTGAGGTCGCTACCACTGACAAAGAGTTCAGCTTCAAGCTCGGTGGTCGTTTGCAGGCTGACTACAGCCAGTTCGACGGTATCTACACCGATAATGGCAATTCGGCCGATGCCGCTTACTTCCGTCGCGCCTTCTTGGAACTGTCCGGCGTGCTGTACACGGATTGGGCCTACGTCATCAGCTACGACTTCTCTCACAACGCCGGCAACTCGGACGACGGTTACTTCGACGAAGCGTCCATGGCCTACAACGGCTTCAAGCCCGTTTCGATCAAGTTCGGTCGTTTCGACCCGGACTTCGGCCTGGAAAAAGCCACCAGTTCCAAGTGGGTTACCGCACCAGAGCGTAACGCCGCCTACGATTTGATCGACTGGGCCAACGGCCACCAGAACGGTCTGGGCCTGCAAGCTTCCAGCACCTTTGCCGATTCGTTCTATGCCTCCGCCGGCGTATTCGCCAAGGACAACAACGACACCGACGGCGACAGCGTCAAACAAGTCAATGGTCGCTTCGTATTCGCGCCGATGCACGATTCCGGCAACGTGCTGCACTTGGGTTTGAACGTGGCCTCGCGTGACGTTTCGGACACCGTATTCGACGCACGTTATCGCTCCCGCCTGGGCATGCGTGGTGTTGAAACCCAGGGCGGCAACGATGCCGGCCCTAACGGCAACCGTCCGCTTCTAGGCGGCGCCAACAACTCGCCGGCCGGTTCGTACGACCGTGACACCGCCTTCGGCCTGGAAGCTGCTTTCGCCATGGGGCCTGCTTCGATCCAGGGTGAATACATCTCCCGTAAGACCAAGGCTGACAGCGACGCCTTCGAAGACATCAAAGGCCACGGCTTCTATGTCCAGGGTGCCTACACCCTCACTGGTGAGTCCCGCGGCTATAAAGTCGGCAAATTTGATGCAATCAAGCCCCAGAACAAATCCATCGGCGCCTGGGAAGTGTTCTATCGCTTTGACAGCATGACCGTCGAAGACGACAACATCACCACCGCCTCGGCGACTCGTGACGTGGGCGATGCCGAAGCCAAGGTGCACAACCTGGGCGTGAACTGGTACGCCAACGAAGCGGTGAAAATTTCCGCTACCTACGTCAAGGCCAAGACCGACAAAGTCACCAACGCCAATGGCGACGACGATGGCGACGGTTTTGTGATGCGTGCCCAGTACGTGTTCTAAATCGCGCTGACTCGATACAACCGCTCTGACTTCATCCGTTAAAGCGCTCCTTTGAACCCCGCCTCTGGCGGGGTTTTTTTATGTGCGCCTGGTCAGGATCGGCGATACTCGCTCCATCCGTCGTCTGGCTATCGAGGAATCGCATGCCGCTTCACGTCTTGGACAGCCTGTCCGCCATCGCGCCGCACGAGTGGGACGCGCTGGTGCCCGCCAACCAGCCTTTCCTGCGCCACGCCTTTCTCAGCGCCCTGGAAGACAGCGCCAGCCTGGGGCCGAATTCCGGTTGGCAAGCCGAGCATTTGCTGCACATTGAAGACGATCATCTGCTGGCGGCCTTGCCCTGTTACCGCAAGTGGCATTCCTACGGCGAATACGTGTTCGACCACGCCTGGGCCGACGCTTGCGCCCGCGCCGGCATCGACTATTACCCCAAGCTGTTGACAGCGGTGCCGTTCAGCCCGGTCAGTGGCCCGCGGTTGCTGGCGGCGCGCGGGGAAGATGGCCTGGAGCTGCTGGGCAGCTTGCCGGGGTATCTGGAAATCGAAGGACTTTCCAGCGCCCACATCAACTTCACCGATGCCTTCACCGACGCGGCGCTCGCCGGGCAAGAAGGCTGGCTGCAGCGGATCGGCTGCCAGTATCACTGGCAAAATCGCGGTTATCGCGACTTCCAGGACTTTCTCGATGCCCTCAGTTCCCGCAAGCGCAAGCAGATGCGCAAGGAGCGTGAACAAGTGGCGGGGCAGGGCATCGCGTTCGAATGGCTCGAAGGTCATCAGTTGGACGAGGCGCAGTGGGATTTTGTCTACGCTTGTTACGCCAACACCTACGCGATACGACGCCAGGCGCCATACCTGACCCGAGCGTTCTTCAGTCTGCTGGCCGAACGCATGCCCGAGACCATTCGCGTGGTGCTGGCCAAGCAAGGTTCACGGCCGGTGGCGATGGCGTTCAGCCTGGTGGGCGGCGACAGTTTCTACGGACGCTACTGGGGCTGCCTGGCGGAGTTTGACCGCCTGCACTTCGAGACCTGTTTCTATCAAGGCATGGACTACGCGATTGCCCACGGCTTGCAGCGTTTCGACGCCGGCGCCCAGGGTGAGCACAAATTGATTCGCGGGTTTGAGCCGGTGATTACTCGCTCATGGCACTACCTGCGCCATCCAGGCTTGAAGGCGGCAGTGGCGGATTTTCTCATGAGGGAACAGGAGGGTGTGCTGGCGTATGCCGAAGAGGCGAAGACAGCACTGCCTTATCGGCAGTGCTGATTTTCGCGGGTGTGACTCAGCGGTTTTCCTGGCCCAGCCAGCGGTACGAAACACCGCCGATGACGGCGCCCAGCAGCGGCGCCACCCAGAACAGCCACAGTTGCTCGATGGCCCAACCACCGACAATCAGCGCCGGACCGGTACTGCGGGCCGGGTTGACGGACGTGTTGGTGACCGGAATCGAGATCAGGTGAATGAGCGTCAGGGCCAGGCCGATGGCAATCGGTGCCAGCCCGGCCGGCGCACGTTTATCGGTGGCGCCGAGGATGATCAGGATGAACATCGCCGTCATGACCAGTTCGGTGACAAAACCGACTGCCATTGAATACCCACCAGGCGAATGTTCGCCATAACCGTTCGCTGCCAGGCCGGACGCGGCCAGGTCAAAGCCTTCCTTGCCGCTGGCGATGAAGTAGATCAACGCGGCGGCCAACGCGCCCCCTATGACTTGGGCAATGATGTAGGTAGGCAACTCCCTGGCCGGAAACCGCCCGCCCACGTACAAACCCAACGAAACGGCCGGGTTCAAATGGCAACCGGAGATGTGCCCGATGGCGAAGGCCATGGTCAACACCGTCAAGCCGAACGCCAGGGCCACCCCCAGCACGCCAATCCCGGAGGCGGCCAATACTGCGCTGCCGCAGCCGCCCAATACCAGCCAGAACGTACCCAACAACTCAGTCGTTGAACGTTTGAGTAAAGACATAAGCAATCCTTGATAAAACAGTCGTGATCATCGGTTATGCATCCAGCAGTATTACGACAGGTTCATCTCCAGAACCTGGGCTGAGTACAGCAGAGCTTTGCGACAAATCCAGCGACAAAAAAACCGCCAGAGTCATGGGCGGTGGTGGTTTTGGCCGTGGTCGGTGGGGAGTATGTGGTTGCGGTGTGGGCTAAATGGATCCTGGACAGATTTTTTCAGAAATACCTTGGATGTTGCCCTGACCGCGCTGATTCAATCCGAACCCTGTGGCAAAGGCGCATGGGCCCTGTAGGAGCTGGCGAAGCCTGCGATCTTTTGATCTTGATCTTTTGCTTGAGATTCAAGTGTTTGGGGAAAGATCGCAGCCTCGTTGCACTCGACAGTTCCTACACAGGGAACATCTGAGTCAGAGGTGTATCAATCGATCCCCACAAACCCACCTGTCTGATGCTGCCACAATCGCGCATACAGCCCGCCATGGGCCAGCAGTTCGGCATGGCTGCCGGTTTCGGCGATGCGGCCATTCTCCAGCACCACCAACCGGTCCATTCGGGCGATGGTGGAGAGGCGGTGGGCAATGGCGATCACGGTCTTGCCTTGCATCAAGGTCTCTAGGCTTTCCTGGATCGCCGCCTCGACTTCCGAGTCCAGCGCTGACGTCGCTTCGTCCATGATCAGGATCGGCGCGTCCTTGAGCAGCACCCGCGCGATAGCGATGCGCTGGCGCTGGCCGCCGGACAGTTTCACGCCGCGCTCACCCACATGGGCATCGAAGCCGGTGCGGCCTTCGGCGTCTGACAGCAGTGGGATGAACTCATCGGCACGGGCCTTGCGCACGGCTTCCCAGAGTTGCGCATCGGTGGCGTCGGGCTTGCCATAGAGCAGGTTGTCGCGAATCGAGCGATGCAGCAGCGATGTGTCCTGGGTGATCATGCCGATGCGCTCGCGCAGGCTTTCCTGGCCGACTTCGGCGATGTTCTGGTCATCGATGAGAATGCGCCCGCCTTGCACGTCATAGAGGCGCAGCAGCAGATTGACCAACGTGGATTTACCGGCGCCGGAAGGACCGATCAGGCCAATTTTTTCGCCGGGCTTGATGGTTAGGTTCAGATCGCCGATGACACCACTTTTCTTGCCGTAGTGGAAATCCACATGCTCGAAACGCACCTCGCCCCGGCTCACCGTCAGGGGCTTGGCCTGGTCGTGGTCGGTGACGCTGACCGGTTGGGCAATGGTCTGCAAACCGTCCTGGACCATGCCGATGTTTTCGAAGATGCCGTTGACCACCCACATGATCCAGCCGGACATGTTAACGATGCGGATCACCAGCCCGGTCGCCAGGGCAATGGCACCCACGCTGATCAGCGACTGGGTCCAGAGCCACAACGCCAATGCCGTGGTGCCGACGATCAGCAGCCCGTTCATGGTGGTGATGACCAGGTCCATGCTGGTGACCACGCGGCCGGCCAACTGGGCTTTTTCGGTCTGCTCCTGGATGGCTTCGCGGGCGTACTGCTGTTCGAAATTGGTGTGGGCGAACAGCTTCAGGGTGGTGATGTTGGTGTAGCCGTCGACGATCCGGCCCATGAGCTTGGAGCGGGCATCGGACGATACCACCGAGCGCTCCTTGACCCGTGGCACGAAATAACAAAGTGCACCGATGTAGGCGGCAATCCATATCAGCAACGGGATCATCAGGCGCCAGTCGGCTTCGGCGAACAGCACCAGGGAGCTGATGGCGTAGATCAGCACGTGCCAAAGGGCATCCACGGCCTGCACGGCCGAGTCGCGCAGGGAGTTGCCGGTCTGCATGATGCGCTGGGCGATGCGCCCGGCGAAGTCGTTCTGGAAGAAATTCAGGCTCTGCTTGAGCACGTAGCTGTGATTTTGCCAGCGGATCAGGCTGGTCATGCCAGGGCTCAGGGTCTGGTGCACCAGCAGGTCATGCAGGGCCACGAAGATGGGCCGGAAAATCAGCGCCACCACGGCCATCCAGGCCAGCTCCAGGCCATGGACCCTGAAGAAGTCAACATTGGGCGTGCCCTGGGTCAGGTCGATGATGCGGCTCAGGTAGCTGAACAGCGCCACTTCGATCAGCGCGCCGATCAGACCCACCACCAGCAATACGGCGAAGCTGGGCCAGACCTGTTTCAGGTAATAGGTGTAGAAGGGCAGGACGCGATTCGGCGGGGCCGACGAAGGAGCGTCGCGGAAAATATCGATCAGTGTTTCGAAGCGGCGATAAACCATCACTCAATGCCCTGGCAGGGGCTCTCCTTATTGCTATGAGCGGCGCGGGATGACCGCACCGCCCAGGCTTGCCGTGTGCCTCTTCAGTCGATGCGCTTGGCCGACTTGATGATCACAGGATCGGCCGGCACGTCTTTCATGCCGCCGCGTTGGGTGGTTGGCGAGTTGACGATGATGTCCACCACGTCCATGCCCTTGACCACCTTGGCGAACACCGCGTAACCGGCGTCACGGCCCGGATCGAGGAAGGCGTTGTCGGCCACGTTGATGAAGAACTGGCTGGTGGCCGAGTTCGGGTTGGAGGTGCGCGCCATCGACAAGGTGCCGCGAACGTTGTGCAGGCCATTGCTGGCTTCGTTCTTGATCGGCGCCTTGGTTTCTTTTTGTTGCATGGCTTGAGTGAACCCGCCGCCCTGGGCCATGAAGCCCGGGATCACCCGGTGAAAAATCGTGTTGGTGTAGAAACCGCTGTCTACGTACTCAAGGAAGTTCTTGGTACTGATGGGGGCCTTGACCGGGTCCAGTTCGATTTCGATCTGACCGTTGGTGGTGTCGAGCAATACATGGGGTGCCTTGGCTGGCGTGGCGGCCATCAGGTTGGCGGCAAACAGTACGGTGCCGGCGGCGAGGGCGAATTTTTTCAACATGGGGTCAGTGATCCTGAGTGGTGGAGTCGGTTGCGGTCAAAAAGTCGAGCAGGGTTTGGTTGAAGCGTTCGGGTTGATCCAGCGGGGTCGCGTGCCGTGAATCGGCGATGACCACCAGCCGTGCATCGGGCAGCCGTTTTACATAGGCTTCTTTCAGCGCCACGGGGGTGTAGTCGTGGTCGGCGCAGATGACGAGGGTTGGACAGGCAACCTGCGAAAGTCGTTCCTGCACGCCCCAGCCCACGATCGCATCGAAGCTGGCGAGATAAGCACGTTTGTCGTTCTTTGCCCAGCGCCGGGCCATTTCCAGGCGTAACTCGGTTTGCTCGGCCTTGGGGAATAACTTGGCGCCGAGGGCTTTGCCGATGGTCGCCAGGCTGAGCAGGCGCATCAGGCTCCAGCGCTTGAACCACTGCCAGCAATCGTCGGGCGTGCGGATCTTGACCTCTGGCGCGCTGTTGACGATACACAAGCTCTTGACCCTATGGGGCTCATCCACCGCCAACTGAAAAGCGATCATGCCCCCCATGGACCAACCCACCAGATGCACCGGGCCCAGGCCCAGGTGTTCGATCAAGGCGATCAGATCGGCGCTGAAACCTTCGATGCTGTAGCGCTCCTGCGGCTTGTCGGAGCGACCGTGGCCGCGCACATCCACCACGATCAGGTGGTAATGGGCGCAGAGCACCGGGATCTGCTTTTCCCAGTCCCGGGTGCTGGAACCCAGCCCGTGGACCAGCAGCAAGGGCGCGCCGTGGCCGTATTCCTCGTAGTGCAGGTTGCAACCTTCATGTTCGAAATAGGCCATCAGCGAAGTCCTTGTCAGGCTTGTTCAGGGGCGGCGAACGGTGCATCCAGCGGCGCAGTATCGAAGGTGCGCAGCAATTCGATCAGGATTTGCGTGGCCGGGCCCAGGTTTTTTTCCTTGTTCGAATACAAATAGAAGCTCGGGTTGCGGCTGCCACCCTGGTCCAAGGGTAGCTGTTTAAGCGTGCCTTCCTTGATTTCCCGCTCGATCATGTGCCGGGGCAGCCAGGCGAAGCCCAGGCCGCTACCCACGAAAGTCGCTGCGGTGGCCAGACTGCCGACGGTCCAGCGTTGCTCGGCACCGAGCCAACCCACGTCGCGAGGTTGCTGGCGTCCGGAGTCGCGGATCACCACTTGCAACTGGCTTTCCAGATCCTGGAAAGTCAGCTCGCGGTTGAGGCGATGCAGGGCATGTTCGGGATGCGCCACCGCGACGAATTCAACGTCGCTCAACTCTGCCCCCAGATAACCAGGAATGCTGAAGCTACTGATGGCCAGGTCGGCCACGCCTTCGAGCAGCACCTCTTCGACCCCCGACAGCACTTCTTCGCGCAGCCGCACCCGGCAGCCACGGCTTTGCGGCATGAACGCGGTCAAGGCGCGAACGAGGCGGGCGTTGGGGTAGGCCGCGTCGACCACCAGGCGCACTTCCGCTTCCCAGCCTTGCTCCATGTGGTGGGCCAGGTCTTCCAGTTGGCTGGCCTGTTTCACCAGTTGCCGGGAGCGGCGCAGCAGCACGCCACCGGCTTCGGTCAACACGGCCTTGCGCCCATCGATGCGCAGCAACGGCACGCCGAGCTGATCCTGCATGCGGGCCACGGTGTAGCTCACTGACGACTGGGAGCGATGCAGCACTTCAGCGGCCTGGGCGAAACCGCCGTGGTCCACCACGGCCTGCAAGGTGCGCCATTGATCAAGGGTCACGCGGGGCGCTTTCATATCGGGCTCCTCTTGTCCTAAGCTGACAGTCCCTTGGTGGAGACTGCCGAATGAAGAAAATCTGTTGTGCGGTGCTGGCCTTGCTGCCACTGACTGCGTTTGCCTACCCGATTGATGTGGAAAAACACCTCAATGGCCTGAGCATCGACTACAACGCCTATGACACCGATGCCGATATCGGTTCCATCCGTGTCAACAACTACGGCAGCACCGATGCAGCTTGTACCGTGGTCTTCAGAAATGGCCCTGAAGCACCTCGTACCCGCAAGCTGGAAGTCGCCGCCGGCAAGTTCAAGAACGCCACGGCCAAGTTCAACCGCAACATCATCAAGCTGCGCATCAAACTGACCTGTCAGCCGAAATAGCCCGACAGTGGGGCAGGCAATATTGCTTGCCCTGCTTATAAACGAATTTATCGATGCTTTGCAGCAGTTATTTGCGCTTTTTCATCGATATGCTCGCGTTTAACCTTCACTCCATCGACTGACAACATTCTCAGATGGAGCCTACAAGCCATGTCCCGCGTTCTGATCATCGAAAGCAGTGCCCGCCAGCAAGACTCGGTGTCCCGTCAACTGACCCAGACCTTTATCAGCCAGTGGAAAGCGGCGCACCCGGCCGACGAAATCAGCGTTCGCGACCTGGCCATCGATCCGGTGCCGCACTTGGATGCCAATCTGCTGGGTGGCTGGATGAAGCCTGCCGAGCAGCGCAACGACGTTGAAACCACCTCGCTGGAACGCTCCAACCAACTGACCGATGAATTGCTGGCCGCCGACGTGCTGGTAATGGCGGCACCGATGTACAACTTCGCCATCCCCAGCACCCTGAAAGCCTGGCTCGACCACGTGCTGCGTGCCGGCGTGACGTTCAAATACACCCCCACCGGCCCCCAAGGCCTGCTGGCCGACAAACGCGCATTCGTGCTGACCGCCCGTGGTGGCATTCATGCCGGCGGCAGCACTGACCATCAGGAACCCTACCTGCGCCAGGTTATGGGCTTTATCGGGATCCACGACGTGACCTTCATCCATGCCGAGGGCATGAACCTGGGCGGCGACTTCCAGGAGAAGGGTTTGAATCAGGCCAACGCCAAACTGTCCCAGGTCGCCTGATCCGTTAATCTTCAGGTAATCGCCAAGTGGTCTAGTGGCTTGGCGCTTCCCTTCAAACCGTTTTGCGCATCGAACCTCCCTTTGCACTTATTGCTCCTGAGTGCATCAGCCCGATTGAACGCTTTAGCGAAATCGGGCTTTTTTTTGGGGAAATGGAAACAACGGCCCTTTTAGATGGACGGCCTTTCAAGTCTTGAGGGCTGGAAAATGTGCAGGCCCTAGCTTCACCCGGATTGGGCAAGTCTTCCGACGCCTGCTGTGGTAATTTATGCGCGCAATTACAGTAGGGAGACTGTGATATGTTCAAAGTCAAACGGAAAACATGGGTTTTATTTTTGGCCTACCTCATGGGGGCGAGTAGCTATATCTACTACCTCTATGTCGAAACGCAAAGCGTCCTCACCGACAATATCAATAATAAATTGCTGCATGCCGCGCTGGGCGCTTCGGCCATCCTCGGCGACCGTTACCATGACAACCTGCTCGATAAACAATCCAAATCGCAAGCGCAGGACTGGGATACCATTCAGCGGCTCTCCGGCTTCAACGAGTCCATGGGCACTGCGTTTGTCTATAGCGTGATCAAGCGAGGTGCAAAGGCCTACTTGGTCAGTTCCAGCGCATCGAAAAAAGAAATTCAAGAGCAGAATTTCGTGCGTTTTTTCGACCCTTATCCCGATGCCAGCCAGGCTTTACTCGACAGTTTTGAGCGCACCGAGCCAACCTGGATTGATTATTCGGATCATTGGGGGGATTTTCGCGCAGTCTTTGTCCCAATAAAATCACAAGACGGTACGGTGTATGTTGTCGGGGCGGAAGTTACCTTGGCGGACTACTATCAACAACTTAATCATGACTCCCTGTACCACATCATCCTGGCCATCCTGGTATTTCTCGCTTTCCTCCTGTTACGCATGCGCGCTCATCTCCAGCACCTGCGAGTCAATGAGCAGGTATTGAATCAGGCAAAAAATGCCGCCGAAGACGCTGATCGTTCAAAAACCAGCTTTCTGGCAACCATGAGTCATGAAATTCGCACCCCGATGTACGGTGTCATTGGCGCGACCGAGTTATTGGCCCGGTCCGCCCTCGATCCCGAGCAACGCCGTCTTCTCACAACGATTCATTCCAGTGGACGGACCCTGCTGTCTCTTATCGATAACATTCTCGACCTGGCAAAAATCGAAGCGGGCAAACTTGAATTGAAACCTCGTGTTTTCGAAGTGAGAGCACTGGTTTCATCCTGTATGGAGCTAATCCGGCAAAATATCCAGGACAAACTCATAGTGCTGGAGGCGCAGTTTTCCCCGGACGTACCGCCTTTGGTCAAAACCGATATGGACTGCCTTCGCCAGATATTGATCAACTTGCTGGGCAATGCGGTCAAATTTACCGAAGTCGGAAAAATATCGCTCCTGGTCACCACCAGCGGTTACGGCGCTCAAGCGTGGCTCGACTTCTCCATACGTGATACCGGCATCGGTATCCCCGCCGAACGGCAAGACAATCTGTTCAAGCCCTTTACCCAGTTCAAAGGGCCGGCTAGCCAACGCTTCACGGGGAGTGGGCTGGGCCTTTCTATCTGTAAGAACCTGCTCGAGGCGCAGCAGGGGACTTTATCGTTCACCAGCCAGCCAGGTGTCGGCTCGACATTCTCCTTTTCTCTCCCCATGGCGCTTTTTTCAGTCTCGGAAGTACCCGACAGGGATGATCATGCGGCGGTTGGCTTCGACTCGTCTTTTGCCGAGGATTATCCGCTCGATATCCTTCTGGTGGAGAACCATTCGGTGAGCCAGAAAGTGGCCATGGCGATGCTACACGAGTTGGGTTATGCACCCGACCTTGCGTCAGATGGCCTGGAAGCGGTCAATCGTTGCATGGTTTCGACGCCAGAGATCATTCTGATGGATATCAACATGCCCGTGATGGATGGGATGGAGGCGGTGCGTAGAATCCGCGAGTTACCCCAGGGCGATACTTGCTACATCGTTGCTTTCACCGCGAGTGTTTTTTCCAGCGAGATAGAACGTTTCAGGGCCGCTGGTGCCGATGACATCTTGACCAAACCGGCCAACTTCCAGGCGCTGACCCGAGTGCTCCAGCGTGCCGCCAACCACCGGCACCAGCGCCAGGCCAATTCTTGGGTCGTGGATGAAATTCCGAGTTAATGGGATAACGGTGGGAGCGGGCAAGCTCGCTCCCACCGTTCAAAACCGCTATCTTCGCCGCCATTCGAAACGAGGGCGGCATGGGCTATCTACTTTTTGTGACATTGATCCAGGCGTTTTCCTTCAGCCTGATCGGCGAGTACCTGGCCGGGCATGTGGACAGTTATTTCGCGGTGCTGGTGCGGGTCCTGCTGGCCGGGTTGGTGTTCATTCCGCTGACGCGCTGGCGCCAGGTGGAGCCGGCGTTCATGCGCGGCATGCTGTTGATCGGCGCTTTGCAGTTTGGCGTGACCTACGTCTGCCTGTACCTGAGCTTTCGCGTGCTGACGGTGCCCGAGGTGCTGCTTTTCACCATCCTGACGCCCCTGCACGTGACCTTGATCGAAGACGCACTGAACCGTCGCTTCAATCCCTGGGCGCTGATCGCGGCGCTGGTGGCGGTGGCCGGTGCGGCGGTGATTCGCATCGACCGGATCAATCCGGATTTCTTCATGGGTTTTTTGCTGCTGCAATTGGCCAACTTCACCTATGCGGCCGGGCAGGTGCTCTACAAACACCTGGTGGCCCGCCACCCGAGCGACCTGCCGCATTACCGGCGTTTCGGTTATTTCTATCTCGGTGCGCTGATGGTGGCGTTGCCGGCATTCCTGCTGTTCGGTAAGGCCGACTTCTGGCCCGAAGCGCCGCTGCAATGGGGCGTGCTGGTGTTTCTGGGCCTGGTCTCCACCGCACTGGGGCTGTACTGGTGGAACAAAGGCGCGTGCCTGGTCAATGGCGGGACCCTGGCGGTGATGAACAACCTGCACGTGCCGGTGGGGCTACTGGTGAACCTGCTGATCTGGAACCAGCACGAGGCACTGGGGCGGTTGCTGCTGGGTGGGTCGGTGATATTGGCGGCGGTGTGGATCAGTCGGTTGGGGGTACGCCAACCTCAGCCTTCACCCTGAATCCTGAGTCCTGAACCCTGTGGGAGCGAGCTTGCTCGCGATAGCGGTGTGTCAGAAACAGGGATGCTGACTGATACGCCGCCATCGCGAGCAAGCTCGCTTGTATGTTTAGACTTGAAGGGGGGGGGGGGCAGACCACCTCAAACCAGCTGCTTCTGCGGCTCCGGCAGTTGGCTCGCCCCCAACACCGCCGGCAGCAGCCCCGAACGCAGGTCCGTGCCGCTTGGCTGCTGGTACAGGTTCAACCCGAACTCCGGCATCACCGCCAGCAGGTAATCGAAAATATCCCCTTGGATACGCTCGTAGTCGGCCCATGCGGTGGTGCGGGTGAAGCAGTAGATTTCCAGCGGGATGCCCTGGGCGGTGGTCTGCATCTGTCGGACCATGCAGGTCATGTTCGGCTGGATCTCCGGGTGGCTTTTCAAATACGCCAGCGCATAGGCGCGGAAGGTGCCCAGGTTGGTCATCCGCCTGCGGTTGGCCGACATCGCCGCGACGTTGCCTTGGGCCTCGTTCCAGGCCTTGAGTTCGGCCTGCTTGCGGCCGATGTAGTCGGTCAACAGGCGCACCTGAGTCAGGCGCTGTTCTTCCTCGTCGTGCAGGAAACGTACGCCGCCGGCGTCGATGAACAGGCTGCGCTTGATCCGTCGCCCGCCGGACTGCTGCATGCCGCGCCAGTTCTTGAACGACTCGGACATCAGGCGCCATGTGGGGATCGAGACAATGGTCTTGTCGAAGTTCTGCACCTTGACGGTGTGCAGCGTGATGTCCACCACGTCACCGTCGGCGCCGACCTGGGGCATCTCGATCCAGTCGCCGACCCGCAGCATGTCGTTGCTGGTCAGTTGCACGCTGGCGACGAACGACAGCAGGGTGTCCTTGTAGACCAACAGGATCACTGCCGACATCGCCCCCAGGCCTGACAGCAGCAACAGCGGCGAGCGGTCGATCAGGGTGGCAACGATGATGATCGCGCCAAAGATATACAGCATCATCTTCGCCAGTTGCACGTAGCCTTTGATCGAGCGGGTACGTGCATGCTCAGTGCGGGCGTAGACATCCAGCATGGCGCTGAGCAGGGCACTGAGGCTCAGCACCATGAACAGGATGGTGAAAGCCAGGGCGACATTGCTCAGGAAAGTCATGCTGGTGGTGCTCAGTTCCGGCACCAGGTGCAGGCCGAACTGGATGATCAACGAGGGTGTCATCTGCGCCAGGCGATGAAAGACCTTGTTCTGGCGCAGGTCGTTGACCCAGTTCAAGGCCGGTTGCCGCCCGAGCAATTTGGCCGCGTGGAGGATCAGGTAGCGCGCTACGCGTCCGAGCACCAGGGCGATGACCAGCAGCAACATCAGGGTGAGGCTGGAATGCAGGATCGGGTGCTGGTCAAGGGCACCCCAGAGGTCTTGGATGTTGACCCAGAGTTGTTTGATGTCCATGGACGAAACGGTTCTTCTCTAAAGACGTGACGGAGCGATTAGAGCATTTAAGTCCGGTCAAGTGACCGTTGATGCAATAACGGCTGATAAAAATGCACTGATTTACCGCCGTTTGTATAAAGAAACTCGGCCTTCGCGCTCGAAACCGTTACCCTATGCAGCTGTTTTTTTGCATTTCTTCGAGGTAGCACCCGTGTTTTCCCAATTCGCCCTGCACGAACGCCTGCTCAAAGCCGTGGCCGAGCTTAAATTTGTCGAGCCAACGCCGGTGCAGGCAGCGGCTATTCCGCTCGCGCTCCAAGGGCGTGACCTGCGGGTGACGGCGCAAACCGGCAGCGGCAAGACCGCCGCGTTCGTGCTGCCGATCCTCAACCGCCTGATCGGCCCGGCCAAGGTCCGCGTCAGCATCAAGACCCTGATCCTGCTGCCGACCCGTGAACTGGCCCAGCAGACTTTGAAGGAAGTGGAGCGCTTTTCGCAGTTCACCTTCATCAAGTCCGGCCTGATCACTGGTGGCGAAGACTTCAAGGTCCAGGCCGCCATGCTGCGCAAGGTGCCGGACATCCTGATCGGCACCCCCGGGCGGATGATCGAGCAGTTGAACGCCGGCAACCTCGACCTCAAGGAAGTCGAAGTGCTGGTGCTGGACGAAGCCGACCGTATGCTCGACATGGGCTTTGCCGAAGACGTGCAACGCCTGGTGGATGAATGCACCAACCGCCAGCAGACCATGCTGTTCTCCGCCACCACCGGCGGTTCGGGCCTGCGCGAGATGATCGCCAAGGTGCTGAACAACCCAGAGCACTTGCAGCTCAACGCGGTCAGCCAATTGAACTCCACCACCCGTCAGCAGATCATCACTGCCGACCACAACCAGCACAAAGAGCAGATCGTGAACTGGTTGCTGGCCAATGAGACCTACGAAAAAGCCATCGTGTTCACCAACACCCGGGCCATGGCCGACCGCATCTACGGTCGCCTGGTGGCCCAGGAATACAAGGCGTTCGTGCTGCACGGCGAGAAGGACCAGAAGGACCGCAAGCTGGCCATCGACCGCCTCAAGCAGGGTGGTGTGAAAATCCTCGTCGCCACCGATGTCGCCGCTCGCGGCCTGGACGTGGATGGCCTGGACATGGTCATCAATTTCGACATGCCCCGCAGCGGCGACGAGTACGTGCACCGCATCGGTCGTACCGGTCGGGCCGGCAACGATGGCCTGGCGATCTCGCTGATCTGCCACGGCGACTGGAACCTGATGTCGAGCGTCGAGCGCTACCTCAAGCAGAGCTTCGAGCGCCGCACCATCAAGGAAGTCAAAGGCACCTACGGCGGGCCGAAGAAGGTCAAGGCCTCGGGCAAGGCCGTAGGAGTGAAGAAGAAAAAGGTCGACGCCAAGGGCGACAAGAAGAAAACCGGCGCCAAGGCCCCGACCAAGCGCAAGACCGCCAACCGTCCGAAGAGCGACACTCCGTCGCTGGTCAGCAAGGACGGCATGGCCCCGCTCAAGCGGCGCAAGCCAGAGGCGCCAGCGGCTGAGTGAGTCAGCGTTAGCGTTTTATAAAAAGAACCGGACCTTGAGCCCGGTTTTTTTATGGGCAACTGAATCTGACGCAAAGCCCTGTGGCGAGGGGGATTTGTGGGAGCAAAGCTTGCTCGCGACACAGACGCCTCGGTTTCTGAAAGACCGCATCACCTTCATCGCGGGCAAGCCTTGCTCCCACAGATCCCCTCCCACAAAAGCGGGTTGTGCTCGGCCTTGTGCAGTCAACCGGCTTTCTTTTCTGCCTTCTTCAGCTCTTCCAAACGCTTATCGATCAACTGGCACTTGTCCGGCACATCCTTGCTGGCAGTCTCCAGGTCCATGGCCTGCAACTCGTCGTTCATTTCCTTGGCCTTGGCCGGGTTCTGTTCGGTGAGCTTGGTCACTTCATTTGCCAATTGTTCGCGCTTGGCGGTCGCTTCCTCTGGCGTGCAAGTGGCCCAGGCGGGTAGGGCACAGGTGAGGGTGGCTGCAAGGGTGAGTTTCAAGAGGGTTTTCATGGCAGAGCCTCATATTCCTTGTTGGGCAGGTAATGGGTTGTAGTGGTTTAATGAATCCGGACACCCATTTAGGCGAGAATGCTCGCCAGATAGAGGTGTCTCATGACCAAACAACGCCGTTCCTTTTCTGCTGAATTCAAACGCGAGGCTGCTGACCTCGTACTC
>NZ_CAXAPD010000029.1:0-70651 GCF_963970515.1 Pseudomonas sp. RL_5y_Pfl2_73 | reverse complement strand
CAACCGAAGCATTAGTGGCACTGGCCCGCAAGCTTGCCCGAGTAGTATTCGCCCTGCTGAAGAACCAGAGCGAATACTTACCGAAGGGCATTTAAGGGGTAGCCCTGCACCATAGAATCTCCCACAGGTGATTCTGGGTGTCCATGAGTCTTGTGTTCACCGCAGGCCATTGTGGGAGCGAGCTTGCTCGCGAAGGCGGTGCCATAGTCGATGAAGAGGTTGGATGTGCCGGCCTCATCGCGAGCAGGCTCGCTCCCACAGGTGATTCTGGGTGTCCATGAGTCTTGTGTTCACCGCAGGCCATTGTGGGAGCGAGCTTGCTCGCGATGGCGGTGGTTCAGCTACATAGATGTTGGACGTGTCGCGCTCTTGCTTTGCTTTGCTTTGGATTTTGATCTCGACGCCCCGTTAAACCACGCTGGCCGAACGCAGGCATTGCGCAGTGGGCATCCCGGCATGGATGCCGGGATAGCCGCGCTGGGCCATGGATGGCCCTTCGCGGCGGCCCACGGAGCAATGCCGGAGTGAGGGCACACCGAGCCTAGGCGAGGTGCCGAGTGGTGGGGCAAAGCGCTTTTGGTTACTTTTGGCGCTTCTCCAAAAGTGACCCGCCGTAAGGGCGGAACCGCCAGCCGCCGTTACCGAAATAACGGATATACACACCAAATAAAAATGAACAGCATTACGCACATTGCCCGGCACTTTGCTGTACAACAATCAGGCCGCTGTGTCGTTTACAGCATTGCCCTTCTGGCGGAAAACTCATGCGCCTGGCCGATTTCATTCTCGACAATATCGAGCCGATTCTTCAGGCGTGGAAAGACTTCGCCAAAACCATCACCCCCGCGTCCATTGGCATGGATGCCGTGGCCCTGCGCGACCATGCCGAGCAGATGTTGCGCACCATCGCTGCTGACCTGCGCACCTCACAAACACGCAACGAGGCAATTGCCAAGTCCCATGGCGAGGCTCCGCCGGCTGACGCCGAAACCGCCGCCGAAACCCATGCGGTCATCCGTCAGTTCTCGGGTTTTACCGTGGAGCAAATGGTTTCCGAGTACCGGGCCCTGCGTACTGGCGTGCTTATGCTCTGGATGCCGCACACGCAGTTGGATCACAAGCAGGTCATGGACGATCTGATTCGATTCAACGAGGCCGTGGACCAGGCCTTGTCCGAGTCCGTTGTCAGTTACTCGGGGGGGGGATGCATCGCGCAATATCTTTCTCGGGATTCTGGGGCATGACCTGCGCAGCCCCTTGGGCGCGATCCTGCTGAGTTCCGAGGTGCTGCTGCGGGCGGGGGACCTGCCCGCCAAAGCCACCAAGATCACTTCGCGCATCTACACCAGCGTCAAGCGGGCCAACAAAATCGTCGGCGATCTATTGGATTTCACCCGCACCCAACTCGGCACGGGTATTCCGGTGCAGCGCGTCAACGGCGATCTGGTGGCGGCCTGCGAAGGCATGGTGGAGGAGGCACGGGCCTATCACCCGGAAAGCGAAATCCGCTTTGAAACGACCGGTGCCCTGGTGGGGGTGTTTGATCCGGCCCGCATGGAGCAGGTATTCGCCAACCTGATTGGCAATGCCGTCCAGCATGGTGCCGAAGGCACACCGGTGACTGTTTCGTTGAGCGTTGAAAAGGGTATGGCTGTGATCGCGATCAACAACCAGGGCAAGCCTATCGAGAAAAAGGCCATCGCCAGCCTCTTCAACCCGTTGATCCGGCATCTGCGCAGCGGTGAAGCGCAGTACGGTGCCACGGCCGGGCTCGGACTGGGCCTACACATCGCCTCGGCGATCGTATCGGCCCATCAGGGCACCATCGAGATTCACTCGAAGGCGCGAGTCGGCACGACCGTTACGGTTCGTGTACCGCTGAACCCGGGCTGATCGATTGTCCGAAAGAGCAGGCTTGCATGCTTGTACGACGTCTTATCACGTAGTAAAACTGTCGTCCCGTCCAATAATAATTAACGGAGACGCACCGATGGATGCTTCGCAATCTGCAACCGCCGCCGATCAGGGGCGCCGGGTATTCCTGAAACGGTCCCTGGTGGTCTCGGCCGCTGCGGCCGCCCTTGGCAACCTGCCAGGGCTCGCCCAGGCCGAACCCTTGAGCCAGCGTTACCCGGACCCGCTGATCAATATCCTTGACCCCAGCTTCATGGACTTGCGCATCTTCAACGCCAGCGTGGAGAAACTCGCCACCGGCCTGCGTTGGGCAGAAGGGCCGGTGTGGGTCGGTGACGGTCGTTACCTGCTGGTCAGCGACATTCCCAACAACCGCATTGTGCGCTGGGATGAAATTACCGGTGGCCTGTCGGTCTACCGCGAGAACTCCAACTTCTCCAACGGCATGTGCCGCGATCGCCAGGGCCGGCTGCTGGTGTGCGAAGGCTCCACCACCGCCAGCGAAGGCCGGCGCATCACCCGCACTGAGCACAACGGCACTCTCACCGTGCTGGCGGACAGTTTCGAGGGCAAGCCTTTCAACTCGCCCAACGACATCGTCTGCAAGCGGGACGGTTCGGTCTGGTTCACCGACCCGCCGTTCCAGACCGGTAACAACTATGAGGGGCACAAAGTCACCCCCGCCCAGCCTCACGCGGTGTATCGCATCGACGGCGAAACCAGCAAAGTCACCCGGGTCATCGATGACCTGGCGGGGCCGAACGGCTTGTGTTTTTCCCCGGACGAGAAAATCCTCTACGTGGTCGAAGGCCGGGCCAAGCCCAACCGCTTGATCTGGGCGATCACGGTCAAGGACGACGGCACGTTGGGCGAGCGGCGCAAGCACATCGAAGGCCTGGATTACGCGGCGATCGATGGGATCAAATGCGACGAGAGTGGCAACCTCTGGTGCGGCTGGGGCGGTAATGGCGACCCCAAGGCCGACCTGGAAAAACTCGACGGCGTGCGGGTGTTCAACCCGAAAGGCAAGGCTATCGGGCACATCTCCCTGCCGGAGCGCTGCCCCAACGTCTGCTTCGGTGGCCGGGAAGGCAATCGGTTGTTCATGGCCGGCAGCCACTCGTTGTATTCGCTGTTCGTGAATACCCGGGGGGCGACGTTTGCCTGATTGAACGGTTCTCCATTGTGGCCTGGGCTCTGTAGGAGCTGGCGAAGCCTGCGATCTTTTGATCTTGATCTTGATCTTTCACTTGCGACTCAATTGTCTGGGACAAGATCGCAGCCTCGTTGCACTCGACAGCTCCTACGCAGCTCCTACGCAGCTCCAGGGCGGGTACCGGCGGGAGCAGTCGCTGGCCACGGATGTCCTGTGTTTTCTGATAGGTTCAGGGTTGTCCGCAACTCCACAGCTCTACGGTCGGCGGGTCCTCTGTCGGCGGTCCCAACCAGAAGCTCATCGGCCGACAACGGCCATCGAAACACAATTGATAGTCGCCGGCCTGCGGCGTGCGGCCCAGTTTCAGTGGTTGCAGGGGCGGCATCTGGCGTTGGTAGTGCCAACTGCCATTTTCCAGTCGGGCGTTTTCGGGAATCTCCATGCCCGCGCCATTGCCTTTGACCCTGGCCTCGCCCAGGACCAAGCCCTGTTCGCTGAGACGATAGTCTTCCTCCCAGCGGATTTTCTCGATGGTGTGGTCCCACGCCAGGGTGAAGCTGCTGACCTCAAGTTGTGCCCAGGCCACCCCGGCCAGGCCCAGGCACAAGCCGATCACGCCAGGGCCCGCCCGCTGCGCCGCGAGCGCCAGATGTGCTGCAAGATCATTAGCCCGGCCAACACGAAGCCGATCTCATCGGTCAGCGGCAAGGCCACCACCAGCAACGCGCCAGCCGCAAAGCACAGTAGGCGTTCCCAGGCCGGCATCTTCTGTTGCAGATAGCCGGTGGACGCCATGCCCCAAAGCCCGACGGCCAGCATCGTCTTGATCAGCATGTACGCCGTCATCCACAGGTTGTCGCCCTGGAGCATCAGGGCCGGGTTATAGACCGCCATGAAGGGAACGACGAAGCCGGCGAGGGCGATGCGCACCGCCCAGAAGCTGATCTTCAGGCCGCTTTCCCGGGCAATGGGCGCAGCGGCGAAGCAGGCCAGCGCCACCGGCGGTGTCAGGTCGGCCAGGATGCCGAAATAGAACACGAACATATGCGACACGATCAGCGGCACGCCCAGTTCCAGGAGGGCGGGTGCGGCGATCGAACTGGTGATGATGTAGTTGGGAATGGTCGGGATGCCCATGCCCAGCACCAGGCAAGTGAGCATGGTGAGGATCAGCGACAGCATCAGGTTGTCGCGACCGATGGCGAGGATGTAGCCGGCAAAGGTGGAGGCCACGCCAGTCAGCGAGACCACCGCGATGATGCTGCCCACCAGTGCGCAGGCGATCCCCACCGGAACGGCATGACGCGCGCCGTCCACCAGGGCATGCAGGCAGATGATGAGGGTTTCCCGCGTACCTTTCATGAACCAGCAGGCCACCACCAGCACGCCAATCACCGCAAACACGACGCCGATACCCAGCCGGAAAAAACCGACGCAAAGCACGCCCAACGCGATCCAGAAGGCACAGCGCAAAGCGTAGTTCGAGACCTTGAGAATGATCGCCGAGCCGAGAATCACGATGGCTGTCAACGCCAGGCCGACCATGCCGGAAAACAGCGGTGTGCGTCCGGAAAACAACAGGTAGACCAACACTGCGAGCGGGATCAGCAGGTACCAGCGTTCCTTGACCGCGCCCCAGGCGCTGGGGCACTGGTCCTTGGGCAGGCCCTTGAGGTCGGAGCGTTTGGCTTCCAGGTGAACCATCCAGAACACCGAGCCGAAGTATAGGCTGGCGGGTATCAGCGCGGCCTTGGCGATTTCAACGAACGGCACATTGATGGTTTCGGCCATGATGAAGGCCACCGCGCCCATCACCGGAGGCATGAGCTGGCTGCCCATGCTGGACGTCGCTTCCACACCGCCGGCAAACGCAGCCCTGTAGCCGAAGCGCTTCATCAGTGGGATGGTGAATTGCCCGGTGGTGACGACGTTGGCGATGCCCGATCCGGTGATGGTGCCCATCAGCGCCGAAGACACCACTGACACTTTCGCCGGACCGCCCAGCTTGTGGCCGAACAGGCCCATGGCGAAATCGGTGAACAGCTTGATCATGCCGGCCTTTTCCAGGAAGGCGCCGAACAGGATGAACAGGAAGATGTACGTGGCCGACACATACGTTGGCGTGCCGTACAAGCCTTCGGTGCCGAAAGACAGTTGGTTGATGATTTGATCGACACCATAGCCGCGATGGGCCAAATCGCCCGGCAGATATTCGCCAAACAGGCCATAGGCCAGGAACAGGCCGCAAATGATCGGCAGCGCGATGCCCATCACCCGTCGAGCGGCTTCGAACACCAGCACGACCAGGACCACGCCGATGATCATGTCGGCAGTGGTCAGGTCGCCGGAGCGCTGGATCAGGTCGGCCTCGAACACCCATTGATAGAGGGCCGTCGCCACGCCCGCCAGGCTCAAGACCCAGGCCAGGGGTTGCCAGGGACGCTGCTTGCCATAGGCCGGGTAGCTGAGGAATACCACCCACAGCAGAAAGCCGACATGCACCGCCCGCAGCACGATGCTGGAGACTGGAGAAAACGCGGCGGTGATGATCTGAAACACTGAAAACAACAAGGCCACGTAGAACAGTGTCTTGGGCCAGTCCCGTGGGTCCGTGGCGATACCGTGCTGGTCTTCACTCATGGGGTGCCTGCCTTCTGTTCACATTCAAGGGGCGAAAACACGACGCATCAACGGCGCCGGGTGCCGTTGATGCGTAGGGGGGGGCTACAGCGCGCCCACTTCTTTGTAGTAGCGCTCGGCACCGGGGTGTAGGGCGATTGGCAGGTTTTTCGCGGCGTTTTTCAGGGTGATGTCCTTGGCCGCCGAATGGGAGGTGCCCAGGCGAGTGAGGTTCTCAAAGAGCAGTTTGGTCATCTGATACGCCACCTCATCCGGGACATCCTCATGGGTGACCAGAATGTTGGTGATGGCCACGGTCGGTACGGCGTCGGTCTGGCCATCGTAGGTGTTGGCCGGAATCATCGCGCTTTGGTAGGCCGGGTTACCGATTTTCTCCACCACATCGGTGGGCACCGATATATAGCTCAGCGCCATGGTCGAGGCCAGGTCACGAATGGCCGCCATCCCCAGGCCTGAGGACTGGAGCGTGGCATCCAGTTGCCGGTTCTTGATCAAGTCCACCGACTCGGCGAACGGCAAGTACTGGACCTTCATGTCCTGGTAGGTCAGCCCCGCAGCCTTGAAGATCGCCCGGGCATTGAGTTCGGTGCCGGATTTCGCCGCGCCGACGGAGACGGTCTTGCCCTTGAGGTCTGCCAGGGTCTTGATGCCGGACTCCTTGCTGGCAACGATCTGGATGTAATTGGGGTAGGTGCCGGCGATGGCGCGCAGCTTGGTCAGCGGTGCCTTGAAACCGGCGTCTTCCACGCCGTTCTTGGCATCCGCCACCGAGTCGCCCAGGGCCAGGGCCAGTTCCCCGCGCCCAGCTTGCAGCAGGTTGAGGTTTTCCACCGAGGCCTTGGTGGCCTGAACCGATGTCTTGGCGTCCTGGATGCCACTGCTGTAGATCTGCGACAGCCCGACCCCGATCGGGTAATAAACCCCGCTGGTGCCCCCCGTCAGGATGTTGATATACACCGGGGCTGCCTGGGCCGCAGTCGTTATCGCCAAGGCTGCCGCGGCGGCCAGGAGGGTGAAGCGCTTGTTGACTCGCATGGGAACTCTCCGTCTTGTTATGGCTGTATGCAGAGTCTTTCCACTGTAGTCGAAAGGTGAGTCGAGGCGCCATAGACGCGTCTGTGACGAGGAAGATTGCTCCCGCTGAGCTCTGTAGGAACTATAGGAACTGTGTAGGAGCTGTCGAGTGCAACGAGGCTGCGATCTTTCCCAATACACTTGAATCTCAAGCGAAAGATCAAAAGATCAAAGATCAAAAGATCGCAGGCTTCGCCAGCGCCTACTGCGCTAGGGAAAACCAGCCGCTGGCGCCGTACTGCCACGCACCGTCAACTCAAACGGCAACACCACATGCCGTTCGGCAATCGGTTTTTTCTCGATCAGGGCAATCAGCATCTCCACCGCTTGTTGCCCAAACGCTTCGGCAGGTTGCGCAATGGTGGTCAGGGGCGGGTCGCAATAGGCGGCGAACGGGATGTCGTCAAACCCCACCAGGGAAATATCCTCGGGCACCCGCAGGCCCATCTGCTTGATGCGCCTGAGCGCGCCGATGGCCATCTCGTCGTTTTCACAGAACAGCGCGCTGGGGCGGTCGGCCCGTTCGAGCATCGCGCCAGCGCCGTCGTCACCGGCCTTCAAGGTGAAGTCGCCATGGCAGATCAGGCTTGGGTCGACGGCGATCCCGGCCTGGCGCAGGGCATCCTGGTAGCCTGCCACGCGGTCCAGGGTCAGGGGGCTGCTGCGTGGCCCCTTGATGATGCCGATACGGCGATGGCCGAGTTCGATCAGGTGCTCGGTCATGGCCTGGGCGGCGGCGCGGTTGTCGAGGCTGATGGTCGGGTAAGGGGCGTTCTTGACCACTTCGCAGGCGTTGACCAGCGGCAGGCTTTCGGCGCCTGCGGGCATTGATTCGAAAGGATCGCTGGCGCGCAACTGGATCACCCCGTCGGCCTGGTGGGCGTAGACCAGGGCGGCGAATTCCCGCTCGATTTGTGCCCGGCCCTGGGTGTCGCACAGCAGCAAACGATAGCCCGCCGCCTGAGCGGCCTGCTGCGCGCCGCTGATGACCCGGGCGAAAAACGTGTTGGCGATGGTCGGCACCAGAATCACCAGGTTGCCGGTGCGGCGGGAGCGAAATTGCACCGCCATCAGGTTGGGGCGATAGCCGGCCAGTTCCACCGCCGCGTTGACCTTGTCCCGCGTCTCGGGAAGCACCCGCTCGGGCGATTTCAGCGTTCTGGACACCGTGGCCACCGAAACACCGGCCAGCCGGGCCACTTCACGAATGTTGGACAAAATCACCTCAGGGGCAGGGGCTACGGTTGGGGAGCTTACCGCAGGTTGAGCGCCCCACAAATGTTCATGCATGGCCTCATGGGGTTTGACACGCAGGAAAACTGAGCCTAGATTTTCGCCATGATGTAACCGGTTACATCCGTACCCTGACAGGAAGGCAATCGCGATGAATCCTGTAGTACCGAAAATAAGAATGGGCTTCGTCGGCGGTGGGGAGGGCGCTTTCATCGGCCAGGCCCACCGTCAGGCCGCGAGCCTGGACGGCGGTTTTGAATGGGTGTGCGGCGCATTCAGCCGCGACCCTCACAACACTCGGCTGACCGGGTCGGCCCTGGGCCTGGCCGCGTCCCGTTGCTACCACGACTGGCAGCAGATGCTCGACAGCGAAGCGCTGCTGCCGCTTGATCAGCGCATGGAACTGCTGGTGATTGTCACGCCCAATCACCTCCATGCACCCATTGCCAGCCAGGCCTTGAAAGCCGGTTTTCATGTGTTCAGCGAGAAACCCGCCGCCCTGGACCTCAACGAGTTGCTGGCCCTCAGGGAAGTGCTGCAAGGCAGCCGTTGCCTCTACGGCCTGGCCCACACCTACCTGGGCTATCCCATGGTTTGGCAGGCGCGGGAGATGGTGCGCACAGGCGAGATCGGCCAGGTGCGCAAAGTGCTGGTCGAGTACCCCCAAGGCTGGCTCAGCCAGGATGTCGCCGCCCAGGGTAATAAGCAGGCCGAGTGGCGCGATGACCCTGGGCAGTCCGGCCTGGGCGGTTGCATCGGCGACATTGGCACCCACGCGTTTTCCTTGGCCGAGTTCGTCGCGGACCAGCCTATCCAACAGCTATGCGCCACCTTGGGTACGCACATCCCGGGCCGGCAATTGGATGACGACGCCGCGATGCTGTTCAAGATGGCGGGCGGTGCCAGCGGCGCGTTGATCGCAAGCCAGGTCTGCACCGGCGAAGAGAACCCGCTGAAGATTCGCGTCTACGGCGACAGAGGCGCCTTGGAGTGGCGCCAGGAAGAGCCGGCGAGCCTGATCCATCGGGCCTTTGACCAACCCCTGCGGATCCTGCGCAGTGGTGTCGGCCAGCCGTGGCTGTGCGCGGCGGCCACGCGGCGCATGCGCCTGCCGGCCGGGCATCCCGAAGGCTACCTGGAAGCCATGGCCAACCTCTACGGCGATTTCGCCCAGGCCATTCGCAACCACGTCGAAGGCCCTGACGCCCCCGGCGTGCCCGGCATCGAGACTGGTTTACGTGGCATGGCATTCATTGAGGCCGCCATCCTCAACCACCGTGGCGACGCGAAGTGGACCACCGTGCAAACCGGAGCATCCCTGCTGTGAATACCCTCGACACGCCACCGAGCGGCCTGCGCGGCCCAGGCATTTTCCTGGCGCAGTTCATGTCCGCCGAAGCACCGTTCGACACCCTGGCCAACATCGCCCAGTGGGCGGCTTCGCAAGGCTACAAAGCCATTCAAGTGCCGACGTCGGGCACGCAATACATCGACCTGGCTCGGGCCGCCGAGAGCCAGGATTATTGCGATGAGCTCAAGGCCACCTGTGCCCAGGCCGGTGTCGAGATCAGCGAGTTATCGACGCACCTGCAAGGCCAGTTGGTGGCGGTGCACCCGGCATTCGACACGCTGTTCGACGACTTCGCCCCGGCCCATTTGCGCGGCCAGCCCCAGGCGCGGACCGAGTGGGCGATCGAGCAACTCAAGCTGGCCGCCCGCGCCAGTCAACGGTTGGGCCTCAAGGCCCATGCGACGTTTTCCGGCGCGTTGCTGTGGCCGTACCTCTACCCATGGCCGCAGCGCCCGACGGGCCTGGTGGAGCAAGGTTTCGCCGAACTGGCCCGGCGCTGGTTGCCGATTCTCGACTGCTTCGACGCGGCGGGTGTGGACCTTTGCTACGAAATCCACCCCGGCGAAGACCTCCACGACGGCGCCTCGTTCGAGCGCTTCCTGGAGGCCGTCGATCACCACCCACGGGCGGCGATCCTCTACGATCCCAGCCACCTGCTGCTGCAACAGATGGACTACTTGGGTTTCATCGACCGCTACCATGCGCGCATTCGCATGTTCCACGTCAAGGACGCCGAATTCCGTCCCGATGCCCGCTCCGGGGTGTACGGTGGCTACCAGGGCTGGGTCGATCGCCCCGGGCGGTTCCGTTCGTTGGGCGATGGCCAGATCGATTTCAAATCGATCTTCAGCAAGCTGACCCAATACGATTTCAACGGTTGGGCGGTTTTGGAATGGGAGTGCTGCCTGAAGGATTCGCAGCAGGGCGCCGCAGAAGGGGCGGCGTTCATCCAGCGACACATGATCAGCAAGACCGGCAAGGCGTTCGACGATTTTGCTGGTGTCACCACGGATGAAGATTCCAACCGGCGGTTGTTGGGCCTGTTGAGGTAGCCGGCCCAACCCAAAAACCTGTGGCGAGGAAACCCATTGTGGGAGCAAGGCTTGCCCGCGATGAACGAAAACGCGGTTCCAACTGTTGGAGCGCGGCGCGGCCATCGCGGGCAAGCCTTGCTCCCACAGTTGAGGTCCCTTTGTAACAAATGCGGTGCAGCTTTTTCTTCACAAGAACAACAATAAAACGGTGACTGTCATGACCCCGATGAACGCACGCCTCAGCGTGATGATGTTCCTGCAGTTCTTTATCTGGGGTGGCTGGTTCGTCACCCTGGGGACGTTTCTCTCCAGCACGCTGGGCGCCGACGGCGGGCAGATCGGCATGGCGTTTTCCACTCAGTCATGGGGGGCGATCATTGCGCCGTTTGTCATCGGCCTGATCGCCGATCGCTACTTCAATGCCGAACGGATCCTGGCGGTGTTGCACCTGCTGGGCGCGGTGTTGCTGTATCAGCTGTATTCGGCGGCGGACTTCAGCGTGTTCCATCCGTACGTGCTGGCGTACATGGTGGTCTACATGCCGACGTTGGCCCTGGTCAATTCCGTGGCGTTCCGGCAAATGCGCGACCCGGCGCTGGAGTTCTCGCGCATTCGTGTGTGGGGCACCATTGGCTGGATTGTCGCGGGCGTGGTGATCAGTTTCGTGTTCGCCTGGGATTCGCGTGAGGCGATCTCGGCAGGCGGTTTGCGCAATACGTTCCTGATGGCGGCCGTTGCTTCCCTGGTATTGGGGCTCTACAGCTTCACGCTACCGGTCACGGCGCCGCTCAAAGAGCAGGCCAGCGGTGGCGGCATCAAGCAGCTGTTGGGCTTGGATGCATTGGGTCTGTTGAAGGACCGCAGCTACCTGGTGTTCTTCATCGCCTCGATCCTGATCTGCATTCCCCTGGCCTTTTATTACCAGAATGCCAACCCGTTCCTGGCCGAAACCGGCATGACCAACCCGACGGCAAAGATGGCCATCGGGCAGGTATCGGAAGTGTTGTTCATGCTGCTGTTGCCGCTGTTTATCCAACGCTTCGGCATCAAGCTGGCGCTGCTGGTGGGCATGTTGGCGTGGGCGTTGCGCTACCTGTTGTTCGCCTACGGCAATAACGGCGACCTGGCGTTCATGCTGTTCACCGGCATTGCCCTGCACGGTATCTGTTACGACTTCTTTTTTGTCTCGGGGCAGATCTACACCGATGCCAAGGCGCCGAAGCATTTGCGCAGTTCGGCCCAGGGCCTGATTACCCTGGCGACCTACGGTGTGGGCATGCTGATCGGCTTCTGGGTGGCGGGGCAGGTGACCGATCACTTTGTCCTGGAGGGCGGCCACGATTGGAAAAGCATCTGGCTGTTCCCGGCCGGTTTCGCGTTGGTGGTGTTCGCCTGTTTCCTGTTTTCCTTCAGCGGTCGGCAGGTGGTTAGCGCGCCATCAAAGGCCTGAAGCACAAGAGAGGCTGGGCGTCAGTCATTGATGGCTGACGTCCAGCTTGGTGTCCGCCTTCGTTGGAATCGCCGACGTTGTCCAGGGTGTTGACGCCGCTGTTGTAACGCCAGTTGCGCCACTTGCCGTCTTTCGAGGTTTCCCGCAGCTCGGAGCGTGGGTACTCGCGTTTGCCGGTATGAGAACCGGTCACCGGCACCCAGAACACGATCTTGTCACCGGTGTTGGTGAAGTACTGGTTGCGCAGCGTTGGAACGGCCTTGGTTGCAACGGTCAAGGCGGGTGTCTGTATAGGAAGCGTGATGTTCCAGACGGTCAGGTCGATCATGGTTACAAGCTCTGGCAGGCTGGCGCTCGGACGCACTCAGCCGGGGGCGCGCGCGAGCCGTCCATGGCGCTGTTTTCAGCTTATCGACAGGGAATTGTTCCGCTGGAGAGACATCTGACGGATGGCTCTGGGGTGGGCCTGACAGGCGTTTTGCGGATTGCGCGGGGATCATGTCAATTTGCTGATGATCGGTTAGAGTACGCGCCGCCCGAGAGACGGATCTCGGGCATTTTCTTATGGAGTATTCAATGAACTACATCAGCAAAGTTGTCGCCTGCGCAGTGTTCGGCCTGGCCCTGGCGGGTTGCACCGGCACCCCGATGAAAACCCAGCAATACGACAGCAGCCAATACACCGTTGTCGGCCACAGTGAAGCCAAGGCCACCGGCCTGCTGTTGTTCGGCGTGATCCCGATTCGTCAGAACAACCGTTTCGTGCGTGCCCAGGACGCGGCGATCAAGGCCAAGGGCGGCGACGCCATGATCAACACCCAAGTCCAGGAAAACTGGTTCTGGGCCTGGGTCCTGACCGGCTACACCACCTCGGTATCCGGTGATGTGGTCAAGCTGAAGAACGTTCAGTAAAAACCCAGCTCGCCCCTGCTTGATGGGGACATGGTAGGGGCTGCCGAGCGAAGCGAGGCTGCGATCTTTGCGAGTTCAATCGAGTCTCAAGCGAAAGATCAAATCAAAAGATTGCCGCCTTCGGTAGCGCCTACAGGACGCATTCGATCTACGTCCTCCCGCCACCCAGTGACTTAACGGCGCCACATATGCTGCAACGTCACCCGCCCACCAGAACCGCCAGCACCACCAATGACCCCGCCGGAACTGTTGGCCGCAGCCATCAACACCGGGCTCAGGCCCACCGGCTCGGACGTGATTCGCTGAGGCTGGGATAAACACAGGCCTGTTTGGGGTGGGCCCGTTCAGCCCTTCGCCGCCATCGCCGTCACTTCCACCCGCATCCCCTCGACCGCCAGCGCCGCCACGCCCACGGCGGCGCGAACCGGCCAGGGTGTGGCGAAGAAGCGTTTGTAGACTTCGTTGAAGGCGGCGCGGTCAGCCATGTCGGTCAGGTAGATGGTCAGGTGCAGGACCCGGTCCATGGAGCTGCCGGCGCCCTCCAGGGCGATCTTGAGTGCTTGCAGTGTGCATTCGCTCTGCAGGGTGATGTCACCCAGTTCCAGGCTGCCGTCGGCATGGGTGGGGATTTGCGTGGAAACCAGCAAGCCACCGAAACCGGCGACGTCGGAGGAAATGGAGTCCGCATCCGGATCTGGAATAAACGTAATGTCTGGGTTGCTCATGCAAAGCCTCATGCTGGAAAAGAAAAAGGACCGCCGCAGTTTACCGTCCATTGCTGCGGCGTTCCTGCATTCCTTTATCCGTGCGCTCCCAGCCCGTTGTTTTGCACCCGCGCCTGGATGTAGGCCTCAAGCGTCGTGGTGCCATGCAGGGCAGCGTCGGCCCTTGCCTGCCAGCATCGGGTCGACGAGCGCGCGATGCGGGCGTTAAGGATCTGCTGGATGTTCATGAGGCGTTCCTGTTTCCCGGCTGCATGCCCGCCGGCCTGTTCGCCTTCGCCGATCTGCTGCATGCCGCCAAGCGCAGAAGAGGGCGGGCACTGTTCGAGGCCCGCTATATCGCGTTGCAGGCTGGGCCGACCGCGTACCGGTGCAAATTTGGGCGTGGATGACGCCGCTCAACCGGCCGTCTTTTCCGTTTCGTTGCGATGGTGTTCCTGCCAGTTCTCGACGGGGCGGGCACGGTCTTCGTTGAACATGTCCGTGAGCAGCGCATTGGCACGGCGGTAGGCATCGTGGCGGAACTTGAGGTCATCTTCCGGCTGGGCGACGATTTCCTCCAGCATCTTGAGATTCAGCCGGCGGAACTGGTCTGCTCGCTCGCGCGCTTGGTAAGCCCCCACGCCCATGTGCTCCAGCGCACTGCGACCCAATGACAGCGCACTCTCGAAGGTTTCCCGCTCAGCCGCCTCCACGCCCATCTGCCGAAGGGTGATGAGGTGCCCCATGTCCCGCGCGCGCACGATCAACTGCAATGCGGGGAAGTGCTCTTGGGCCAGCCGGGTCAGTGCCAGGTTGTCTTCCCGATCGTCGATCGCATTGATCAGCACCACCGCTTGGGCCGCGCCGGCTGCGTGCAGCAGATCGAGGCGCGTGGCATCGCCATAAAAGACTTTCACGCCGAACTTGCGCAGCGTCTCGATGTTGTCAGGGTCGTGATCCAATACCACCACCTCGACGCCGCAAGACATCAACAGACGTCCGGCGATCTGCCCGAAACGCCCGAACCCGGCGATGATCACCCGTGGATTCTGCTGGTCGACCAGGTCGGATTCGCGTTTGTTTTTCTTGGCGACGGACTCGAACCGATCCAGCAACACGATCAGCAAGGGCGTCAGGCACATGGACAGGGCGACTGCGAGGGTCAGGCTCTTGCCCCATGGGTCGGTCAAGATGCCGGCCACCGTCGCCGCGCCAAACACCACGAAGGCGAATTCGCTGCCCTGGCCCAGCAACACCGCTTGCCAGGAACGTTGGCTGGCGGGGACGTTGAGAAACCGGCCCGCCACCTTGATCACCAGCAGCTTGATCAGGATAAAACCCAGGGTCAGGGTGATGACTTTCAGCGGTGCGTTGATCAGCGTGCCGAAATCGATCGACATGCCGACACCGATGAAGAACAGGCCCAACAGCAGGCCTTTGAACGGTTCAATGTCGCTTTCCAGCGCATGGCGGTATTCGGAGCTGGCCAGCAGCACCCCGGCGAGGAACGCGCCCATGGCCATCGACAAACCGGCTTCTTCCAGCACAAAGCCGAAGCCGAACACCAAGAAAAGCGCCACGGCACTGAAAATCTCCCGCAAGCCTGAGCGTGCCGCGAAGCGCAGCAGCGGTCGCGTCACGTAGCGCCCCAACAGCACGACGATGGCGATGGCGGCGACAATTTTGCCAGTCGATAGCAACAACGCCGTGCCCGAAGGTGTGTCGCCGTGGGCCGACAACAAGGGAATCATCGCCACCAGCGGAATGGCGGCGATGTCCTGGAACAGCAGCACCGCAAAACTGCTGCGGCCGACGGCGGTGGCGGTCAGGTTGCGTTCGCTCATGGCCTGCATGGCGATGGCCGTGGAGGACAGGCTCAGGGTCAGGCCGACCAGCAGCGCTGCCGTCCAGTTCAGGCCAAGGGCGGTGCAGAACAATGCAATGGCGGCACCACAGGCGAGCATCTGCAAGGCGCCGCCACCAAACACCATTTTGCGCAGGGCCCAGAGCCGCTTGGGGTCGAGCTCGAGACCGATAATGAACAGCATCAGCACCACGCCGATTTCAGCGAACTCCAGAATGGCCTTTACATCGGTAATCAGCTTCAGCCCCCACGGGCCGATGATGCACCCAGCCAGCAGATAGCCCAGCACCGGGCCTAGGCCAAACCGAACGGCAATCGGTACGATCAGTGTCGCCGAGGCCAGGTAGATCAGCATTTCAATCAGGCTGTGCGTCTCCATCTCAATCTTCCTTCCAGGCGGCCAGGCGAGCGCTATAGTGTTCGATGTGTGCGTGTTGGGCGTCAGGGTCGGCGGCGTAGGCGCCATGCACGACCACCGGCTCGAGCCAGCGCATGCCGCAGTAAATGGCCGTGGCGTGGAGAGGTTGGGCCAGCGCCGAAAAATCGGGGTAGTCGCCGATCGCAAAATGCGCGTGATCGCCACCGGTGGTGACGGCCCACAGCAAGCGCTTGCCTTTGAGGGCGGCGTCTTTACCGTAGGCCCAGCCGTGGGTGAACACCTTATCGATCCACAGTTTCAGCAGGGGCGGGGTGCTGTACCAGTACATCGGGTGCTGGAGAACGACAAGCTCTGCTTGTTCCACCGCCCGCTGTTCCGCCTCGACGTCGATATCGAAGTTGGGGTAAAGCTCATAGAGCGAACGTACGACCACGTCCGGGTTGTTCGACACTCGCTTGAGCATCTGCTGGTTGACCTGCGACTGGTCGGGGTAGGGGTGCGCGTAAATGATAAGAATCATCGGTGAATTCCTTGGTTTGGCTCCGTCGATTCTTGTCTGTCGAGCAAGCTTGCTCCCGCTAGGGGGCGCTGTAGGAGCTGCCGAGCGATATAAACAAGAGCGCCTTGCGCAGGACAGGGTCGAGGCCGGAAAAGCCGGACATCCTACCGAGGAAGGCACTGATTGTTTAGCGCGGATCGATACATCGGTCACTTCAGTCAAGCGGTAGCGAGACCTTGGCCTCCAACCCGCCACTGTGTCGATTCCTCAGGGTCAGCGTGCCGCCATGCTCCAGCACCGTCGCCCGGGCCGCAGACAGGCCCAGCCCGACACCGCCGGTGTGTTTGTTGCGCGAGCCTTCGATGCGAAAGAACGGCGTGAAGACCTGCTCAAGGTATTGCGCGGCGATGCCCGGTCCGCGATCCAGAATGCGAATGTCCACACGATTGGCGTTGGCTTCAAGGCGAACAGTTGGCGCGCCGCCATATTTGATCGCGTTGTCGATCAGGTTGACCAAGGCACGTTTGATACCGATGGGACGACCGACATAAACCAAGTGCTGGGTACCTTCGAGCGCGACCTCGGTGCCGGCGTCCTTGAGGTCATCGACGATGGTGTGCAGCAGCTCGGCCAGGTCGAACGCTGTGGCATGTTCCAGCCGGGCATCGTCGCGGAAGAACTCCAGGGCCGAGTTGACCATCGCCTGCATTTCGTCCACGTCCCTGAACAAGCGCGACTGCTGCTCGGCATCCTCGATGAACTCCCCGCGCAGGCGCATGCGGGTCAACGGCGCGCGCAAGTCATGGGAGATGGCGGCGAGCATCTGCGTGCGATCCTGCAAAAAGTGCTTGAGCTGGGCCTGCATGGCATTGAAGGCGAGGATCGCCTGGCGGATTTCATGGGGGCCGATGACCGGAATCGGTGGCGCCTGGTGGTCGACGCCAAAGCGCCGGGCGCCTTCGGCAAAACGCTCCAGCGGGGCGGCCAGGTGCCGGGTGGCGATCAGTGCGACGATAATCGTCGACACTAGGATCAGCGCCAGCATGATCAGGCTGCGCTCCCATTCCTCCAGTCCCCAACTGCGCGCAGGCAGGGAAAACACGACCCACGAGTGGTCGGTCAACTCGATCATCGCGGCGTAGCGTGCGCCGGGCTGGCCGGCGTGCCAATCGCTTGGCTCATAGCCCTCGATCCTCGCATCGGGCCGGCCCAACTGTTGGCGCAACCGCAGTGCGCCATCGTTGTATTCGGGGTCGTCGATCACCGGCAGCTTGGCATCTTCATGGTGTTGGAGCCATTGCGTGTTGAAGGTCTGGTCACTGGCCGTCCTGGCAATGGTGGGCCGCTGTTCGGGTGCTGCCGAGTCGATGATGCGTGTGATGGCGGCTACCTTTTCAATCAGGCCGATTTCCATCAGGGGCGGGCGGGCCCAGGCATCAGCCAGTTGGCTGAACAGCGCGTTCAGGGCCAGCAACGTGAGCATGGCGATCAGGGTGGTCAGGGCGATCCAGCGCGCCACCGTGTCCCGTGGGTGATGGGTGCCCGGGCGCTTCATCGCTTCACCACGTGGGGGCTGAAGAGGTAGCCGCTGTTGCGCACGGTGCGGATCATCGATGCGCCGGTGACGTCGGTCTCCAACTTGCGCCGCAGGCGGCTGACCTGGACATCGATGCTGCGGTCGAACGCCTCGAAGGTTTCGCCGCGTGCCAGGTCCAGCAACTGCTGGCGGGTCAGCACCCGGCGCGGGTGTTCGGCAAACACCAGTAGCAGTTCGAACTCTCCGGCCGACAGCGGGATCATGACCTTGTCTGGTGAGCGCAGTTCGCGCCGGGTGACGTCCAGTTGCCAGTTTTCGAACTCCAGGATCGGTCGCGATGAGTCGCTCAATGTGCCTCGGGCTTCGCCAGTGCGCCGCAGCACGGCACGCACCCGGGCCAACAGCTCGCGGGCGTCGAAGGGCTTGGTCAGGTAATCGTCCGCGCCCAGCTCCAGGCCGACGACGCGGTCACTCAATTCGCCCATGGCGGTGAGCATGATGATGCCGACGGTGTGCTCGGCCCGCAGTCGTTGGCAGAGCACCAGGCCGTTGTCGCCCGGCAGCATGACGTCGAGGATGATGAGGTCCGGCACCCGACGCTCCACCGCCTGCCACAAGGCGTTGCCATCGGCGACCACGTCCACGCTGTAGCCATGTTGTTCGAGGAACTTGCGCAAGAGGGCGAGGACTTCGAGGTCATCGTCCACCAGTAATAAATGGCTCACGGTGGGCACGCAGGGTAATGAATACAGGAGGCGATACTAGGGTCAATCCAGGGGCTGCGTCATATATTTCAATCCGGCAATAAAGTTGCCAGCGGGCAATGTTCTGGAAATCTGCGGGCAAAAAAACGGCGGCAGGATGGCCTTGATGTCGGTCAGTTCAACCACACGCCAACGCTGCTTCTGTGGCAAAGGGATGTGCTGGGCTCTGTAGGCGCTGGCGAAGCCTGCGATCTTTTGATCTTTCGCTCCAGACTCAATTGGCCGTGGAAAGATCGCAGCCTCGCTTCGCTCGTCAGCGCCTACAGACCCAGCGCGAGCTTGCTCCCTCGCCCCAGGAATTGGGTGTTTGGCTTGTGATCGGCATAGGCAGCAAGCCTCCCATTCCTCGCCGAGATAACCCTGTATGCCGATCACCAAGCCCGCTCCGCTGTTCGTTCGCTCCACCGTCGTGGTTGTATTGGCGGCACTCGCCAGCGGTTGCTCCAGCACACCGGCAGCAACGCCGGGGGCGTGTGAAAGCGCGACCTATACCGTTCATGATCCCGCAGAGCCCGTCAACCGCGGCATCTTCGCCTTCAACCGAACCGTGGATGACTACGCGCTGGCCCCCGTTGCCCGTGGTTACCTCAAACTGCCGGAGATGTTCCAGGCCGGCGTCCACAACTTCGTGGCGAACTTCGGCGAGCCCAAGGTGTTCATCAACGACCTGCTGCAAGGCAATGCACAACGCTCGGTCAACACACTGGGGCGTTTCGTCATCAACACCACGGCAGGCATCGTCGGGCTGATCGACGTGTCGGGCAAGCTGGGCATCGAGCGTCACGAGGCCGATTTCGGCCAGACCTTCGGCGTCTGGAATGTTGCCCCCGGCCCCATCGTGGAACTGCCGCTACTGGGCAGCGCCAACCTACGGGACGCGACGGGCAAAGTGCTGAGTTTTGCCGTCGATCCGTTCGGCGACAACAGCAGCACCGTCGACACCCTGGGTACGATCAACACCGTCGGCGGCGTTGTCGATGGCCGTGCCGAGGCATTGCCACTGACAGACGAGTTGCGGGCCCAAGCGGATTACTACGCGGCGCTACGCGATGCAACGGCGCAGCGGCGTGCCGATTTTGTCGCGCAAGGTAAGTCGGGGGCGGTAGTGCAGGAAGACCCGCAATGCCAGGATGGAGCCGCTGCTGATGAATAACCAGACGCTGGTCTTGCAACGGCGAATAAAACAGCTCGGCCAGGATGAGTTGCATTGCCGTGAACTTGAACTGCGGTTGACCGAGGACGGCCGTCATGCGCTGCTCAGTCGCTATATCGAGTTGTACTGCCACGAGAAGGCCAGCGAGTGTTCGGTGCGGCATTACCGGGTGCCGCTGGCGAGCATGATTCGCTGGTTGGTCGATAACGCAGAGCAGGGGAGTGCCTAGCCGGATTCAGTAGTGCAGGTCGTAGAGCACCGGGTAATGATCGCTGCGCAACACCTGTCCCCGAAAAATACGCAGCACTTCATCGTGCCCCTGCACTTTGAGTCCATCGGCATTGCGAATCAGCTGGCGATCATGCACCAAGGACTTCTTGATTTGCACCGCGGCTTCGCAGTATCCACGCGCCACGACGCCTTCATGGACGTAGGCGTAGTCCAACTGTGAGGGGATGGCGAAATTACCGTAGCCCAGGTCACTGCCTAGCAGGCTCGAGACGTATTGGTCGATAGGTGTATAGGAGCGACTCACCTCGTCCAGCTTCTTGTATTCCTTTCTGGCCTGGGTTTCGGTGGAACGGATGGTGACGTGCGTGAAGCCGCTGCCTTCGGGGAACACCGCGTTCATCCTGGTTGCGCCACGGTAAGCGGAGATTGTCTTGGGGGCCGAGCTATAGGGGGTGTTGAGGTCGCCGCCGAAAAATACCAGGCGTTGAAAGTCGCCTTCATGGATAGAACCGAGTTCCTGCATGTCCCCCAGTATCTGCGGCCAGGCGTTTCTTGAGGCATTGGCATGGCAGAAGGCGAATGTGTTGCCTACATCGTCGGTCAGTAGCAACGTGGCGCGCCTGGCTTCCGGGCCCAGCGGCCAACTGTAGCGTTCCCTGAACTCGTTGACCCTGTCGGTGCGCACAAACACCATGGAACCCAGCGTGGTGCTTTTGCGCGCGCCACCGTCCTGGTCGAGGGATGACTTGAGGATGTATTGCTGGCTCAAGTCATTGACCAGTCGATCGTTGGGATTGCCGGTGCTGCCCACTTCAAACAGGGCGACGATGTCCGGGTTGTCCTGTTGCAGGACCTGTTTGAGCGTGGCCAGTTTTTCCTGGTAGGCATCGCTCATCTTGCCGCCTGCTTGGTTGTTCAGGTGCTGGGTATTCCAGATCAGGATTTTGCACTTGGCCACGGCGTCCGCTCCATGAATGCTGCGCCGCAGCAGTATAGATCAAGGTAGTGCGGTGGCGGGCAAGGCCCTGGAAAAGCGCTTCGGCTCGACCGGTTGGCAGGTTTTTCCAGTTTTGGGGCTGGCTGCTAGACTTTATCGTCCAGTCCTTTTTGGAGAACCGGCATGAACAATAAAAACAGGATATGCCTCTGGTACGACGGCACCGCCCAGGAAGCGGCAGAATTCTACGCAAAAACCTTTCCCGACAGTGCGGTGAACGCCATCCATCATGCCCCGGGTGATTATCCTTCCGGCAAGCAGGGCGATGTGATCACCGTGGAGTTCACGGTGATCGGCATCCCTTGCGTCGGCCTCAACGGCGGGCCGGTGTTCAAGCACAACGAGGCTTTTTCATTTCAGATTGCAACCGATGATCAGGCCGAAACGGACCGCTTGTGGAACGCGATCATCGACAACGACGGCCAGGCGAGCGCCTGCGGCTGGTGCAAGGACAAGTGGGGATTGTCGTGGCAGATCAGCCCTCGTGTGTTGCTTGAAGCGATCGCCAGTCCCGACAAAGCCGCCGCCAAGCGTGCCTTCGAGGCCATGATGACGATGACCAAGATCGACATCGCCGCGATTGAAGCAGCGGTGAAAGGCTAGCCGGTTAATCGCTCCCACATTGGTTGGTGGTGACTTCGAATTCTCGATCTGCACAGTCTCTGTGGGAGCGAGCTTGCTCGCGATGGCGCCGGCACAGCCAACATTGATGCAAGCTGACCTATAAGGTGGTTTCAGGCAACCGGGCAATCACCTTGATCTCGAACTGAAACCCATACAGCCACGTCACGCCCACCGCTGTCAGTGTCGGGTGCGGCGCGCTGCCCCAGAACTCGGGCACGACGCTCCAGACCCGTTCGAAGATCGATTCGGGATCGACCAGGAACACCGTGACGTCCACCACATTATCAAAGCTGCAATCGGCCGCGGCGAGTATCGCCTTCAGGTTGTTGAACGCCAGCCGAACCTGAGCCTCCAGGTCCGGCTCCGGCGAACCTGCTTCAGTGCTGCCAACCTGTCCCGAGACGAACAGAAAACCGTTGGAACGAATCGCCGGCGAATAACGATTACGCTCATAAAGTGCCTGGCGTCCGGGCGGGAAAACCACATCGCGCTGTGTCATCAATACCTCCATCAAAGAGTGGGTTCCAAACGATGAACTCACTCTAGGGGCTTGTGTCCGGGCGATAAACGAGCAACCTTGGCGATCACTGTTTGTAAAATCCAAACAATCGGATCGATACCCGAGGCACAAATGGATCGTTTTGATGCGATGCAAGCGTTCGTTCGAGTCGTGGAGGCGGGCAGCTTCACCAAGGCGGCGCAAACCCTGCACATGAGCAAGACCACCGTGACCCAACTGGTGCAGCAGCTCGAAGCACGGTTGCGGGTCAAACTGCTCAACCGCACCACGCGCAAGGTCAACGTCACCGCCGACGGCGCGGCTTATTACGAGCGGGTGATCCGGCTGCTGGCCGACATGGACGATGCCGAGACCAGCGTGTCCGGCGCCCAAGCGTTACCTCGCGGGCGCCTGCGGGTGGACGTGCCGAGTCCGCTGGCCGCGATGATCCTGATACCGGCCTTGCCGGCGTTCTACGCGCGATACCCAGACATCCAGATCGACATGGGCGTCAGCGATCGCATCGTCGACATGCTCGATGAAAACGTCGATTGCGTGGTGCGCGGCGGTGAGTTGAGGGATCAGTCGCTGATCGCCCGACGCGTCGGTGACCTGGCCCTTGGCGTCTTTGCCGCGCCGAGTTACCTGGCACGGTTCGGCCTGCCCGCGCATCCGCGAGAACTGGAAAATTCGCACCATCGCACCGTGGGTTTCCTGTGGGCACGCACCGGCAAATCCTTACCCTACGCCATGCGCCGTGACGGTGAGCTGCTTCACGTCAAAGGACGCTACGCACTGGCCATTGACGACGGCAACGCCTACCTCGCGGCAGGTTTGGCAGGGTTGGGCGTGCTCTGGCTGCCCAGGTACATGTCCAGGCCTCATGAAGCGAAGGGCGCGTTGGTGCCGCTGTTCGAAGACTGGCACCTCGAGCCGATGCCGCTGTATGTGGCCTATCCCCCGAACCGGCACATCAGCGCCAAGTTGCGGGTGTTCATCGATTGGGTCGTGGAACTGATGGCACAGCATGCGCCGGTTGACGCCAAGGGAAGAGCGCAATGATCGCCGAAGGACTCGTTGTACTGCTGGACTACACCCTGTATCTGCTGCCGGGCCTGGCGCTCTTCGGCCTCTGGTTCGCGTTGACGCCCAAGACCCAGACAGCGTTGCGTATCGTGATTGTGCTATTGGCATTCGTGTTGATGCGCGACGCCATGACGCCCTTGCACATGTGGTCCTTGAACGGCGATCTGCAGATTGGTTTTCTGGCCAACCCGTTCGTGCTGGTGATGTTGGGTGTTTCGTCGCTGTTGTTGGTCGCGTTGAGCGCGCGCCAGTTGCCAGACTTGTGGCAACTGGTGGTGCTATTCAAAGGCAATCGACTGGCTGGCCTGGTCCTGGGCATCGCCGTGGGCTGCCTGATCGGTTTGCCGTTGCGGCTTTATCAAGGGGCTGAAACGGTGATTCCAGGTTATTGGCCCTGGCTACTCGGCATGGCGGTGCTGGCCTATGGCGCTAACGCGCTGGAAGAAGTGCTGTTTCGTGGCTTCTTGCAGGGTTACCTCGAACTGCATGTCAGCGCCCTGCGAGCAGCACTGATCAGTGCCGTGGCGTTTTCTGCGTTGCATGCTTTTCTCGCCTTGAGCGTTACCCAACTCGGTTGGCCCGTGTTGCTGTTTACGCTGATAGAGGGCCTGGCCTGCGGGCTCATTTGTATGCGTTACGGCGTCGTGGCATCGACCGCTACCCATGGGACGGCGATATTGCTGATTGCGGTGCCGATGGTGGGTTGAATGAGTTAAACCAGAAACAGGTAGAAGCGGTCGAAGGTTGTATCTCGACCGCTCAACGACAGAGGAGCCCCACCATGGACCGATTCACCGGCGGTTGCCTGTGCGGCAACGTTCGTATCCAAGCCTCGGGCCGTCCGTATCGGGTTGGCCTCTGTCACTGCCTCGATTGTCGCAAGCATCACGGCGCGCTCTTCTACGCTGCCGCCGTGTTTCCCCAGGATGCCGTGACGATCGAAGGTGAAACACGGGATTACGCCGGGCGCTTTTTCTGCCCCCGCTGCGGCTCGTCGCTGTTCGCCCGCTCGGGTGAGGAAATAGAAGTGCACCTTGGGACGCTGGACGCCCCCGATCAACTGATGCCCACCTACGAAAGCTGGACCGTGCGCCGTGAGGCCTGGCTGCCGGCGTTTCCGTTCACTCGACATTACGCGCACGATCGCGAGGGCACCGGGCGGACCGAGGAGTAGGGCGGTCATTCAAACCCGACAATCACCTTGATCTCCAGATACTCCTCAAACCCGTGAACCCCATACTCACGGCCATTGCCTGAGCGCTTGTAGCCACCGAAGGGTGCCATCGGGTTCCACGCCGGGTAGTTCAACAGCACTTGCCCTGCGCGGATACGCGACGCGACGGCGCGCGCAAGATCAAGGTCCTGCCCCTGGACATGCGCGCCCAGCCCATAGACGGTGTCGTTGGCGATGGCGACGGCTTCATCCACCGTGTCATAGGCAATGATGCACAGCACCGGGCCGAAGATTTCTTCCTGGGCGATGCGCATGGCGCTGTCGACCTGCGAGAAAACCGTCGGGCGGGTGTAGAAGCCTTGTTCGAGACCCGCCGGGCGTCCTGGGCCACCGCAGACAAGCTTGGCACCCTCATGCAAGCCGACTTCGATCATGGCCTGCACGCGATTGAACTGGGCTTCGTTGGCGATGGGGCCGAGTACGGTTGCTTCCAATTGCGGATCGCCCACGATGATCGCGTTGGCGGTGGCGGCAGCCAATGCCTCGACTTCCGCCAGGCGGTTCCTTGGCACGATCATTCGGGTCGGTGCGCTGCACGATTGGCCGACGTTGCGAAATGCCGACATCACGCCCGGTGGCACGGCCTTGGCGAAGTCGGCGTCGGGCAACAGCACGTTCGGCGACTTGCCGCCCAACTCTTGCGTCACGCGCTTGACCGTCGGGGCGGCGGCCTGGGCCACCAGTGCGCCGGCGCGGTTCGAGCCGGTGATGGAGATCAGGTCGATGTCGGGATGCGCCGCCATGGCCGCGCCGACCTCGGCACCGCTGCCGTTCACCAGGTTGAAGACGCCGGCAGGCAGGCCAGCGTCATGCACCAATTGTGCGAAGAGAAGGGCGCTCAGGGGCGACAGTTCGCTGGGTTTCAACACCACCGTGCAACCGGCGGCAATCGCCGGGGCGACTTTGGCGGTGATTTGATACAGCGGCCAGTTCCACGGCGTGATGAGGCCGCAGACGCCAATGGGTTCGCGCTGAATGGCCGTGCCATGCTCGATCTTCTGGAAGCTGTAAGTGGACAGCACATCGCGGGCCACCCGAACGTGTTCGGCGGCCAGCGGCACTTGCATGGCCCGTGCGAAGCCGATGGCCGCGCCCATTTCCAGCGAGAGCGCCTGGGCCAGTTCTTCTTTGCGTTCAAGGATCAGTGCATGGATCTTTCCCAGGATCGCCACGCGGGTATCCACCGGAATCGAAGACCAGCCAGGAAATGCTGCGCGAGCCGCCGCGACGGCGCGGTCAACGTCTTCGCCGGACCCTCGGGCGACCTCGGCAATGACTTGCTCGGTAGCGGGGTTGATCACCGGCAGCGTGGCCGGGTACGCCGCAGACTGCCAGTCACCATTGATATAGAACTGCTGGGACGTGGGCGGGGTGTTCAAAAAGGGGGTGGTCATCCAACGGGCTCCCATAGAGCGGTGATAGCGTTGCCGGCGACAGATCCTGAGGCCGTTTTCTTCTCGATAAACTAACAAAGCGGCCCGGATGGGATATGCCGTTCTCAAGCCTGGCAAAGAACAATCTGCTGTATCTGCCGGGTTAACTTGGCGAAAAAAGTGGCAGCATCCGTCCGGGGCAAAAAGGGCGCCCAGTCGCTTGCGTCAAATGAGCCTGCCGGTGCCAGGCGTGCTCATCTGAGGCATGGTCAGGGCGGTCGGTTCGGTAAACCTGCGAATATCAAAAGGGCTGATCAGGGTGCGGGTGCTGCCGGTACTGATCAGCTCGGCCATGACGTCGCCGACGCCCGGGCCGAGCTGGAAGCCATGCCCGCAGAACCCAAAGGCATAGAACAATCCCTTGACCTTGCCGCTTGGGCCCATGATCGGCAGCGAGTCTGGCGTATAGCTTTCGATGCCGCTCCACACCCGGATGATGTTGAGGTTCGCCACCCCGGGCAGCAGGCGGCTCATCTGCTGCATCTGGTTGAGCAGGCTTTCGGGCTTGAAATAGGCGCGGCGGTTGATCATGTCCGGTTTGCAGCGGTTGCCGCCGCCGATGATGAGGTTGCCTCGGGGGATTTGCCGGAAATAAATCACCTCTTCCTTTATCTTGGTGAACACGCCGATTACGGTCGGCAAGGCATAGGGCACCGGCTCGGTGACCGACATCTGCGGGCCATTGGCTTCCAACGGCACCGCTTCGTCGAATTGCTCGGACAGCTTCGCCCCCCACGCGCCCGCCGTGATCAGCAGTTGCTCTGCAATGAATAGCTGGCCGTCGGTGGTGGTCACGTGGAATTGGTCATTCACCTTTTGCACGTCGGCGACTTCCGTACGCTCGCGGATGCTGGCCCCGGCCCGTGTCGCCGCGCGGGCAAATGCCGGGGCTGCCAGGCGCGGGTTGGCGTGGCCGTCGTGAGGGGCGTACGAGCCGCCCTTGACCTGCGCGCCGAGGAACGGGAAACGTGCGTGCAACGCCTTGCCGGTGATGATCTGCAAGTCCAGCTCACGGGCTTCGGGGGCGGCGGCGTAGGCTTCAAGCTCGGCGATTTCGTCCTCGCGATAACAGACGCGCATATGGCCGCTGGGGATGAACTCCAGGTCATCGCCGATCAACTCGGGGAGCCGTTTCCACAATCCGTACGAGCGATTGGACAGTTCCAGTTGGCCGAGGAATCGCCCTTGGCGGCGCACGTTGCCGAAATTCACCCCACTGGCGTATTGGCCGATCAGGTCGCGTTCCAGCAGGGTCACCGAGTGCCCACGCTGGCGCAGGAAAAACGCCGACGCCGACCCCATGATGCCGCCGCCGATAATCAGGACGTCGCTTTTTTGTGCCTTCATGATGTTCTCTCACTTCCTGCCAGCGCTTCGATTTCGATCAGGTACCCATGGTGCAGCGCCGGGACGGGCACCACCGCGCGCGCAGGCCGGTGTGGGCCCACGTAGCGGGCGTAGATCCGGTCGAAAGCCGGCCAGTGTTCGATGCCGGTGACATAGACCGTCACTTTCAACAGGTCGCTGGGGCTGCGGCCTGCCGCGCCGAGAATCGCCATCAGGTTGTCCAGGGCGATGGCGGCTTGCACTTCGAACGGTTGGTCGACGCTGTGGCTGCCATCGGCGCGTACCGGCAGTTGTCCGGACACGTACAAGATGCCCTGGTGCAAGACCGCTTGAGCGTAATGTCCGCCCGCAGCGGCTGCCTGGGTCGTGTGAATCAACTCGATTTCACCAGCCATGCAGACGGCTCCAGGTGTGCACCGCGCCCGAGGCATCGCAGGCGCGGTAATCAGGGAATTGCGCACCGGTGGCGCAGGCGTGGTTGGGCAGGATGCGCAGGCGACCGCCGATGGGAAAACGCTCGGTGATATCGACGGCACCGGGACTGGAAAGGGTGACGATGCCGTGCTCCTGGTTGGCGCCGGTGAGCAGGGCGCCCTCGATCCAGTCGCCGGCTTCGCTGCACACTTGCCCATAGCCGAAATCCCGCTGCTGGCGCTGCGTACCCCGATCACGACTCATGGCCATCCAGCCGGCATCGGTGATGATCCAGCCTTTGTCCGGCTGATGGCCGATCACGGTGGTCAGTACGCTCAGGGCCAGCTCATCCGCCTGGCAAACACCGATGTTGTGCATCACCAGGTCAAAGAACACATAGACGCCGGCGCGCACTTCAGTGACGCCTTCCAGGCTTTGTGCCGAAAGTGCCGTGGGGGTGGAGCCGATGCTGACCTCGGGGCAGGCCAGCCCGGCTGCTCGGATGCGTTGGGCGGCGCTGACGCAGAGGTGGCGTTCTTGTTCGGCCAAGACTTGCAGCGCTTGGGGTGTGTCGAGTTCGTAGCTGGACCCGGCGTGGGTCATGACGCCGCAAAGCTGCATGCCGCCTTCGCTGAGTTGCCGGGCGATATCGACAAGTGCATCGTCTTCAACGCGCACGCCGGACCGATGGCCATCGCAATCGATTTCGATCCAGACTTCGAAGCGTTCGTCGTGCTGCCTGCCGAAATCGACGATGGCCTGCGTCGCCGCCAGGCTGTCGGTCAAGAGGCTCAATCGACAGCCCTTGCGCCGCAGCGTCAGGGCCTGGGCCAGTTTGCCGGGCGCCATGGACACGGCATAAAAGATGTCGTGGATGCCGGCGGCGAAGCAATGCTCGGCTTCCTTGAGGGTCGACACGGTGATGGCGCTGGCGCCTGCTGCAAGCTGCGCCTGAACCACCGGCAGGCATTTGCTGGTCTTGATGTGCGGGCGCAAACGCACGCCCAAGGCGTCCATGCGGTGTTGCATGCGCTGGATATTGCGCTGCATTCGCGGCACATCGATGAGCGCAACCGGGGTATCGAGGGAGGCAATTGAGACTGGCATGAACGAGGCTCGTGGGTGAAAGACAGGCTCGACTCTACTCAGTCATCGTAAAGTCGTGGTTCAATGCGCTGTCATCAATCATTAAGTTGAACTGAATGATCAGCCTCGAAGACCTGCGCATGGCCGTGACGCTGGCACGCTGCGAATCGTTGAGCGCCGCGGCACGGGCCCTTAATGTCTCGCCACCGGCGCTGTCCATGCGCCTGCGCAAACTGGAGACGCGCCTGGGCCTGACCTTGGCCAATCGCGACGCCCGGCGGCTGAGCCTGACCGCTGACGGCGAGCGTTTCTCGCGCCAGAGTGCGCTGTTGCTGGAACAGCTGGAGGCGCTGCCCGAATCGTTCAAGCAGCAAGACGATCAACTGGCCGGCACCCTCAGGCTGGCGGCACCGTTCGGCTATGGACGCCAACGCCTCGCGCCGCTGCTGGCCCGTTTTGCCAGGTTGCATCCGCAGCTGTGCCTGCATCTGGATCTCCGGGAAACGCCCTGGCCTGACCGTCATGACAGCGATGCGGTGATACACATCGGTCACCTGAGCGACAGCCAGTGGGTCGCCCGGCCCCTCACGCAAAATGACCGATGGCTGTGCGCGAGCCCCGCTTACCTGGCACAGAACGGCACACCGCTCGCGCCGGAGCAACTCGCCGAGCATCGCTGCATCTGTATTCGTGAAAACGATGAAGATGTCACCCTGTGGCACCTGCGCAATGCACACGGGCGCAAGACCCTGCGAATCAAGCCTGCCTTGTTTAGCAACGATGGCAGCGTGGCCCGACGCTGGGCCGAACAGGGCCTGGGGCTGGTGCTGCGTTCGCAATGGGACGTCAGCAAAGCCATCGCCGACGGCCGCCTGGTACGGGTGCTCGCCGATTGGCAATTCGACAGCGCCCCCATCAACCTGCTGGTGCCCTCGCGCAAACTGCGCAGCGTGCGGGTGCAGGCGTTGGTGAGCTTCCTGGAGGCCGAACTGAAGGTCTGAATAGGGCACTGTTCCTACTGAACCACCGCCATCGCGAGCAGGCTCGCTCCCACAGTGGATCGGCGGCGTTCCTTGAACCTGTGTTCACCACCAACCCCCCTGTGGGAGCGAGCCTGCTCGCGAAGACGCCAGCCCATTCACCACACTTGCAAGCAGACCCACCGCTTTCGCGAGCAGGCTCGCTCCCACAAAGGATCGGCGGCGTTCCTCGGACCTGTGTCCAGCACTAACCCCCTGTGGGAGCGAGCCTGCTCGCGAAGACGCCAGCCCATTCACCACACCTGCAAGCAGACCCACCGCTTTCGCGAGCAAGCTCCCACAATGGATCGGCGGCGTTCCTTGAACCTGTGTCCAGCACTAACCCCCTGTGGGAGCGAGCCTGCTCGCGATGACGCCAGCCCATTCACCAGGGATGCTGAAGCTGTTGCGCCAAGCGTAGATTCTGCCGAAAACAACGCTTTGCAGAGTCGTTTGGCGCACCATAACTGCCCGCAAACCCAAAGAAACACGGCACGACGCCCACGCCTGGAGCATCCCGCAAAGTCTGCTGAGCGAGCCCCGCAAAACGGTGGTTTGTACCAAGCGGCCGGTATTTTTAACGATTTATCCACGGTCTCATGGTGTTGTAATGAAAACGTGATGCAGCGTTGCACCGATGCCTCACGAAAGGCGCCATCGTTCGCCTCGTCGAGCCTTCAACAACAATCCAGGACCGCACTCATGAGCTTTCTTCGACCCAAGTACATCACCTTCGACTGCTACGGCACGTTGACCAATTTCCAGATGGGCACCATGACCCGCGAGCTGTTCGCTGACCGTGTCGATGCCGGGCAGATGGACCAGTTCGTCAAGGATTTCTCCGCTTATCGCCTGGACCAGGTGATGGGGGACTGGCGGCCCTATGATGAAATCATCAAGACCTCCCTGATGCGGGTCTGCAAGCGTTGGGGCGTTGAATATCGTGGCGAAGGCCAGCTCTATTACAACGCCGTGCCAACCTGGGGCCCCCACGCCGACGTACCGGCGGGCCTGTCGAAAATCGCCGACAAGATCCCCCTGGTGATTTTTTCCAACGCGATGGACGAGCAGATCATGTCCAACGTCGACAAGCTCGGCGCACCGTTCCATAAAGTCTTCACGGCCCAGCAGGCCCAGGCCTACAAGCCGCGCCTGGCCGCGTTCGAATTCATGCTCGATAACCTTGGCTGCGGACCGGAAGACGTCCTGCATGTGTCGTCGAGCTTCCGTTACGACCTGATGTCGGCCCACGACATGAAGATCAAGCACAAAGCCTTCGTCGCCCGCGGTCATGAACATCCGGCCAACGCTGCCTTTGGTTACCACCAGATCTCGGACATCGGCGGGTTGCCCGCGCTGGTCGGGCTCTGAGTCTCGACGCACGCTTGAAGGCGAAAGGGGTTAGACATGGGCAGTGAGTCCTATTGGCTCGACACCGCACCGGCGTTCACCGGTGCTCAGCTCGGCGGGTTGCCCGGGCAGGTGGATGTCGCCATCGTCGGTGGCGGCTTCACCGGTTTGGCGGCGGCGCGGGCCCTGGCCTTGAAGGGGGCCAGCGTGGCGGTGCTGGAAGCGGGCAGGGTGATTGGCGAGGCGTCAGGGCGCAACGGCGGGCATTGCAGTACCGGCGTGGCCCAGGATTACGCGGCACTCACCGCCAGCCTCGGCGCCGACAAGGCTCGGGCGTATTACCAAGCCTATGAAAGCGCCGTGCAGAGCGTCGTGACGCTGGTGGAGCAAGAGCAGATCGCTTGCGACCTCAAGCGCAACGGCAAGCTCAAGCTGGCCGCCAAGCCGATGCACTACGAAGGGTTGGCGCGCACCTGTGAATTGATCCGCAAGCAAGTCGATGCCGAGGTCGAGCTGCTGTCGGCCCAGGAGACGCGGGCGGAAGTCAATTCGGCGCAGTTTCACGGTGGCCTGTTGCAGCGCAATGGCGTGCAGATGCATGTCGGGCGTTTCGGCGTCGGCCTGGCCGAAGCGGCCGCCCGTCACGGTGCGTTGATCTTCCAGGGCGTGGCGGTGCAGGACTGGAAGGCCAGTGCCGGCGGCTATCGAGTCAACACCAGCAAAGGGGCGCTGCAAGCCTCGCAGATCCTGCTGGCGACCGGTACCTGTCAGCAGGGTGGCCTGGGCTGGTATCGGCGGCGGATTGTCCCGGTGGGCAGTTTCGTGGTCGCCACCGAGGTCTTGCCCCAGGCGCTGATCGACAGCTTGCTGCCGGCTCGGCGCTCCTATGTCACCAGCCGCATGATCGGTAACTACTTTCGCCTGACCCCGGACAACCGTTTGCTGTTTGGCGGCCGCGCGCGGTTTGCCATGTCCGACAGCGTGTCCGATGCCAAGAGCGGCAAGGTGTTGCAAGCCGCCATGGTGCAGATGTTCCCGCAGTTGGCGAACACCCGGATCGACTATTGCTGGGGCGGCCTGGTGGACATGACCTCCGATCGCCTGCCCCGGGCCGGCCAGCATGGCGGGGTTTATCACTCCATGGGCTACAGCGGCCACGGCGTGCAGATGTCGGTGCACATGGGGCAGGTCATGGCCGAGGTCATGGCCGGCAAGGTCGAGGCCAACCCTTGGCGCGAACTGGACTGGCCGGCCATCCCCGGGCACTTCGGCAAACCTTGGTTTTTGCCGCTGGTCGGCGCGTATTACCGCTTGCAGGACTACCTGCACTGAGTTTCACCGGGTTGTTTGGCGTTTCAACCACGTTGCGTTAACGCACGTAATCGAGCCCTATCATTTTCCGAAAGGTAGAACTGACATGAGTGACACTAAAAACGGCATCAAAGACCAGTTGATCACCGGTACAGAAAGTCTGCGTGTTTTCGAAGGGCTCAACCGCGGCATGTCACGTCGTCATGCATTGCAGATGCTCGGACTGGCCGGTGTGGCCGCAGCGGGTGCCGGCAGCCTGTTCGGCGCCGCCGGCAAGCTGCTTGCCGATGAGCAGGCAAGCCCCGGCAAAGGCAAGCCCGGCGGGCGTATCCGGGTCGCCGGTATCTCCAGTTCCACCGCCGATACCCTGGACCCGGCCAAAGGCTCATCGTCCACGGACTACGTTCGTCATTACATGTTCTACAACGGCCTGACGCGTTTCGACAGCCACATGGTGCCGCAACTGGAACTGGCCGAACGCATCGACACCACCGACGCCACGCTTTGGGTGATTACCCTGCGCAAGGAAGTGAGCTTCCACAATGGCAAGGGCCTCACCGCCGCCGACGTGGTGTTTTCCCTGATGCGCCACAAGGACCCGATCACCGGTTCCAAGGTCTTGCCGCTGGCCGAGCAGTTTGCCGAGGTCAAGGCCACCGGCACCCATGAAGTGCAGATACGCCTGAGCGGTCCGAATGCCGAGCTGCCGTCGATCCTTGCCATTTCCCACCTGTTGATCGTCCCCGAGGGCACCAGCGACTTCAACCAAGGCATCGGCACCGGTCCGTTCAAGGTCAAGGAGTTCAAGCCTGGGGTGCGCTCCATCGGTGCGCGCAACACCAACTACTGGAAGCCTGGCCTGCCGTACCTGGACGAGATCGAATTCATCGGCATTGCCGACGAGCCGTCACGGGTCAATGCATTGCTGTCGGGCGACGTGCAGATCATCAACGAGGTCAACCCGCGCTCGACCACGCGCATCAAGGACAGCACCACCCATCGCGTGGTGGATTCGCCGTCGGGTAACTACACCGACCTGATCATTCGCCAGGACCAGATGCCCGGCCAGAGCCCGGAGTTCACCGAGGCGATGAAACTGCTGCTGGACCGCGAGCAGGTCAAGTCGGCGATCTTCCGTGGCTTCGCCAGGGTCGGCAACGACCACCCGATTGCCCCCGGCGCGCGTTTCTACAATGCCGATCTGCCGCAACGGACCTACGATCCGGAGAAGGCCCGTTTCCTGCTGAAGAAGGCCGGCATGGAAAGCATCAGCATGCCGGTGATGTGCTCGCCGGCCGCCACCGGTTCGGTCGACGTTGCCGTGCTGTTGCAGCAATCGGCCAAGGAGGCTGGGCTCAAGCTCAACGTCAATCGGCTGCCGAGCGACGGCTACTGGTCCAACCACTGGGCCAAGCACCCGCTGAGCTTCGGCAACATCAACCCGCGGCCCAACGCTGACATGCTGTTCTCGCAGTTCTTCCAGTCCACGGCGCCGTGGAACGAATCCGGCTGGAAAAACCCGCAGTTCGACCAGTTGCTGGTGCAGGCTCGCGGTGAAACCGATGAAGCCAAGCGCGGCAAGATGTACGCGGACATGCAGACCTTGGTGCATGACCACTGCGGCATCGGCATCCCGGTATTCATCAGCAACATCGATGGCGTCGACCAGCGCGTCAAAGGTTATGGCACCAACCCGCTGGGCGGTTTCATGGGCTATATGTTCGCCGAGCAAGTCTGGCTTGAGGCTTGATGCGTGTTGTCTTGCGGCGTGACATGGCACAAGGGGTAGGGCGATGAATAGCAACACACTTTGGTTGATCGGCCGGCGCCTGGGCGCAGCGGTCGTGACCCTGTTGATCGTATCGATGGTGGTGTTCGCCATTACGGCGGTGTTGCCGGGAGACGCGGCGCAACAGTCCCTGGGACAGTTCGCCACGCCTGAGCAAGTGGCGGCCCTGCGGGTGAAGATGGGCCTGGACCAACCAGGTGTGTTGCGCTACCTGCAGTGGTTGATGAGCCTGCTCAGCGGCGACATGGGCGTGTCGATCTCCAACGCCACGCCGGTCACCGAGTTGATGGCTGGCCGGGTCCCCAACACCCTGATGCTGGCGGCGGCCACGGCGCTGGTGTCGGTGCCCGTGGCGTTGGTCCTGGGCATCGGTTCGGCGATGGGGCGAGGGGGGCGCATCGACGGCTTGCTGAGTTTCTTCACCCTGACGATGGTGGCGGTGCCGGAGTTCCTGGTCGCCACCCTGGCGGTGCTGATCTTTGCGGTGAACCTGGGCTGGCTTTCGGCGCTGTCCTATTCCAGCGAGATCACTTCGCCGCTGCAATTCATGCGCACCTATGCCTTGCCGGTGATGACCCTGTGCTGCGTCATCGTCGCGCAAATGGCGCGCATGACCCGGGCGGCGGTGATCGACCAGCTCGACAGCCCCTACGTGGAAATGGCCCGTCTCAAGGGCGTGAGTCCGGTGCGGGTGGTGCTGCGCCATGCCTTGCCCAATGCCATCGGGCCGATCGCCAATGCCATCGCCCTGAGCCTGTCCTACCTGCTGGGTGGGGTGGTGATCGTCGAGACGATTTTCAACTATCCCGGTATCGCCAGCCTGATGGTCGATGCCGTGACCAACCGCGACATGGCGTTGGTCCAGGCCTGCACCATGCTGTTTTGTACGGCGTACCTGGTGTTGGTGCTGGTGGCTGACCTGTGCGCGATCCTGTCCAATCCGAGGCTGAGAAACCAATGAACAATCTCATTGTGAAATCCCCGCCTGCGGCACCCGAACTGGCCTTGGGCAAGGTGTCGCGCAAAACGCCCTGGCTCGGCCTGATCGGGGCCGCGATGTGTGTGATCTGGTTGCTGGTGGCTATCTTCGGGCCATGGCTGGCACCCCACCCGGTGGGGGAAGTGGTCTCCGACAATGTCTTTGACAACCTTAGCGCCACGTATCCGATGGGCACCGATTATCTGGGCCGTGACATGCTCAGCCGCATTCTCGTGGGCGCGCGCTTCACGGTGGGCCTGGCGTTGGTGGCGGCGGTGCTGGCCAGTGGGCTGGGCACCAGTTGCGCGCTGCTGTCGGTGGTTTCGCCGAAGTGGTTGGATGAGCTGATCAGCCGCCTGATGGACGCCTTCATTTCGATCCCGAGCAAGATGCTGGCGCTGATCATGGTCTCGGCGTTTGGCTCGTCGGTGACCCTGCTGATCTGCACGGCGGTGCTCAGCTTCATGCCGGGGGCGTTTCGTATCGCCCGCAGCATGGCAGTGAACATCGAGGCCCTGGAGTACGTGCAAGTGGCCCGCACCCGTGGCGAGCGCCGGCTGTACATCGCCTGTGTGGAAATCCTGCCCAACATGCTCAACCCGGTGCTGACCGACCTGGGCCTGCGTTTTGGCTTCATCGTCCTGCTGCTCAGCGGCATGAGCTTCCTCGGCCTGGGCGTGCAACCGCCGGATGCCGACCTGGGTTCGCTGGTGCGGGAAAACATCGGCGGCCTCAACCAGGGCGCGCCGGCCATCGTGATTCCAGCCCTGGCCATTGGCACCCTGACCATTGGCGTCAATCTGTTTATCGACCGCTTGTCTTCGCGGCGCAACCGACGTACGGGAGGCCATTGATATGAGCCAATTGATCCGAGTCGAGAACCTGCGCGTGGTCGCCTGTGGCGAGCGCAGCGAGGTGGAGATCGTCAAGGGCGTGAGTTTCTCCCTGGAGAAAGGTGAAGTGCTGGCGCTGATCGGCGAGTCCGGTTCGGGCAAGACCACCATCGCCCTGGCGCTGCTCGGTTATGCCCGGCGCGGTTGTCGCCTGGCCGGCGGTGTGGTGCAGATTGGCGAGCACGACATGCTCGCCTTGAGTGAGCGCGAACTGCAAGGCCTGCGCGGCAACCGGGTGTCGTACATCGCCCAAAGCGCCGCCGCGGCGTTCAACCCGGCCAAGCAACTCATCGACCAAGTGGTGGAAGGGGCGTTGATCCATGGCCTGGGCAGCCGGGCCGTGCTCGAAGCCAAGGCCATCGAACTGTTCCGCGACCTGGCGCTGCCCAACCCCGAAGGCATCGGTCAACGCTATCCCCATCAAGTGTCCGGCGGGCAACTGCAGCGGGTGATGGCGGCCATGGCGCTGATCAGCGATCCGCTGCTGGTGGTGCTCGATGAGCCGACCACGGCCCTCGATGTGACCACCCAGATCGACGTGTTGCGTGCGTTCAAGCGGGTGGTACGCGAACGCGGCGCGACGGCGGTCTACGTGTCCCACGACCTGGCCGTCGTGGCGCAGATGGCCGACCAGATCGTGGTGCTCAACGGCGGGCAGATCTTCGAACAGAGCGCCACCGCGCCGCTGCTCAAGGGCCCGGCTCATGCCTACACCCGCAGCCTGCTGGCGGCGGCACGGCCGGACACCACCATTCGCCCGCCCTGTGGCGTGGCCGAAGACACGCCGCTGCTGACCATCAAGGGCCTGACCGCTGGCTACGGCAACAAGAACCAGCACGGCATGCCGGCGATCCGGGTGCTCGAAGACATCGACCTGACCGTGCGCAGGGGCCAGGCCATTGGGGTGATCGGTGAGTCGGGCTCGGGCAAATCGACCCTGGCGCGGGTGGTGGCCGGGCTGCTGACCCCGGCCCTGGGCGGGCTGACGTTTGACGGTCAGCCATTGGGCGGCAGCCTGTCCGAACGCACGGACGAACAGTTCCGCCGCATTCAAATGGTGTTCCAGAATGCCGACACCGCGCTCAACCCGATGCACAGCATCAGCACCATCCTGAGCCGGCCGCTGAAGATGTATTTCGGCCTCAAGGGTGCGGCGCTGCGTGAGCGTATCGGCGAATTGCTCGACCTGGTGCGTCTGCCACGGGACATGGCCGAGCGCCGCCCGAGCGAACTCTCCGGCGGACAGAAACAGCGGGTCAACCTGGCCCGGGCGCTGGCGGCCAAGCCGGACCTGATCCTGTGCGATGAAGTGACCTCGGCGCTGGACACGGTGGTCGGCGCGGCGATCCTTGAACTGCTGCGCGACCTGCGCCAGCAGCTGGGGGTGTCCTACCTGTTCATCAGCCACGACATCTCCACGGTGCGGGCGCTGTGCGACGACATCGTGGTGATGTACAGCGGCCACAAGATTCAAGAGGGCAGCCGGCAATCGTTCGCCCAGGCGCCGTTCCATCCCTACACCGACCTGTTGATCCACTCGGTGCCGGAGTTGCGCCAGGGCTGGCTGGAAAGTTGTGGCACCACGACGTGCGGCACGCTGCCGGCGTTGGGCGCGCGCGCCGAGGTGCCGCAGCTGTGCACCTTCCTCAATCGCTGCCCGGTGCGGGTCGATGGCCTGTGCAACCACACCGCGCCGCCCCGGCGGATCATCGACGGCGGCAGCGAGGTGCTCTGTCATCACGACAGTGCCGAGCTGCTCAAGCGCCAACAGGATTCAAACAGCATGATCGTGGGAGCCTACGCATGAGCGCGCGTTTCGTGAGGCTGGCCGAACAGGGCCGGCCCGTCGTCAAATTGAAAGTCGATGGCGTCCCGGTCGAGGCGTTGCAGGGCGACACGCTGATGGTCGCCTTGCTGACCCACGGCCCGGCGTTGCGCCAGTCGGAATTCGATCCGGGCAGCCGGGCCGGTTTCTGCCTGATGGGCGCCTGCCAGGATTGCTGGGTCTGGACCCGCAGCGGCGAGCGCCTGCGGGCCTGCTCCAATGAAGTACGCGAAGGGCTGGACATCATTACTCAACAACCGGAGGCGATATGGCCGCTGCGCGGATAGTCATTGTAGGCGCTGGACCGGCGGGTATCCGTTGCGCGCAGACCCTGGTCGCAGCGGGCTTCAAGCCGATCCTGCTCGACGAAAATCGTCGCGATGGCGGGCAGATCTACCGGCGCCAGCCCGAAGGGTTCACGCGCAACTACGCCACGCTGTACGGCACCGAGGCGGACAAGGCCCGTGACCTGCACGAAAGCTTCGACCGCTTGCGCCCGCAGCTCGACTACCGCCCGGACACCCTGGTGTGGAACCTGACACCCGGGCAATTGTGCTGCGTCAGCCAGGGCCAGCACACGACGGTGGATTACGACGCGCTGATCCTGTGCACCGGCGCCACCGACCGCCTGATGCCCATCGAGGGCTGGCAACTGGGCGGCACCTACAGCCTCGGTGGGGCACAGATCGCCTTGAAGGCCCAGGCGGTTTCCATCGGCCACCGTGTGGTGTTCATGGGCAGCGGGCCGTTGCTGTATCTGGTCGCCAGCCAATACCTCAAGGCCGGCGCCAACGTCGCGGCGGTGCTCGATACATCGCCGCTGGGCCAGCGCATCAAAGCCTTGCCCAAACTCATGGCGCGCCCGGGTTTGCTGTTCACCGGCATGAAACTGTTGGCGCAGTTGTATCGGGCGAAGATTGCCGTGCACCTGGGTATTTCGCCGCTGCAGATTCTGGGAGAGGCGAGCACCGGTGTCAGCGGTGTGCGGGTCCGTACCGCGAGCGGGGAAACCTTGACGGTGGCGTGCGACGCGGTGGCGCTGGGTTATCACTTGCGCCCGGAAACCCAACTGGCCGACCTGGCGGGCTGCCGCCTGCGCTTTGACGAGGCCTCCAGCCAATGGCTGCTGGACACGGACGAAGAGGGACGGACCTCGGTCAGTGGTGTCTACGCCGCCGGGGATGGTTCGAAGATCCGTGGCGCTGACGCTGCCGAGCATGCCGGGCGCCTGGTCGCCTTGGCGTTGCTCGGCGATTTGCAGCAGCCGGTGGACGCCGCGCGGGTCGCCGAGCAGCGCCAGGCGCTCAAGGTGATGGACGCGTTTCGCCTCGGCCTGGCCCAGGCGTTTCCCTGGCCAGCGGCACAAGCCAAGGCCTTGCCGGACGAAGCCATCGTCTGTCGCTGCGAGATGATCAGCGCCGGCGAACTGCGCCGCACCGTCAGCGAAAAGGGCGCCTGTGAAGTCAACCGGGCCAAGGCGTTCAGTCGGGTCGGCATGGGCCGCTGCCAGGGCCGTTATTGCTCCCAGGCTGGGGCCGAAGTGATTGCTGCAGCAGCGGGTGTCCAGGTGCAGGAGGTGGGGCGCCAGCGCGGCCAGGCCCCCGTCAAACCACTTTCAATGCTCACACGGGAGGTGACGCCATGACGGTCAATAAAGCCGATGTGGTGATTGTCGGCGGCGGCCTAATGGGCTCGGCGGCGGCGTTTTTCCTGCGCCAACGGGGGCAGTCGGTGATCCTGCTCGAGCGTGACCAGATCGGCCAGTACGCCAGCGGCGTGAACTTCGGCAACGTGCGGCGCCAGGGGCGTTTTCTCGGCCAACTGGAACTGGCGAACCGCTCCTGGGCGCTGTGGAAACGCCTGCCGGAGCTGATCGACGACGACTTGGAGTTCATCGCCAGCGGGCACATGCGCGTGTGTTATCGCGAGGATGAAATTCCCGAACTCGAGGCTTATGCGGCCGCCCCCGAAGCGGCGCAACTGGACTTGAAGATCTATCGCGGCAGCGAACTGCACGCGCGTTTTCCGTTTCTGGGCAAGGACGTCAAGGGCGGCTCCTATGCGCCTCACGACGGTCACGCCAACCCGCGTCTGGCAGCCCCGGCATTTGCTCGGGCGGCTCGGCGGCTCGGGGCACGCATCGAGGAACGCACCGAGGTGGCCCAGGTGCAGAAGGTCGGTGACGGGTTCAGCATCAGCACCACCGATGGTCGCCAGTTCAGCGCTGCGCAACTGTTGATTACCGCAGGCGCCTGGGGCCAGAAACTCTCGGCGCAATTCGGCGAGCCGGTGCCGCTGGAGACCAACGGCCCGCAAATGGCCGTCACCGAACCGGTGCCGTATGCCTTGCCGACGGTGATCGGCGTGTACACCAAGATTCCTGAAGAAGTGATTTATTTCCGCCAGATTCCCCGGGGCAATATCGTCATCGGCGGCGGCTATCGCAGCAAGCCGGACATGCTCAACCGCCGGGCCTATGTCGAGCCGCGCAGCATTCTCAATCAATTGGACCAGATGCGTCGGCTGCTGCCGGGCGTTGGCAATCTCAACATCATCCGCGTGTGGAGCGGCATCGAAGGCTACCTGCCCGATTCCCTGCCGGTGATGGGCCCCAGTGGCAACGTCGATGGCTTGTACTATGCGTTCGGCTTCAGCGGCCATGGCTTCCAGCTCGGTCCGGGCGTTGGCGATGTCATGGCTGAACTGATCAGCACCGGCAGCACTCGAACCTTCATCGAGCCGTTTTCCATCCGCCGGTTCGCCCTTTGTGCCGAGCAACGGAGCAAGGCCTCATGAAACCCCGCGTGCTAGCCATTTTCGAACGCCTGCTAGCGTTTGAAACGGTCTCTTCAGAATCGAACCTGGCCCTGATCGAGTGCGTGCGCGAGCTGTTGCTGAGCAAGGGCATCGAGTCGCTGATCGTCAAGGATGAGAGCGGCAAGAAGGCCAACCTCTTCGCCAGCACCGGCCCGCGTGACTTGCCCGGGGTCCTGCTGTCCGGCCACACCGACGTGGTGCCGGCGGCGGGGCAGGCCTGGACCGTTCCGGCGTTCCAGGCGACCGTGCGCGATGGGCGGGTCTACGGGCGCGGCAGTTGTGACATGAAAGGTTTCATTGCGCTGGCCATCGACGCCATGCTCGATGCCGCCGACCATTCGTTGAACCGGCCATTGCAACTGGCGCTTTCCCACGACGAAGAGATCGGTTGCGTGGGGGTGCGGCGCTTGCTCGACGTGCTGCACCTGGCGCCGGTGCGACCGTTCCTGTGTGTGATCGGCGAGCCGACCAACATGCAATTTGTGCTCGGCCACAAGGGCAAGGGTTCCTATCGCACCTACTGTCGCGGCCTGGAAGCGCACTCATCGCTGGCGCCGCGCTCGGTCAATGCGATTCACGTGGCCTGCGATTTCATCGCGGCGTTGCGCCAGAGCCAGCAGCAATTGCAGGAGCAAGGCGCCCAGGATGCGGATTACGACGTGTCCTACAGCACCGTGCATGTCGGGCAGATTGTCGGCGGCAAGGCACTGAACATCGTGCCGAACCTGTGCACCCTGGATTTCGAAGTGCGCAATTTGCCGGACGACGATCTGGACCTGTTCCTGGAGCAACTGCGCGAGCGCGCCGAGGTGATCGTGTGCGAGGCGAAAAAACTCTCCAGCGTCGCGGACATCGAGATCGAAACCCTCAACGTCTATCCGGGCCTCGACACTCATCCGAGCGTCGAAGCCGTACGCTTCCTGAAAAACTTTGCCACCCCGGATACCGGCACTGCCAAGGTCTCCTTCGGCACCGAGGGCGGCCTGTTCAAGCAGCGCCTGGATGTACCCGTGGTGGTCTGCGGCCCAGGCTCGATCGAACAGGCGCACAAGCCTGATGAGTTCATCGAGATCAGCCAGATGGAGGCGGGGGAGCGGTTTCTGGAAGGGTTGCTCGGCTCCCTTAAAATCTAACCGGCCCCAAGCCACACACAGCCCCCTGTGGGAGCAAGCTCGCTCCCACAGGGGCCTGGCGTGGGCTGAACCACTCGGTAGAGCCTGCTGCCTCGCAGCAAATTTCAGCATCCAACACTGCCCAAACCCCGCTTTCAGCATCCTGCCCCGTGGCATCTCCTTAGACTGGAATCACCTCGGAACAGGACGCGACCATGCTCAAGAATCAATTGAAAGACCCCAGCCTGTTGGCAGAACTCGCTTACGTCGACGGTCAGTGGATCGGCGCCGACAACGCCGCCACCCTTGACGTCATCGACCCGGCCACCGGCCAGGTACTCGCCCGTGTACCGGCCATGCAAGGCGTGGAAACCCGGCGCGCCATCGAGGCCGCCGAACGGGCCTGGCCGGCGTGGCGCGCGCGTCCGGCGGCCGAAAGGGCAGCGCTGTTGGAGCGCTGGTATCAAGCCATGATGGACAACCTCGACGACCTCGCGCTGATCATGACCTGTGAACAGGGCAAGCCGTTGAACGAGGCCAAAGGCGAAATCCGCTACGGGGCCGGTTTCGCCAAATGGTTTGCCGAAGAGGCTCGGCGGGTCTATGGCGAAACCATCCCGGCGCCCAGCGGCGACCGACGCCTGCTCACGCTCAAGCAACCGGTGGGTGTCTGCGCAGCCATCACCCCATGGAATTTCCCTAATGCAATGATCACCCGCAAGTGCGCACCGGCCCTGGCGGCGGGCTGCCCGGTCATTGTCAAACCCTCGGACCTGACCCCCTTGTCAGCCCTGGCCCTGGCGGTGCTGGCCGAGCGGGTCGGGATTCCGGCCGGGGTATTCAATGTCGTGACGGGTATGCCCGCCGGTATCGGCGAAGAACTGACCGGCAACCCGACGGTGCGCAAGATTTCCTTTACCGGTTCGACGGCGGTCGGGCGCCTGCTGATGCGCCAGAGCGCCGAGCACATCAAGCGCTTGAGCCTGGAGCTGGGCGGCAACGCGCCGTTCATCGTGTTTGACGATGCGGACCTGGAACAGGCCGTGGCCGGCATCATGCTCAGCAAGTTTCGCAACGCCGGCCAGACCTGCGTCTGCGCCAACCGCATCCTGGTGCAGGACGGTATCTACGAACGCTTCGCCGCACGGCTGGTGGAAGAGGTGGGCAAGCTCAAGGTCGGCAATGGGCTGGAGGTTGACGTGATGATCGGCCCGCTGATCAACCTCGCGGCGGTGAACAAAGTCGCCCGGCACATCGACGATGCGTTGAGCCAGGGCGCCCGCCTGCTCTGTGGCGGTGTTCCCGAGGGCGACAGTCAGTTTGTCCAGCCAACGGTATTGGGCGAGGCCCACGCCGGGATGTTGCTGGCCAATGAAGAAACCTTTGGCCCGGTGGCGCCGCTGATGCGCTTTACTACTGAAGAGCAGGCCCTGGCCCTGGCCAATGCCACGCCGTATGGCCTGGGCGCTTATTACTTCACCCAGGACCTGCGCCGCTCATGGCGTTTCGGCGAGGCGCTGGAGTTCGGCATGGTCGGGCTCAATACCGGGCTTATCTCCATGGAAGTCGCGCCCTTCGGCGGCATCAAGCAGTCGGGCCTGGGGCGCGAAGGCAGCAAGTACGGCCTGGACGAATACCTTGAAGTCAAAGCCTTCCACATCGGTGGGCTGTGATGCGACCGTCATTTGAACAGACACCCGGGAGCCACGATTGATGAGCAAACCATTTCGAATCGCTGCCATTGCCGGCGATGGCATCGGCAAGGAAGTATTGCCTGAAGGGCTGCGAGTACTGGAGCAAGCCGCAAAAAAGTGGCAGTTGTCGCTGGACATCCAAGTGCTCGAATGGGCCCATTGCGATTACTACCTGGAGCACGGGCAGATGATGCCCGCCGACTGGTTCGAGCAACTCAAGGGCTTCGACGCGATCTACTTCGGCGCCGTGGGTTGGCCGGACAAGGTGCCGGATCATGTTTCCCTGTGGGGCTCGTTGCTCAAGTTCCGCCGCGACTTCGACCAGTACGTGAACATCCGCCCGGTGCGGCTGTTTCCGGGGGTGCCGTGTCCGTTGGCCGGGCGCAAGGCGGGGGACATTGACTTCGTGGTGATCCGCGAGAACACCGAGGGCGAGTATTCGTCGGTCGGCGGCAAGATGTTCGAAGGCACCGAGCATGAGTTCGTGCTGCAGGAGTCGGTGTTCACCCGCCGAGGCGTCGACCGAATCCTGAAGTTCGCCTTCGACCTGGCCCAGACCCGACCGCGCAAACGCCTGACGGCGGCAACCAAGTCCAACGGCATCTCCATCAGCATGCCGTATTGGGACGAGCGCACGGCATTGATGGCCGAGCAGTACCCGGACGTGAAGTGGGACAAGCAGCACATCGACATCCTCTGCGCCCGCTTTGTATTGCAGCCCGACCGGTTTGATGTGGTGGTGGCGTCGAACCTGTTCGGCGACATCCTCTCCGACCTGGGCCCGGCCTGCGCCGGCACCATCGGCATCGCACCGTCGGCCAACCTCGATCCGGAGCGCCGCTACCCGTCGCTGTTCGAACCGGTGCATGGCTCGGCGCCCGATATTTATGGGCAGAACATCGCCAACCCGATCGCGATGATCTGGTCCGGCGCTTTGATGCTCGATTTCCTGGGTAACGGCGATGAGCGCTACCGCGCGGCCCATGATGGGATTCTCAAGGCCATCGAACAGGTGATCGCCGAAGGCCCCATCACCCCCGACCTGGGTGGACAAGGCTCGACCCAGGACGTTGGCCGGGCCATCGCCGCGATGCTCTGAGGCTTGACCTGACCTGCGACACCTTTTGCCCGCTCACACTGCGGGCTTTTTTTTGGCTGATCTGCCACCCCCCACCACAACCCCTTGTGGGAGCGAGCTTGCTCGCGATAGCGGTGGACCAGCTTGCGATGATGTTGGCTGTGCCGCCGCCATCGCGAGCAAGCTTGCTCCCACATTGGGTTCTCGGTTGGCCGCAGACTTCACATCCACCACCAATCCCCTGTGGGAGCGAGCCTGCTCGCGATAGCGGTGGAGCTGCCGTACACCGGATTACTTGACGACGTACACCTTGCGCACATAAACGCTGCTTTGCCAGGCGCACGGGGCATTCAGCGGGACGAATACCGTATCGCCGGTGTTGACCGTCAAGTCGCTGCCATCGGCTGCCTGCAAGGTGACGCTGCCTTCGAGCAGGTGCATCAGTTCATGCAGTTTGTGCGGTCGTGACTTGCGGGTGTAGGGCGTCGAGTCCCAGATACCGATGCGCAGGTTGCTCGCTTGCTCGACGAACAGGTTGTGCGAACGACATTGCGGCGGCGGGCTGAGCAGGATCGCGTCATCGGGTGCTGCGGAAGGCGAAAGCAGGGTGTGGGTGGGGAGTGCCGTCAGCCCGGGAAGGTTTGCTTCGATGCGCAGGGTATCGGCACAGAAGGCCCAGAGCGAGCCGGGTTGCGCCTCGACCTCCAGCGACGACCCCCGACCGATCACCGCGCTTTCACCCGGCTTGAGCTGCAGCGTCTGCCCCGGGCTGCGCAGCGTTATTGCGCCGGCATGCACCACGACCGTCTCACTGAAAGGGTATTCATCGACGCTGAACAGCCCGTTCACCCGGACCACGCCGGCAGCCATGCCATCGGCGCCGGCATAGGCGATGAGTCGGTCGAACGGATCGTTGGCGCCCAGTGAACCCGGGGTGAATGGGGTTGAGGCAAGGCTGCCATCGGCGTGTGCCAACAGCACTGCGGTGGGTTCGAGCATGAAGGTGATTCTCCAGGGAAGCGTTGAGGGGCGTGTGGGTTTTCAGCCAATGGCCTGGGTCACCGGCGCAAACTGCCGAACCGAACCGGTCGCCTGCGGGGGTGTGCCTCGTGCCATTTGGGCGACGGTGTCGACCTGCTTGAGCCCGGCTTCTTCCAGCCAAGGGGCCAGGCCGCTGTTTGAAGGGATGTCGATGCGAACGAATGCGTCCGGCACTTGAGCCAGCAGCACGGCGATCAAGTGCTGGGCCTGTTCCAGGTTCTGGGCGATGACCGGGCCAATGCAGCGACCACGACCGAACGGGCGCAGCAGGGCGAAGGCGCACAAGTGACCGTCGCGCTCGATACCCACTGAATGTTCAACGACCTCGAACAGGTCATTGAGTACAGCGCTCCGCTCCAGCCCGCTCCCGGCATTGGCCAGTTCGATCAGCTCGGCGTGATCGGCTTCGCTCAGCTCGCGGCAGTGCTCGCCGGCGGCCAGTTCCAGTGGGGCCGGTACCAGCGCTTGCCCTTGATGCTGCTGGATATGCCCAAAATCAACGAACCCCTGGCTGGCATACAGCGGGGCACCGGCTAGGGTCGCATTGAGGATGGCGGTCCGCGAGCCGCACGCTTCGATCGCCAGTTCCATCAGCTTGCGACCGATCCCCTGGCCCTGGTACTCATCGTCGACAATCACCAGGCCAATGGTGGCGTAGTCCCCTTGGGCGCAGGTGAACGCCGTTCCAATCAAACGGCCCTGGTCTTGCACGACAAACCCTTGGGCGACGCGCTGCAACATCGCCCAGTCTTCCAGGCGATGGGGCCATTTCAACTGCACGGACAAGGCATGGGCCGCAGGCACGTCGGTGGCGGTCATGGCGCGATAGATGTAGGTAGGGCGGTGCGAAGTGGACATGGCTGATCACCATAAAATTAGGAACGAAATCGGATGGATGTGTGCACTGAAAGTCTTTGTATCTCACCTGCCTCCGGGCCTGGCAAGTGCGGTAAATCGATTCGGTAGCTTCCATAAGCAACGGCTCTGTCGGCCACATTTCTTGCTCAAATCATAGGCTTGGCCAGCAGTAAATACCGGGTCGGATTTCATGGTTCAGCGCAAAGATGGAGCTGCCTGCAGGCGCCGTGTAGGAGCTGCCGAGTGCAACGAGGCTGCGATCTTTTCCCTGGCAATTGAGTCCCAAGCGAAAGATCAAAAGATCAAAGGATCGTCCGAACGGGGCCGAGCCTTCGGCTGCTCCTACAGGGCTGCGATCAGTAGCTGCGCTCACGATCAACCAGGCCCAGCATCGATTCGTCCCGTTGATGCCGACGGATGTTCTCCAACAACACGGCAAATGCGCTCTCGGGTTGGGTCATCGCCGCGATATGCGGTGTCAGCAGGATCTGTGGATGGCTCCAGAATGGATGAGCAGGGGGCGCCGGCTCCTGCTCCAGCACGTCCAGCACCGCGGCGCTGAGCTGGCCGTCGGCAAGGGCTTCAAGCAGGTCCGCTTCCATCAGGTGTCCACCCCGGCCCATGTTGACCAACGCTGCGCCCTTGGGCAGGTGTTGGAACAGCTGGCGGTTGAGGATCCCTCGGGTCTGCTCGGTCAACGGCAGGACGCACAGCACAATGTCGCATTGACCGAGAAACGCCGGCAGTTGCTCGTCGCCAGCAAAGCACGCGACCCCGTCGATGCGATGCTCGCTGCGGGCCCAACCCGACAAGGCAAAACCAAAGGTCTTCAAGGTGGCGAGTATCTGCCGAGCCTGCAAACCCAAGCCCATGACGCCCACCCGGCGTTGCCCGGCGGGCACCAGCCGGTGCGCTTGCCAGCACCGTTCGGCCTGTTGCTGGCGGTAGCGCAACATGTCCCGGTGCAGGCTGAGCACGGCGAAACTGGCGTACTCGCACATGCCCTGGCTGATGCCGGGGTCGAGCAAGCGCACCACCGGCAGCGTCGTTGGCAAGCGGCCAAGGTCGAGCTGATCCACGCCGGCTGACAAGGCGAACAGCACCTGCAGATTGGGCAACAGTGTTTCGAGCTCGTCCGGTGCCTGCCAGGCCGCCAGGTACTGAATATCCCGCGGGTCGCCGATGTCTGGCCAGGCACGCCATTCGATATCCGGCGCGTGTTCGGCGAACAGGCGCCGCCAGTGTTCGCCGCGTACCGGGTCAGCTTTATAGAGCAGGGCCATGGGTCACTTCTCGCCTGAAATCAAGGAGCCCCTAGCATGCCTCAACGCCAGAGCAGGATCTGTCGAAAGGGCCGGCGTAGCAGCATCGCGCTGCGTTGCAAGGTACCTCTTGCGGCAGATTCCATGGGGCTGGAATGCTTCTGGAGGATTCTGCTGTTTGCCGGGGTGTAAACAGTCGATCCGAATTTCTCAACGACCAAGTTCGGCTTAGACAATCGCGTCGAACGCTTAACCTGTGAACACACCGCAGCCGCTTCCTGGGTGCGAGGCTCACGATGGGAAATGCCAATGAACAGTAAAGTCGAAGAAACCCCAAGTCTGCTCCGTCAGCGTGATCAATTCGTGCCACGTGGTTTGGTCACCGCGCACCCGCTGGTGATCGATCGGGCCCAGGGCTCGGAATTGTGGGACGTGGACGGCAAGCGTTACCTGGACTTCGTCGGCGGCATCGGTGTGTTGAACATCGGCCACAATCACCCCAAGGTCATCGCGGCCGTGCAGGCCCAGTTGCAGAAGATCTCCCATGCCTGTTTCCAGGTCGTGGCCTACAAGCCCTACCTGGACCTGGCCCAGCGCCTGTGCGAAATGATCGGCGGCCAGCACGCCTATAAAGCGGCATTTTTCACCTCGGGTGCCGAAGCGGTGGAAAACGCAGTGAAGATTGCCCGGGCCCACACCAACCGCTCGGCCGTGATTGCCTTTCGCGGCGGGTTCCATGGCCGGACCTTGCTCGGCACCACGCTGACCGGCATGAGCCAGCCGTACAAACAGAACTTCGGCCCGTTCGCCCCGGAGGTCTTCCACACGCCGTATCCGAATGCCTATCGCGGTGTCACCAGCGCCATGGCGCTCCAGGCGCTGGACGAGCTGCTGGCCACCCAAGTGGCACCTGAGCGGGTCGCGGCCATCATCATCGAACCGGTGCAGGGCGATGGCGGTTTCCTCTCGGCCCCCGCCGAGTTTTTGCAGGGCCTGCGCGCATTGACGCAAAAGCATGGCATTGTGTTGATTCTCGATGAAATCCAGACCGGTTTCGGTCGTACCGGTAAATGGTTCGGTTTCCAGCACGCCGGCATCCAGCCGGACCTGGTCACGGTCGCCAAGAGCCTCGCCGGTGGCTTGCCGTTGTCGGGTGTGGTCGGCAAGGCCGAGATCATGGACGCTCCACTGCCGGGTGGCCTGGGCGGTACGTACGGCGGTAATGCGCTGTCGTGCGCGGCGGCGCTGGCGGTGATCGAGGCGTACGAGCAAGAACAGCTGCTGGCCCGTGGTGAAGTCCTGGGTGAGCGCTTGCGCCAGGGCCTGCTGCATCTGCAAACCCGTTACCCGCAGATCGGCGACGTGCGCGGCAGCGGCTTCATGCTGGCGATCGAACTGATCAAGCATGACGAGGCACGCACCCCGGACGCCGACCTGAACCAACGCCTGATCGACGAAGCCCGGGCCGGCGGTTTGCTGGTGATCAAGTGCGGGGTGTACCGCAACGTCTTGCGCTTCCTGGCGCCGCTGGTGACCAGCGAAGCGCAGATCGACGAAGCGTTGCAGATTCTCGACGGCGCCTTGGCACGCGTCCTCGGCTGATGCCTGCGTTCATGACGTTTGCCTGGGCAAGCGTCAGTGGCGATTAATGGAGCGTTGATCGATGGGACATCATCGGAGGCTTTACAGATGAGGCTGACTGAATATCGGGCGTTGTTGATCGACTGCGATGAGGTCCTGGTGGATCGGGACTCCGGCGTCTGGACGGCGTTGCAGCCGCTGCTGGAAAACCATGGCGAGCCGTTGGACAAAGCACAGGTGCTCGCCGATTTTGACGAAGTGCTGCAAGCCTTATATCCGCGTTTCGGCGAATTGGGCTTCAGCGGCTTGCTGTGTTTCGCCCACCGTCAATTGGCCGAGCGCTGGAAGCTCAAGGTCAGTTGGGAGGAGGGCATGAGCTTCGCCCGCTCGGCTGCCGGTTGGACGCTGTTCGAGGATGCGCCGGGTGCGATGCTCTACCTGCGCAAGTTCTATCGGTTGTTGGTACAAGGGGATCGCGATGCCGAGGACCGGGGCGTGTTGTGCGAGCGCCTGGGCATCGAGCCTGATGATTTTATTTCGCTGGCGAGCGACCCGTTGCAGGATCACGATTGGCTGGCGGCCAATGGCCTGAGCGCCGAGACGATTCTCCAGGTGACCCGCCCCGGCGCCCGCCCACGGTCGGTCGGGGCTGTCTGCCTGATCTGCCGTAACGCCGACATGTCTCCCGCGCCCTGTGCGGCGCACTACTGTATCAACAGCATGGCTGATCTGGTCGCTCAGCATCAGCTGTCCTTACGACGCTGATTTTGTTAGAAGATTGTCTTACAAACGGCAGGCAAGAGGTATGCGATGGAAGGTTTAGCGAAACTGGACCGGATCGACATCAGCATTTTGGTAGAGCTTCAAAAAGATGGCCGCATGACCAACGTCAGCCTGGCCGATGCCGTGGGCTTGTCCGCCAGCCCATGCCTGCAACGGGTCAAACGACTGGAATCGTTGGGGTACATTTCCAGCTACAAGGCCCATTTGAATCTGGCCAAGATTACCGATTCGGTGACGGTCTTCACCGAAGTCACCCTCAGCGACCACAAGCGTGAGGACTTCGCCAAGTTCGAATCCAACATCCGGCTGGTGGATGAAGTACTCGAATGCCACCTCATCAGCGGCGGCTACGACTACCTGGTGCGCTTCATGACCCGCAGCATCCAGGACTACCAGGACGTGATGGAAAGCCTGCTGGACAAGAACATCGGCATCTCCAAGTACTTCAGCTACATCGTCATCAAGTCACCGGTGCGCAAGGACGAGATTCCGTTGCGTAAGTTGTTGCGGCATTGAACCCATGACCCATCCTGGAGCAACTGTGGGAGCGAGCCTGCTCGCGATGACGGTGTGTCAGAGAGCTGGATGCTGACTGACACTCCGCTATCGCGAGCAGGCTCGCTCCCACAGGGGATGCCTGGTGGCAAGCCTGCTTTATTCCTGGAGGAAGGTCAGCAGATCCTGGTTCAGGCGATCCTTGTGCGTCTCGGTCAAACCATGCGGCGCGCCAGGGTAGACGATCAGTCGGGCGCCCTTGATCAGCGCCGCCGAGGCCCGGCCTGAAGCGTCGATAGGCACGATCTGGTCGTCATCGCCATGGATCACCAGGGTCGGCACGTCGAACTTCTTCAAATCACCGCGAAAGTCGGTCGCCGAGAATGCCGCGATCGAGTCGTAGGTATTCTTGCTGCCACCCTGCATGCCCTGCACCCAGAACGACTGGATCAGCCCTTGGGATGGCTTGGCGCCCTTGCGGTTGTAGCCGTAGAACGGGCCCGAGGCAATGTCCAGGTACAACTGCGAGCGGTTCTCCAGGGACGCCTTGCGCAGGCCATCGAACACCTCGATAGGCAAGCCTTCGGGGTGGGTGTCGGTCTTGAGCATCAACGGCGGGACAGAGGACACCAGCACGGCTTTCTTCACGCGAGCGGTGCCGTGACGGCCAATGTAGCGGGCCACTTCACCGCCCCCCGTCGAGAAGCCCACCAGCGTGACATCCTTAAGGTCCAGCGCTTCAATCACCGCCGCCAGGTCATCGGCGTAGTGATCCATGTCGTTGCCTTCCCAAGGTTGGCTGGAGCGACCATGGCCGCGACGGTCATGAGCCACCACGCGATAACCCTTCGAGGCGAGGAACATCATCTGGCCTTCCCAGCTGTCGGAGTCCAGTGGCCAGCCGTGGCTGAAGGTCACGACCTGACCATCGCGCGGGCCCCAGTCCTTGTAATACAGCTGCACGCCATCCTGGGTGGTGATGTAGCTGGCGGACTGGACCACGCTGCCGGCAGCAGACGCGCTGGCAGCGGCCTGGACAGGCGATGCGGCCTCGGCACTGAGGGTGGCCAATGCCAGGGTGGCGACAGCGAGGGTGCGGTTGAAGGTGTTCATCGTTTCTCTCTCCATAAGGTCGGTTTGATCTGCGGCGATCGTCATCGATCGCGTTGGTGGGCAGATTAGAGAGAGAGGCTGAGGACGAGAACGGCGCGGGTATCGATAGCAACTATTAGAAAATTCCAATAGCTGCGTTTTACGTCGGTTGCGAGGTGAATATTCGTGGTGAGGACGCGTGCTCCCGTTGGGTGGCGCAGCCACCCAAAACGGTCACACGGGGGAAAGCGGCAGTGTCTTCAGGCCATTGGGGGTTTGAATATGCGCAAGCAGATAGGGGGCCGAAGACGCTTGCAACGCGTGAAGATGAACCGGGCCGGAAAAGTTCATGGCCGTCAGGATCGCTTTGATTTTTTCCGGATCCGTATGAAAGACATCCAGTGCCAATAACGAACAGCCCTTGTCCTGGAGCGTGTCCGCCGGATGAAGCCCAGGCGCCCATTGAATGAGGGTGGGGGCTGATCCATCCATGGGAAGGCTTCCATCAGCCGGTATGGTTATTTGCCAATTCAATGTTCCTCTCGTCATGGGTTCGACATCCCCGACAAGGCCAGGGCAGGCATCACGAGCGGTATGGATATCATCAGTGCGTGCCACCCAGGTCGCCAGGCGTGCCGGCGAATGGGGGGCCAATTGATCAAGGCCGAACCAGCGTGCCCGGTCCGGACGTATGGCGGACGGGTCCACGGCAATCACTTCGAGGTAGAGTCCGGGGCCAAGGTGCAGCAGCCTGTTATGTGTGCCCATGCGTGAATGGACGCCGCCCGGTTGAAGGTCGACGCCCAGCGCGTCAGTCACGAACGCGCAGCCGGTATTGAGGTCCGTTGCGACGATGACGAGGTGATCAATAGTGGTTTTCATCTGTTCATCCATCCGTGGGTTGGGAAGTATCGGTAGCCATCAACCAAAAGAAGGCATTGGCCCCAGCGAGTGCAACGGTCGCTCAATATTTGTAGACGATGCCCAGCCTGCCCATGATCTCCAAGGTGTTGACCAGGCCCTGGCCGCGAAAGCCTGGTATCCATCTAAGTGCGTGCGATGGCCAACAACTTCAAGTCATGGGCCTCCAGCAGTGCATTGAAGTACTGCAACAGCGCGCGCCCAATCGTGGGTGCGGTTGATGGCATCGATGGCTTTACGGTCAGGCGCAGGGGTTTCAATGCTCAACTGTCGCCGCGGGGCGAGGGCATTGAAGGCGTCGACCCCGTAGGGCGACCACGCCTTCCATTCGAGCCCCGCCAACTGATTGATCTCGGTGAGCGCTGACTCGACCTGCGTCTAAGCCTAGTCGCGGGCCGATATCCGATTCGCGCTGAGCGTACACCAAGGCCTGGGGAGCCAAGGGGCGGAATGTGGACTGCCTCAGCTGTTGGGCATGTGTTTGGGGCTATGCTTACCTGGCCCCCTTGAATCAGGCCACACCCATGCACAAACACCGAACAATCCGGCGGGAGAACTCGTGGAGACATTTGACACCGGTTGCAGCGCTGCTCTGCTTATTGCTCGGCACGGTTGATGCCAGGGCCGAGGAGTATCAAGTCGTCACCGAAGAGTGGGCACCGTACAACTACCAGGAAAACCACCAGCTCACCGGCATGATCACCGAGGTCGTCCGGGCCATCATGGCGCTGACCGGGAATGACTTCAAGGTGCTGTTGCAGCCGAGTATGCGAGCGAGTCAGATGCTGAGGAACCGGCCCAAGACCATCATGTACTCCATGTTTCGCACGCCGGAGCGCGAGCCGTTGTACAAATGGGTCGGCCCGATCGTGGAAGAGTCCATCCACCCCTATCAGTTGGCCAATACGCCCCCACTGGACACCTTGGAACAACTCCTGAACGCCCCCCAGATCACTACGCGCCACGCCGGCCTGGTGCCCCTGAGGCTGCAATCGCTGGGCTTCAACAACCTGGACAAAAGCGCCACCGAGAGCAAGCTGCTCTACCGCATGCTGCTCGCCGGGCGCACCAACATCATCATCGGCGATACCGACGCGGGCGTGGCCTATTACAGCCGTCAGTTGAACATCGCGCCGGGCACCTTGCGACGGATTCCTATCGAGCTGTATCGCTCATCGCTGTACATCGCCTTCAGCCCTGACAGTGAGGATGAAGTGGTGGCGGCGTGGGCCAGTGCGTTGGAGCAGTTGCGGCGTTCGGGGGAGTTGGAGCGGATTCAGCGGCGGTATGAGGGGGCGGTGGAACAATGAATGCACGGAACCGGTGAAAGCCGGCCCCGCAGACCTGCACTCACTTCACGCTCTGCATATGCATGTCGATGGATATCGAGTCATTTTTGTCGTACTGGCGTGATAGAAGAAGCCATAAGCTCGTGGGTCTTCGCGAAAGGTGCGCTACTCAACGGGTTGAGACGGGTCTTAGGCTTGTCGGATGACATCGTTTTCGCGCATCTGGCTGCTGGGCGTCGACGGCTAAGCAAGCAGGTATTAGTACGGCTTTCTACCGCTCATTTTGATTATCATTCTTGAGTGACAAAATATGTACCAAAGCTCTGAGAACTAAAGGGAAATAGATCAATGCCTAAGGCGGTTTTCGTCAGTAGAACTATTTTGTTTGGCGACTGTGATCCGGCAGGAGTGGTTTACACACCGCGATTTTCATATTTTTCAGTAGAGGCAATCTACGTAGCGCTCGATGAATGGCTGGGCACGCCCGGGCTTAGAACACTCATGGGCTTTGAGATATTGCCGCCCGTACGCGCCATGTCAATGGAGTTTCTGATGCCTCTGACGTGGGATGATGAGTTGTCTATCAAAGTCAGCGTGGCGAAGTTGGGCGTTCATTCGTTCACGTTTCTGGTCGAAGGGTTTGTTGTTAATGGGCCCTTATCTTTTGTGGCGAATGTCACTCATGTATGTGTCTCGCCGGAAACCAAAGAAGTTGTAGCCGTTCCCGCGCAACTGAGAGCGCTTCTTTCATAAACCGCTGGCAAGACGTTCGCCTGGACAGAGAAAGGGACGGTTCCATGTGCTGGGGCTGGCCCTGAAACAGGCATAAACTCGATTCAGGACCAGACAAATCCACGGTTTCTAGAAACTGTACTTGGCAGTCAGCATCATGTTGCGTGGGCTGCCGTAGGAATCACCGCCGTAGCTCACGGAGTTGGCGATGGTCGAGTAGTACCTGCGATCGAAGATGTTGTTGGCGTTGACCTGCAGGTCCAGGTTCTGGCTGACCCGGTAGCCGGCCATCAGGTCGGTGATCGCGTAGCTACCTTGTTCGAGGCGGTATTTGCTGCCATCAGCCAGCGGGATGTCGTTGTACAGGCGGCTCTGCCAGGAGACGTTACCGCCCACGCGCAGCTTTTCCAGCGGGCCCTGGAAGTGGTAGCGGGTGGTCAGCTTGAACAGATGCTCCGGCGTGTCGGTGTCGAACTGCTTGTTTACGTTCTGTGGGTTGGCGGCATCCTTGATGGTGTGCGTTCGTGCGTAGGTGTAGCCACCACCGACTTGCCAGTTTTCGGTCAAGGCGCCTTGCAGTTCGAAGTCGATACCCTGGCTGCGAATCTCGCCGGAGGCTTCATAGCAGGTTGCTTGTGGGCAGTTTGCGGTAAACATCTGCACGGCGCGGTTTTCCTGGTCGACGCGAAACAGCGCCAGGCTGGCATTCAGCGCGCCCTCAAAATATTCGCCCTTGATGCCGACCTCGTAGTTCTTGCCAACGATCGGCTTGACCGGGGTACCAGAAGTATCCTTGGAGCTCTGCGGCGTGAAGATATCGCTGTAGCTGACGTAGACCGAGTGATGGTCGTCCAGGTCGTAGATCAAGCCGGCGTAACGGGTGAGGTTACGGGTGACCTTGTAGTCGGTGTCACCATCCCGGTTGTCGTAGTCGTACCAGTCCAGGCGTGCGCCGAGGATCAACTTCAACGGGTCGGCCAGGCTCAGGCGTGTGGTGAGGTAGACGCCATCTTGAGTGGTGACGTCGCGCTGGTTGTTGGTATGAACGAAGTTCGGTTTACCCCCATTGATCGGCCAGTTCGTGTCGTACGGGCTGTAGTTGTGGGTGGTCTTGTCGTAGATGCGTTTGCTGGCGCCCACCACCAGTTCATGGCTGCGCCCGAACGCTTCGAAGGGCCCACTGGCAAAAGCGTCTACGCCGGCCTGGTTTTCATCGACGTCGGCCTGGTAAACCGTGCGGGCCAGCGTGTTGTTGTCCCAGCGCGATTGGTAAGAACCGGAGAACAATGCGTTCTGTTCGGAGTAGTTGGCGTTGACCTGAAGGTTCCAGTCATTGGCCAGGCGATGACGGACTTCGGCGAATACCGTGTTGATCTCCTGATCCTTGTTCTCCCAATCCGTCCCCGGATTGTAGGAACGTGGCAGGTCCAGATGATGGCCGTCCTGGCCGATCATCGAAGAGCCCCAGAAGTAATTGGTCTTGTCCTTCTGATGGGAAAAACCCAGGGTCAGGGTGGTGTCTTCGCTCAGGTCCGCTTCGGTGACCGCATAGAACAGGCCATGATCCTCCTCGACATTGTCGATGAAACTGTTGGCGTCCTGGTAAGAGGTCACGACCCGGCCGCGCAGCGAGCCACTGTCGTTGAGCGGGCTGGAGGCATCGACCTCGCCACGGTAGTCGTCCCAACTGCCGGCGGCACCGGTCAGGGTGACTCGCTGCTCGGCCAAGGGCCGCTTGCGGATCAGGTTGATGGCGGCCGAAGGGTTGCCTGCACCCGTCACCAGGCCGGTGGCACCGCGCACCACCTCGACCCGATCAAACATCGCCAAGTTAGGCTGGGAGCCGACGTTAACGCCGTCATAGCCACTCGGGATGCCGTCATACATCAGGTTGTCGATTTCAAAACCGCGTGCCTTGTAGGTCTGCCGGCCAGGACCGGAGGAAAAGTCCAGGAACAAACCGGGCGTCGCCTTGACCACATCGTTGATGTCGGTCATCGCCTGGTCATCCATGCGCTGACGCGTAATGACGGTGACGGCTTGTGGGGTTTCACGCATTGTCAGCGGGAGTTTGGTCGCGGTCGACATCGCGCCGGTGGTGTAGGACTCGGTGCCTTCCGTGGTGCTGCCTAGCTGGCCGCTGCCGGAGACTTCGGTCGCGTCTAGTTCCAGAGTGGCCGGCGGTGCGGCGCTGTTGTCATCGGCGTAGGCGGGGGCGAGGGTGGCCATGCAGATGGCCATGGCTAGAAGATTGCGGGCAGGGGAGAAGTGATGCGGCGGGGTGGTGCGAGTAGACATGAGCAGATCCTGAATTACTAATGCGTATGAGAGTGATTCGCAATAAATATTACAGGATTTGTCTGAGCGATAAAGTTTGTTGCGGGTGGGGTGGGCGATGCGCAGTATGCATCGCCACCGAGTACAACCATCTCCGATGACCGTCGAACCCTGCATAAACCTGAAGGCTAATTGCCCCGGCCACCACCAAACGACCATTCATCGCTGGCCGTAGTGGTGATCACCACCATGACATCCTCTGCATTGAGACCTGGCGCCCGCCCCAATTTCTCGACCAGATCGCGGTAGAAACGCTGTTTCGTCTCGACGCTTCGAGGGCGGCCAGCGGTAATCGTGATCAGCACAAAGTCATGGCTACGCGGTCCGCCCAGGTAGTCGGGATCAAATATCAACTCACCCACTTCATGTTGGTGGATGGCTTGGAAGCGATCGGTCTTCGGCACCTCGAAGCTATTAACCAAGGCATCGTGCAGCCCTTGGGACAATGCTTGTAAATACTCGGCGGACTTCCCCCGGTGCAGTGAAATACGTGAAAACGGCATAACAGTGACTCCTATGGCTAAAGCGACAGGGGGAAAATTATCAAGTCGCGATAGTTCCGAATATCAGATTTAATAGGGAGGATCATCCTGATTTAGTGGACTATTCAATGCGCCGACCGACCTTCGATCTTGATGTATTACGTACTTTCGTCACTGGCGTGGAGTTCAACAGCTTTGCCAAAGCGGCGGATCGTCTCGGTCGATCGACTTCTGCCGTGAGTGCTCAATTGAAGAAACTTGAGGAGCAAATCGGTACTCCGGTACTGGCCAAATCCGGTCGAGGGTTAGTCTTGACGCCCGTGGGTGAATCACTGCTCAGTCATGCCCGTCGGTTGCTGGAACTGAACGACGGTATTTTCCAGACCCTGCATGAAAGCCAAGCTGCGGGGACAATTCGCCTCGGGCTTCAAGAAGACTTTGGGGAACATTTACTGAGCGAGATCCTTCGACGCTTCATCCAGACTTACCCAATGGTGACTCTCGAGGTCAGAATCGCGCGTAACCTCGAACTGCTTGCGCTGGTCGAAAGTGCTGACCTGGACTTGGCCCTGACGTGGGACACAGGGCACACGTCGCCCTATGCCACGCGACTGGGCGAAACACAGATGCACTGGATCGGGGCCCGTGACATGCCGTCACTGACCCGCCTGGCTGACTCACCGCTGCCATTGATCATGTTCGACGCGCCTTGCGTCTTGCGTAGCGCTGCCACTCAGGCACTGGATGCCGCGCAAATTCCTTGGCGAATCGCCCTGACCAGCCCCAGCGTCGCGAGTATCTGGGCGGCCGTCGCGGCCGGCTTGGGCTTGACGCTGCGAACTCGCATCGGGCTGCCGAGTCATCTCGCCGTCGTTTCCGGCTTGCCGGCCGTACCAAGCCTTGGCTATGTGCTTCACAGCAGTGGAGAAACCCCGACGCCCGCTATCAAACAACTGGCCGCGTTGATCAAAACGAGCCTGCAAGAGCAGACGTTCGGTTTTGCGGTTGCGCAGTAGTTGGAGGTGTCAGATTGAGGACCTGATGCACAGGTCAAAAGTAGTGGTCGACGCGAAGTGGGGTATAGCGGGAATGCACTCTGAACCGGTGGCGGACACGCCCTCAGGACTGTCCGCCAGGCAGCACGATATTCGATTCGATTTTCTTCCCCATGCTGATGCGTGGCTCGACTGAGTAGCCCAGCGATTCATAGAACGTTTTGACGTTCTCATTTGCGCTGACAATTTGCAGGTTGATCTTCATGCACCCTCGGGCAGTCAACGCGCCCTCAGCATGACGGACCAGGTTTGCCCCTAATCCTTTTCTACGATGAGCAGGATGCACCGCCACCGAGTACAGCCATCCCCGATGGCCGTCGTACCCCGCTAGAACGGTGCCGACAACTTCCTCTCCAGCCAGAGCAACAAAAAAGAGGCCATCGGATACGGCCAGCTTCTTGTCGATAGCCAGGCCGGGGGCATTATGGGCGGTTTCGTAACCGAATACGGTTTCCCACAGTTGCATGACGCAAAGCCGATGATGTTCGTTTGAATAATTGGCAATGGTATCCATGGCGCAGCTCCCGAATTGAAAGGGCTGACGCTATCTCCCTGTTGAGGATGCTGTCCATTGTCTTTGTTTGGCAAATGCTCGTGGCGACGTGGACTTCAAAGCAGGGATACGTTTTACCCTGGGTCGTCCTCCAACGGATCACACCTTTAAGGGGCTTTACTTCTAGTCAGGCCCTGCAGGTAAAGTTGGGAGCGCGCGATGAGCAACGAACAGGTGGCGCCTGAGACGAAAGGGGTAACGGTGACGTTACTGTCAACGATTGACCTGGGGCCTGAGATCGAGGGTATGGCAGGCGGGTGACCCTCGAGCCTGGAGGCGTCTTCGGGCCGACTCACAACCCTGTCGACAGACCCGGCACCGTCTACATTCTGCAAGGCACGATCACTGACCATCGAAATGACGTCGCCACGGATTACGGACCGGGAGTGGGCTGACCCGAGGACCGCAACACCACGCACTGGCTTGAGAGCAGAGGCACGATTGTGGCGGTGGGGATCTCGGTCGATATTGTCAGGCAAGCGTAAGTTCATGGGCTTCACTTGAACGGAGCAACCAGCCAATTCTTCAAACGCCCGCCCGCCGGATCTTCTGCCTTCCTCTCATTGATCATCAGGGGCTGATAAAACTGTCTGCCAGGTCCCTGGCCTGCTGAGTCGCCGCCTCACGCGCGTGCCGATCGACGTCTTCCCCCAGGATGGTTTTCTCCACAATCACCGCATGCACGTCCGTGACGCCGATAAATTTCAGCCAGGCTTCCACGTAGGGTTTCTGGAAGTCGAAGCGCTCCGCCGGGGTGATCGACTGCGCCGAAAAATCCAGGCCACGGGCGTACATCACCACGGCGAGTTTATTGTGCAGCATGCCTTCCAGACCGCGTTGCGGGTCAACGCTGAACAGGATGTCTTTCTGCGATACCAGGTCGATGAAGTGCTTGAGTTTGTACGGAATGCTGAAATTCCACAGCGGTACGGACATCACGAGTACATCCGCACGGTGCAGGTGGCTTGCCAACGCTTCTAACGTGTTCCAGGCCTCTTGTTGTGCGGTGGTCAACGGCGTGCCATTGAGCCCGGCGTATTTGGCCTCCATGGCCAGCTCATCGAATTGCGGCAGCGCCATGTTCCAGAGGTCGAGGGTGATGATTTTGGTGTCCGGGATGTTCGCTTGATAACGCGCAATGAAGCTGCGCGCGACTTCAAGGGAAGCCGAACGTTGCTTGCGTGGAGAACACTGAATATGGAGAAGCGTCGTCATGACACACCTTGAATAATGGGAAGGCAGGGCAGGTGGGAGCATTGCAACATAGTTGTAATTGAAATATAAATCGTAAATTCCATCTCAATTGATCACGTATAAAACTATGTTCGATGCGCTGCTGCTCAAGACGTTGGTCACGGTCGTCGATGAAGACGGCTTCAGCCGCGCCGCCCGGAAGTTGCACCTGACTCAGTCTGCGGTCAGCGGCCACGTGCGGCGATTGGAAGAACAGATTGGTAAACCCCTGTTGACGCGCACCACCCGTTCCCAGCAACTGACGGCCGATGGCGAGCGTCTGGTCTCTTATGCGCGCACCATCCTTGCGCTGAACCGTGATGCCTGGACAGACCTGACACGCACGCCGTTTCATGGACGGCTGCGGATCGGGGTGTCCGAAGATTTTGTCGAGGCTCGATTACTGCGCACTGTTCAGGATTTTGCGGCGCAGTACCCCGGGATGGAGATCGAGGTGCAGGTGAACATTCCGGGTACGTTGCTGGCGCTGATGAAGCAAGGGCATCTGGAGGTGGTCATCGGTTCGCTGTGCGAAACCAGCGAAGCAGGGCTGTTGCTATGGCAAGAGCCGCTGGTGTGGGCCTGGTCGGCGCAACCCGTCGCGCGGTTACCCACGCCGTTGCCGCTGGCCCTGTTCCCCGAGCCGTGCCCTTATCGCGAGGTCGCGCTGACAAGGCTGGCGCAGGCGGGAATCGCCCAACGCACAGTGATGTTGTGCAGCAGCACGGCCGGGTTACGGGCGTCGGCCTTGGCAGGCTTCGCGGTAGCGCCCATGCCACTGAGTCAGTTGGGGCAAGGATTGGCGGTCATTGGGGCAGAACATGGGTTGCCGGATTTGCCGGATGCCCAATGTCGGCTGTTCACCTCGCCCGATGCGGATCAGACGATTGTCGCAGCGGTCACTCAGCTCATGCTGGAGTATTGCGCCAAGCGCAGGGCTTGATTGTCATTTCAAAGGGGCTGCTTGAGCGCCTCAATGGCGACTAACAGCCCCCTCACATCATCCTCACACCACCGCAGCCGCAATCGCTCTGGAACGCCAGGCAAAAGCCAACACCATCAGCAGCCCCAACCCCGCCATTGCCGCCCCGGCCAGGGAGATCGCCGGATAACCCAGCCCGGCATTGATCACCGCACCCCCGAGCGCCGCACCCATCGCGTTGCCGAGGTTGAAGGCGCCGATGTTCACCGCCGAGGCCAGGTTGGGTGCGTCCTTGGCCGCTTCCATGACGCGCATCTGCAGCGGCGGCACCAGGGCGAAGCTGGCGATACCCCATATCAGGATGGCCACGGCGGCCGGCAGCGGCCAACGCATCAGTACGGTGAACGCCAGCAAGACAAGAATCAGCACGCTCAGCGAAACGATCAGGGTGCGATCTATCGAACGGTCGGCGGCTTTGCCGCCCCACATGTTGCCCAGCGTCAACCCCACACCGAACAGCACCAGCATGGCCGTGATGTAGGCGGTGGACGCGTGGGTCTCGCTGCTGAGGATCGGCGCGATGTAGGTGAAGACGGTAAACATGGCACCCGAGCCGACGACGGTCAGGGCCAACGCCCCCAGCACCGGACCACGGCCCAGTACCCGAATTTCGGCCAGTACACCGACGCCTTGCGGCGCCGGCAGGTTGGGCAGGGCGAACCACAACGCGGCCATGGTCGCCACGCCGAGGCCGGTAATACCCCAGAAAGCGGTGCGCCAGCCGAACAGTTCGCCAAACCAGGCGGCCAGCGGCACGCCGCCGATGGTCGCCAGGGTCAGGCCCATGAACATGGCCGCGACCGCCCCGGCACGCTTCTGCGGGGCGACCACGCTGGCGGCGACGATCGAGCCAACGCCAAAGAACGCACCGTGGTTCAGTGAGGTCACCACCCTGGCGACCATGAGGCTGTAGTAATCGGTCGCCAAGGCTGACATCAGGTTACCCAGGGTGAAAATCGCCATGAGCCCGATCAGCAGATAGCGCCGGGGAATCCTGCCGGTGGTCAGGGTCATCAGCGGTGCGCCGAGCAGAACGCCCAGGGCGTAAGCACTGACCAACAGACCCGCAGCGGGAATGGAAACGCCGAGATCCGCAGCGATGCCCGGCAACATGCCCATGGGGGCGAACTCGGTAACGCCGATGCCAAAGGCACCAATGGCGAGTGCGACAAGTGGTGGATTGATACGCATGGAAGGCTCCTTATCTATGCCGCCAATGCTACGATCCAACTTTTTCAGGCGGTAGATAGCATTTTTGGCAATCACCTTTGCGTAAGAGGCACAAATGGACTTCAACGGCAGGTCAGGTGAAATGAGCGTGTTCGCCACCGTGGCGCAGGAAGGCAGCCTTTCAGCCGCCGCGCGTGCATTGGGGCTGACGCCCTCAGCGGTCAGTCGGATCATCGCGCGTACCGAACAACGCCTTGGCACCCGCCTGTTGCTGCGCACCACCCGAGCGATCACCTTCACCGCCGAGGGCGAGGCGTTCCTGCGCGGCGCCCGGCGTATCCTGGCCGACATGGCCGAGGTCGAAGAAGCCATCGCCGACCAGGGCGTACCCAGGGGCCGCTTGCGGGTCAGCGCGGCCCTTGGCCATGGGCGGCTGGCCATCGTTCCCTTGGTGGCAGCCTTCAGCGCCCGTTACCCGAACATCGTCGTCGACCTCACCCTCGGCGACGAAGTGGTCGACATTCTCGGCGGCCAGGCCGACGTGGCGGTACGCTTTGGCCATCTGCCCGACAGCCCGCTGACCGCGCGCAGGATCGGCGACACCGGCCAGGTAGTGGTGGCATCGCCCGACTATCTGCAGCGCCATGGCACCCCCCAGGAACCGGAAGACCTGCTACGGCACAACTGCCTACGCTTCAACTTCCGCCGTGCCGAACCCAACTGGCCGTTCATTCGCGACGGACGAGAGTTCTCCCTGAAGGTCAGCGGCAACATCGAATGCAGCAGTGGTGAAGCGCTGGCACAACTGGCGCGAGTAGGGGCCGGCATTGCGCGTATCGGCGAGTTCAGCGTGAGCGAGGATTTGCAGCGCGGCGATCTGGTACCGCTGCTGGAAGCCTGGAACCCCGGAGACCGGGAGCCGATTCATGCGGTGTTCATAGGGGGGGCGGCAATGCCGGCGCGGGTGCGGTTGTTTGTGGACTTCCTGCTGGAGCATCACCGGATGTATCAGTGTTCAGTGCGGTGACGGCGGTTTCAAAGGATTTCGTACAGAACCTAGCCATATCGGTGTTTCACACCAACGACAGAAAAATGAGCGCACTCACAGTTTCCTCAGCGCAGCCGATAGCGTTATGCAAACTACTTGTATCTGCTGCCAGCAGGAAATTATGCCGAACAATCTCGCCTCCATCGTTACCCCCTCTAATCGCTCGAGCGTGTCGCTGGCACGGGCTTCTCTTTTCAAGTTTGTGGGCCTGTTGGCGTGTGTGTTTTTACTAGCCAGCGTTTCACTTATTTATCTTGCCCATGATTTAGACCGAACGGAGGAGGTCGAAAGCGCTTTTTACACCAAGAAGGCGATGCAATCGCTGGAAAAGTCGCTGCGCTCAACCGTCAAGGATTACGCATTTTGGGGTGATGCTTATCAGCACCTGCATACCGAAGTTGACCTAGACTGGGCCTTCGTTCGACAAAACGTCGGACCAACGATTTATAAGGACTTCGGCTTCCAGGGGCTGTTTGTCGTCAACGACGTCAATCGCACCGTTTACTCTGTGGTCAAGGGTGAGCTCAAAACTGTTGAAGTCTCTGAGTGGCTCGAGCAGTCCATTGCCGGGATTCTTGATAAGGCTCGTGCAGGCGCGGAAACAGAAACGCCGACCACTGCCTTTATCAATGTAAATGGCGTACCCGCCCTCGTCGCGGCAGCAGCGATTACGCCGGGCACCGACCCGTCGGTGGTGGCGGATGACAGGTCGCCGTCGGTGCTGATTTTTGTGGATGTTTTGAACCGCACCAAGCTCGAGCTGATCGGCAACGATTTTGGAGTCGAGCGTCTGCATGTCGCCACGGCCGACGAAGCGGGCGCAACGTCACTATTGCCATTGGGTAATGACGGTGCTGCCGTTACGCTGGGCTGGAACTCATCCAGGCCAGGCCTGCGTCTATTGGGGCTAGGGTTGCCATTGATCGGCGTTGCCTTGCTGTTGGTGTGTCTGATGACCTGGGCCATTTTGCGTCGCACCACCGCCGGGGCGCTGGTGCTTGACTCCAGCTATGCATCGCTACAGAGGAGCCAGGACGCCCTCGCCACCAGCGAAGCGCGTTTTCGTGACGTCGTTGAAACCAGCTCGGACTGGGTATGGGAAATAGATGCTGACTGGCGTCTGACCTTTTTGTCCGAGCGGTTTGAAGACGTGACGGGACTGTCCAGGGACGTTTGGATCGGCGCGGTGATCGACGATCTGTTGTGCACCGAATTGGGCACGTTATCCCAGTGGCTCAGCATCCCGAACCGTCGGCCGGATATCAGCGCTCAGTGCCGCTACGTCGATACCCAAGGTCGGGAGCGCATCACTCGCCTTTCGGCGCGCGCAATGGCAGGTGAAGGTTTTCGCGGTACGGCGACCGATGTGACGGAAGAAGTTGAAGCCCGTCGGCGAATCGAGTTCCTCTCACAGCACGACGCCTTGACCGGGCTCCCGAACAGGAGACGTCTTCAGGCGTTTCTGGACGGCAAACTCAAGGCACTGAAGACGGCAGAGCAACCTCTGATCATGCTCAGCTTGGACCTTGATCGTTTCAAAGCGGTCAATGACTTGCTCGGGCATGCTGCCGGTGATTTGGTGCTCAAAGAAGTATCGAGCCGGCTGGCGGAATGCGTGCGCGATGGGGATCTGGTCGCTCGCATCGGGGGGGATGAGTTTGTACTGATCCTCACCGACATGAGCATCCAGGAACAAGTCGAGGCGCTCTGTCGTCGCCTCATCGAGTCCATCGAGCGGCCTATAGCGATCGATGAGCAGGAAGTGTTCGTCAGCACCAGCATTGGCATCGCGATGGCACCAACGGACGCTGTCGAGGCCGCCGAGTTGCTTCGTTATGCCGATATTGCTCTCTACGAGGCAAAGGCCGGAGGTCGTAATACTTGGCGCTACTACGCGGGTGATATGAATGCCAGGATCATTGAGCGCCGTCGTTTGGAAAGCGACCTGCGTTTCGCCATCAAACACGGTGAACTACGTCTGTATTTCCAGCCACGCTATCGTATAGCTGACGGTCAGATGGTCGGTGCCGAAGCGCTGGTACGCTGGCAACATCCTGAGCGCGGCTTAATACCACCCGACACGTTTATCCCAATTGCCGAAGAGGCTGGGCTGATTCTTACCTTGAGTAACTGGGTTATCAGTACCGCTTGTCGCTCCGCCGCGCAGTGGCCGGAACACTTGTTTGTCTCAGTTAACCTTTCACCCATTGAATTTAAGCGAGGCAACCTGGTCGAGCGAATTCAGAAAACGCTTAACGACTCTGGAGTCGATCCTGCAAGGGTGGAGTTTGAAATTACCGAAAGTGTCATGCTTGACGGTGCCGCAGGCGCACTTGAGGTGATGCGAGCGCTCAAGCGCATCGGTGTGCGGATATCGATGGACGACTTTGGAACGGGATATTCTTCGCTGAGCTACCTTCGCGAATTCCCCTTTGACGGCTTGAAAATAGACCGCAGTTTTTTGAACCGTATGGGGGGGAACGAGGACGACACTGCCATCATCCAAGCTATCGTGGGTTTGGGGCGTGCATTATCTCTCATCGTCACAGCAGAAGGCGTTGAGACGGCCGCTCACTTGGAATTGCTCAAAGCAGTGTCGTGCGATGAAGGTCAGGGTTATTTCCTGAGTCGGCCGCTTGATATTGATTCGTTCAACGCTTTGGTAGGGATAGTAGTAGAGGTAAAGGAAGCTGGATTTAGATAACTCAATCGTCTCAGGGCTCATCGCCACATCGAATGACTGCGAATGGCCCAGAGTGTGTAAAAACGCTTCGCCAAAATTGAAATGTGCGCGTCCACGTTAAACCTGAAATTTATCGGCACGTCAGCAGATGTGGATTTCGCGTAGAAGCGCGATTTTCAGTCCGGTTTTGAGTTTCTGTCGTGCTCAAAAACGTTTTTACACAGCCTCGGCCGAAAGCAATCCGTTACTCCGGGTGGAGCTGACTTCCAGTTTGCAAGATGACCTGTCCGGATGTCATCTCGGGTGCCATCGAGAATGAGCCCGCGGCAGTGGGTCATCGATGGCTCGCAGGCGCGTTGGTCGTGTGTACCTTGGCCAGGCGCAAGCGCCAGTCGCCGCCATGCCGGAGGCGGCATTCTTCTTCGGAGTCGAAACTGACGCAGCGGGCCATATGGGGGACGTGTACGCCGGCGTCGTTCAGGGCGGCGGCGGTCAGCTCACGCATGCGTTTGTCTGCCCCCGTTGAGAGGGCGTGTTCCTGGCTGGCGCGGCTGTCGAAAATCCAGATCACGCGCAGGCTTTGGGGAAAGGCGCGATAGTCGACGGTGTGGGTCAGCCAGGCGAAGCCCGGGATTTCCGTTTTGGCGGTTTCACAGGCTTCGGTCAGGGTGGCGATGAGACGACGCTCAGCACGGGCGTCGTCACGTGAGGTGGATGGCATAAAAGGCTCCAGGCGGGGTGTTCAATAGCCCCCATAGGGGATCGGAGGACATTAGCTTCTTCCTTGGAGTGAACTGGACATTATTAACGCGACACGGGGCAGGGGGGCGTCGTCATCGTTTCATGGGCCGGTCCATTTATTTCTGCGCGCCGGTTGTTTCCAACGTCGAAGCAATAAGGTCGCGCAGCCACATATGGGCAGGATCGCGATGCAGTCGCTCGGGCCATAACATCAGCATTTCAAACCCGGGAATGGCCAGCGGAGGTGCCTGGACGTGAAGCGCCGGCTCATGTTTCACCAGCCTTTGCGGCACCACCGCAACCAAATCGCTGTGCACCAATGCTGAGACCAGCGAGTTGAAATTCGACACGGACAATACCACTCGCCGTTCCAGACCTTCAGCTGCCAGCGCGTGGTCGGTACTGCCAACGAAGCCGGCGCCATCAGGTGACATGACCGCATGTTCAAGGGCGCAGAACGCTTTGAGCGACAGCTTGGTTGCCAGCGCGGGATGGCCGCGCCGCGCCGCCAGCACATAGCGTTCGTGAATCAAGGAGCGCTGACGCAACTTGGGCGGCGCTTCATCGCGGGTGTGCAGCGCCAGATCGATAAGGCCGTTTTCCAGATCCTTGGCAAAGTCGACAGTCGGTTTATTCATAAGCGCCAACCGCGTGTGCGGGGCCAGGTGCCTGAGCCGCGAGAGCGACGGCCAGACCAAGGCAGTCGTCGCATAATCGCTGGCAGCGATCTTCCACGTTTGATGGGACCGTCCGGGTTCAAAAGCGGCAGCAGGACTCAGTGCGCTTTCCAGCGCGGCCAACGCGTCCCGCAGGGGCCCCTGCAATTCGCGAGCTCGCTCGGTGGGCGACATCCCTCGGGGGCCAGGCAGCAAAAGCGGATCATCAAGAAGATCTCTCAGCCTGCCCAATTGCAGGCTGACGGTCGGTTGCGCGAGATTGAGCAGGCGCGCTGCCCGCGTCACATTCTGCTCGGCTAGCAAGGCATCCAATGTGACCAGCAAATTAAGGTCCAGACGACGCAAGCTATTGTGCATGCAAATACCATGTGTTTTGGGAATTCATTTCTATCATAGCGGATGCAGGCTTACGCTGAGGGACACATTCAACGCGGAGCCCTCATGAAAATATTACTGATCTACGCCCACCCCGAACCTCGTTCGCTCAATGGCGCGCTCAAGGATTTTGCGATCACTCACCTGGAAACAGCTGGCCACGAGGTCGAAGTCTCAGATCTCTACGGCATGCGGTGGAAAGCATCCCTCGATCCGGACGACGCCCCAGGTTATGACGCAGAAACGCCTTTCAACCCGGCACTTGAATCCCAGCGTGTATTTGCCGCTGACAACCAACCGGCGGACATCCAGGCAGAGCAGGCCAAATTGCGCTGGGCCGATGCCGTCATCTTTCAATTTCCGCTGTGGTGGTTCTCGATGCCCGCGATTCTCAAGGGCTGGATCGAACGCGTCTACGCTTACGGGTTTGCCTATGGTGTCGGCGAACATAGCGAAAGCCACTGGGGCGATCGCTACGGCGAAGGCAGCATGACAGGCAAGCGCGCCATGTTGGTGGTCACGATGGGCGGTTGGGAATCCCACTACAGTGGCCGAGGGGTGAACGGCGCGTTGGATGACCTGCTATTTCCTATCCAGCATGGGGTGCTTTTCTATCCTGGCTTCACGGTCATGCCGGCCTTCCCAATCTATAAGACCAGCAAGATGGACACCGCCCGGTTTCAATCCATTTGCACGGCTTATTCCGCTCGCTTGGATACGCTTTTTAGTGATCAACCCTTGCCGTTTCGGCGTCAGAATCACGGCGATTACGAAATCCCGGCGTTGACGCTTAAATCGCATCTTGCAGCTGGTCGTTGCGATCTTGGTATTCATATCAGTGACGGTGAGAGGGTTTGAGGTGAAGCGCGCATTGGGGGCTTGAGCCTAAGGGGGCTGGTAGTCGGGTCGCGCGCCTAAGGATTGATCATTCTTGGAGGTCAGTAATGACGGTCCCGGTGATGCTCAGGGCGAACCCTTCTCCGAAGACCGTGGCCCCCGTCTATGAGCGAGAGATTATCTTCCGCGTACTCCAAGGCCTCCATGGCTGGATGTTGCGAGACATCGCCGCGCCGGATACCGCGATGACCCGAATCAACCTGGCAATCCAATGGATCCGCCGCGACTTCGCCGAGCCCATTGGTGTTGAGCGATTGGCGAAACGCGCTTCAATGAGCGTCTCGGCATTCCATCGGCACTTCAAGGCTGTCACCAACCTGAGCCCCTTGCAGTACCAGACGCGGGTTTGCCTGCTTCAGACCAGAACCCTGATGGTGGCGAATGCCAAAAGCGTTATGGTGGCTGCCTTCGAAGTGGGCGACGAGAGTGCGACGCAATTCAGCCGGGATTAGGCGCGGGTGTTTGGGCTTTCGCCCGGACAGGATGCTGGGAGGATACTTGGCAATATGAAGGTGGTTAGAGGCTAGTCGGTTGGCGGGTTGATGAGGGGATAGGGGATTTTCTTGATTGGCGGCTTTCGGCCAGGAGCGGTCAGTCACGACAGGCAGAGTCGACCCGAGATGACGCTCAGCAGCATCAATATCGTGGGTGTCCCCGATTGTTCCCTGCGTCCAGGTAGCCACAAGCTGACGGTGCATATAGCTGGCAACGCCGTGCCTCCAGTAGCTGGACAGAAAATCATTGAGGCGCTGCTGGCAGCAGCCTAACTTTGCTGCTCATCGATGGTAGCTCGCAACCTTCTTACAAGTTCAACTCCATCCTTGCCGGGCTGAAGCTCATATGGAACGGCCTGAAGCGATATCCCCTCCGAGCCGGGTAGCGAATCGAGAAGCAGCAGACAGTACTCAATCATAGAGTCTATGAGCTCAGGAAGATCACCTTCCCCAATTTCATGGGAGTAGTCCTCTTCCCCGAAAACGGCCTTGTAATCATTATGCGCGATCATCTTGTGTCTAAATTGCGTAGCCCCCAACGCCTCGAATCTGTTTTCTATGTCAACTTGATGCTGATTCAACTCATCATTTAGGTGTTGCTGATATTTCTTCGCCAAATATGAAAGCGAAAAATTATCACGCTTCCCGAACTCAGGCCTATCAAGCATGGCGGCCATTCGCGTAAGGATGCTAACGAACATTGACTTTCTGATAATCTTGAACTGTTCTGGTGCTGTCGCATTTAGAACCGAAACGCTATCGATTACGCAATATAGCTGTTCAAAAAGAACAACCTCTCGCTTGATATCCGCAAGATAGCTAAGATAAAAGGCAACTTCTTTTGCTGCGATTTTTGTATCAATCACTTCAACTCCCTATAACATTCCAAGGTGATTTATCAGCACGCCCTGGCCGCCATTCTTGCCAGACGCGCGGCCGGTGTTGAACTAGGAGCGTCCCTCCTTGAACTGTGCCGCGATTTCAAAGGCAGCCTTCTCCGCTGCTTCCTTGGACTCGTAGTCACCCTTGCGCCGAAGGGCATCCTCACCATTGACTGTGACAAGACGAATCTCCCAGCCCTCCACCAAGCCGTCATTTGATACCGAGATGGAGATGTCGCCTTGTTGCTGCAGCGTTATCGTACTCATTCATCGCTCCTTGATCCGGCCCATGCCGGGAGAGTAGAACCTAACTCAGCTCGGTTTATCACGCCAGCCACTCGAAACAAAAGGGGGCGGAGTGAATAAAAACAAATCACTCCGACCCGAATGGCACTTACTTAACCTTCTTCGGGTGACCATTCTTCCTGACCTCGGCCCTGGCTGATCGACGTGTTTTCATCAGCATGGGATAAGGCTTGGGTCTTCGTTTTATCGCGCGCGGCTCAA